>CALFUF010000064.1 GCA_937916405.1 uncultured Prevotella sp.
GCAAAGATACTAACTATCAAGGCAGAACACAAGGCGTCAGAGCGGATACGCTTACCTTTTTTATTCATTTGATTCGTTTATAGAAAGCACGGAGCGCACCTTGGTTGACTCCCCTACCCGATAACTGGTCGAGTTCCCTTCGCGCAGCCTCCTTTCTACCCAGATATATCAGCACATCAATATATGACAACTGATAGTCGACATTCTCCGGGTCTAATTTCTTAGCCACCTCCCAATCATAGAGCGCGGCTTCATAACGCTGCATGTCCGTCTCCAATGACGCACGTGCCACATACCCAGAGATAGAGTCAGGATGTTGCTCCACCACGATATTCAGGAGGTCGAGCGCATCATTACGCTTACCCATCAGTTGATGGACATAAGCCAGTCCGAGACGAGCCTCCAAGTGGGTTGGTTTCTCCAATAAGATGTCATTATAGTCATTCTTCGCTAAGTCGTAACGACGCATGTGGGTATAAGCATAGGCACGATAAAACAAAGCGGTGAGATTCTTCTCGTCATGACGGAGAATCGTCTTATACTCGTCTATGGCAAATTCCCATTGCTGCAGTTCCAGGTTAATGGCAGCCTTCCGAAGATGCAGATCGACATGATAGGGCGACCTTGCTATCTGCTGGTTAATGGCATTCAGGGAGTCTCGCCATTGCTGGTTCGACTGCGCCTGGATGCCCATCGTCATCAGCCAACAGCAAATGGCTAAGACTATGCTTTTTTGATATAGTCTACGATCCATGCTCCAACTTCCTTCGTACCATACTTGGCACCACCCTCCACTTGAATCTCGGGAGTACGCACATTAGCATCCAGAGAAGCATTCACAGCCTCACGGATCAAGGCACCCTCCTTCTTCAAGTCGAAATGCTCCAGCAACATGGCAGCAGAGAGTATCTCCGCCAATGGGTTTGCGATGTTCTGACCAGCAGCCTGGGGCCATGAGCCATGCACAGGCTCAAACAAAGGTGTGTGCTCACCGAGTGACGATGAGGGCTGCAAGCCCATCGAACCCGTGATACAAGAAGTCTCGTCGGTCAGGATGTCACCAAACGTGTTCTCTGTCACGATGACATCAAAGAAACGAGGCTCTGTCAGTACACGCATAGAGGCATTGTCGATAAACATATAATCGGTATGGACATCAGGATACTGCGACTCCATCTCCTTGGCGATCTGACGCCACAGACGAGAACTTGCCAAGACATTAGCCTTGTCCGCCACCGTCAGGTGCTTCTTACGTTTCTGTGCTGTCTCGAAGGCAACCTTCAGGATACGCTCAATCTCCGGACGTGTATAGATATCGGTATCGTAAGCCTTGTCATTGTCTTGGTATTTCTCTCCAAAATACATACCACCCGTCAACTCACGGATCACCACGAAGTCGGCACCTTTCAGCAACTCATCCTTCAAAGGAGACTTATGCAGCAGACAGTCGAACGTAGCGACAGGACGTACATTGGCGAACAGTCCTAATTTCTTACGCATGGCAAGCAATCCCTGCTCAGGACGTACCTTTGCCGTGGGGTTGTTGTCGAAACGAAGGTCACCGACTGCAGCAAACAATACGGCATCGGCACGCATACATACATCATGGGTAGCCTCTGGGTATGGATCACCCACGGCATCAATGGCATGAGCACCACAAAGAGCCTCCTCGTAAGAGAACTCATGTCCAAATTTCTCAGCGATAGCATCCAATACGGCTACGCCCTGCTTCATAATCTCTGGTCCTATTCCGTCACCAGGAAGGACTGCAATTTTCAGTTTCATACTTATACTATTATTTAATTATTTGTTCTTTTCTTCTTCCATTTCAGCTTGGGGATTTTGATGATCTGTCCCTCTTGCAATGGGGTATTGGCTTTCAGACCATTATAAACCTCGATATAACAAGACATCCCCTCGCCTAACTCATGAAGGGCAATTCTGGAGAGGGTCTCCCCTTTCCGCACCTTGACCTCGTGGTCGGTTCCTACAATATGATAGGCACCCGTGCGAACACGGGCATCCATTGCCTCGTACTTCTTCCAGAACGGTTCCTCCTCAGCGGCAGGTTGTGCCGGTTTGGCTTCTGGTTTCACTTCCTGCGTCTGTTCCTGCTGGGGTACGTTGATCGCAGACTCCTCTATGTTGTCGATAGAATCGGCAGTTATCACCTCTATACTGTCTACAGGTGCTACTTGGGGCGTTTCAACGATTGGTTCCTCAACAGTCGCTTTATCCATATTCCTTCCATACCAATAGCCGGCGTATGCAGAAGCAGCCATCAGAACAAGTGCCAACAACACATACCCTATGATCTTTTTCCAAGAGCCCTTCTCTTCCTCGTCATCGAAAGCGACAAGAGGTTGTTGCTCGTCATTTTGCTGATCCTCAACAAGGGGCTGAGCCGTTTCAGTTTCAACTGGCTGTTGCTCTGGTTCAACTTCAACTGGCTGAAGCTCTGCTTCAACCTCAGCTGGCTGTTGCTCTGGTTCAACCTCCACTGGCTGTTGCTCTGGTTCAACCTCCACTGGTTGCTCTGGTACCACAGGCTGCTCAACCATTTTTGTCATAACAGGTGCATGATCTACCACCTCCTCTTGCTCCTCTTCCGGTTCCTCATCAGGAATATCCTCAAACTCCACACCGTCATTCAATATGACTGTGTCGAATTGGGAGAACGGCTTGTTCACCAACTCCTTCATCGTAGCATCCGGAGTGAATGTGATTTTAGCATGACTGTCTATCAGCACACGCTCACCAGTGCGAACACTGACACTCTCACGTGCCTCTACACGGATCATCTTGAATGTACCAAGACCTTTAACCTTCACCAGTTCCTCTTCATTGAGATTCTGCTGAATGACTTCAAACATCATGGATGCAAACTGATTCGCCTCTTTCGTTGTCAGCTTGTTTTTCTTAACAAGAATCTTGGCAATCTCCTGTATTGTTAGCTTTCCCATTACTGACCTCCTTTCAATTTCTCCTTCCATGTCTGGTTGGGTTTGAAATTCAACACCAATTTGGGTGGTACAAGCATTCTCTGCCCCGTAGAAGGATTAACAATGATACGCTCCATCTTCTTCTTGGTCTCGAAGACACCGAAGTTAGGAACGATGACACTGCTGTCTGTCACAAAGGCATCACTCATTGCCGTGATAACATTATTCACCAGTTTCTGAGTATCTTTCACATCATACCCGGAAAGCGCTGACAGCTGGTTAATGAATTCCTTGTTGTTCATATTCTTGTTGTTGCGTAAATATCAAACTCCTCCGCATCTGTCACTCTCACGTCATAAAAGGCACCGACAGTTAATGACTCGCCCGATGGAATCAACACTTCCGGATCGACTTCCGGGGAACAGAACTCGCTACGCCCCACATACCAGTCACCCTCTATGCGGTCAATGACGACACGCAATATCTTTCCTATTTTAGTCGCTTCAATCTCCGCACTGATCTGTTGCTGTAAACGCATCAAGCGGTCTAAGCGGGCTTGTTTCACATCAGCAGGAACGTCATCCTTGTAATGCTTTGCCGAATAAGTACCGTCTTCCTCAGAATACGCAAAAGCGCCCATCCTCTCAAAGCGAGCCCATCGGGTGAAATCCAATAACTCCTGATAATCCTCATCGGTTTCACCAGGAAATCCAACCATCAATGTGGTACGGAGATGGATGCCCGGCACTTCCTCTCGCATCCTTTTCACCAGCGCATAGGTCTCCTCCTTCGTCACATGCCGCTGCATACGAGTAAGCATGTGGTCGCTGATATGCTGCAGGGCGATATCCAGATACTTGCATACATTCTTCTTCTCCCGCATCACCTTCAGCAGGTCCCAAGGGAAATGAGCGGGATAGGCATAATGCAGACGGATCCACTCCACCCCTTCGATGTCTGCCATTTTCTCGATGAGTTCGGCGATATGTTGCTTCCCATCGATATCCACTCCATAGTAGGTCAACTCCTGGGCAATCACTTGAAACTCTTTTGTTCCTTGAGCGACCAAGGCACGCACTTCCTCCAGAATCTCGTCCATGGGGCGGCTCTGATGCTTACCAGTAATAATAGGTATGGCGCAATAGGCGCAATGGCGGTCGCATCCCTCGGAGATCTTGATATAGGCGTAGTGACGTGGGGTGGTTAAATGGCGAGGGGCTATAGTTTCTATAGGGGATATAGTGCCTATAGTATCTATAGTTCCTATAGTGTCTATAGTGACTATAGTGTTTAGTAGTTCATTGTAATTAAACTTCCCATACCAGCCGTCCACCTCTGGAATCTCTGCTTCAAGGTCGGCAAGGTAGCGTTCTGACAGACAGCCCATTACGTATAGTTTCTCGATTCTCCCTTCCGTCTTTGCCTGCGCAAACTCAAGGATGGTATCGATGCTCTCTTGCTTGGCATCCTCAATGAAACCACACGTATTGATAACCACGATCTCACCCTGCGGATTCTCACTATCATGCGTCACATGATAGCCGTTTGCCTCGAAGAGTCCCATCAGTTTCTCACTGTCAACAAGATTCTTCGAGCATCCTAACGTGATGAAATCGATCGTCTTTTTAGTCATTCTTAAAGAGAGAGTCTACAAACTGGCGCTTATTAAACAGCTGGAGGTCTTCCATCCCTTCACCTAACCCAATATACTTTACAGGTACTTTCAGCTGGTCACTGATACCAATAACCACTCCACCTTTAGCGGTTCCATCGAGTTTGGTGATGGCAAGAGACGTGATCTGGGTGACAGCAGAAAACTGCTTTGCCTGCTCAAAAGCATTCTGTCCCGTACTACCATCCAGTACAAGCATGACCTCATCGGGAGCCTCGGGCAACACTTTCTTCATCACGTCCTTGATCTTCTTCAACTCGTTCATCAGTCCTACCTTATTATGCAGACGACCTGCAGTATCAATGAGAACGACATCAGCACCATTAGCCTTCGCAGAACTCAATGTATCGAAAGCCACAGAGGCAGGGTCACTGCCCATCTGTTGCTTGACGACAGGAACCCCTACTCGCTCACCCCAGATGCACAACTGCTCCACGGCAGCGGCACGGAAGGTGTCAGCGGCACCAAGATACACTTTCTTACCAGCCTGCTTAAACTGCCACGCAAGTTTGCCGATGGTGGTGGTCTTACCTACACCATTCACGCCAACGACCAAGATGACGTATGGTTTATGATCGGAAGGCAAGTCCCAGTTATCGTTATCCTCAGAATTGTTCTCTGCCAACAAAGCGGCGATTTCATCACGAAGGATGCCGTTCAGCTCACTCGTGCTGACATACTTGTCACGAGCGACACGCTCCTCAATACGCTGAATGATCTTCAAGGTCGTATCAACACCCACATCACTGGTGATAAGCACCTCCTCCAAATCATCCAATACATCGTCATCCACCTTCGACTTACCTGCTACCGCACGTGCCAGTTTGTCGAACACACTCGTCTTTGTCTTTTCCAATCCTTTGTCGAGTGTCTCCTTTTTATCCTTATTAAAGAAACCAAATATACCCATAATAGCTCAAAACAATCGATTTAATCGGTGCAAAGTTACAAAAAAATAAGGCTACAACCAAACATTGTAGCCTTAATTTTATCTATACTAAAAATCTTGAATCCTTAGTTCTTGAAGAAGTCCTTAACAGCCTCGTTAGGAACCATCTGCTCGTCGAAGATGTAAGCACCAGTCTTAGGGCTCTTTACCATCTTGATAACCTTTGTGTAAGCGCGACCATCCTTTGAGCCTTCATGGAGGGTAGCGACGGTTTTCTTTGCCATGCTTTAAACAGATTATTTAATCTCCTTGTGCACAGTCATGCGCTTCAGGATGGGGTTATACTTCTTCAATTCCATTCTCTCAGGAGTGTTCTTACGGTTTTTCGTCGTGATATAACGGCTTGTTCCAGGAAGTCCACTCTCTTTCATCTCGGTGCACTCCAGGATGACCTGTACGCGATTACCTTTTGCTTTCTTGCCTGCCATAATAATTAGTCTCCTATAACTTTAATGTCCTTCCAGTCTACATAACCTTTAGCAACAGCCTGCTTCAGGGCAGCGTCCAGACCAACCTTGTTAATCATACGCAGACCAGCGGCGCTGATCTTCAACTGAATCCAGCAAGCCTCCTCTACATAGTAGAACTTCTTGCTGAACAGGTTTACATCAAAGCTACGCTTTGTGCGGTGCTTTGAGTGAGACACATTATTACCGATCTGTGCCTTCTTTCCCGTAATCTGACAAATTTTAGACATTTCTATCTACTTTTTCTAGTTCCTAAATTGTAACTTACTCCAAACAGGGTGCAAAGGTACGAAAAAGTTTAGAGTTTAAAGTTTAAACTTGGGAGTTTTCTCTTTCTCTTAATATTTTTTAACTTCTTCAATATATCCTGTCTCTGCTTTAAGAAAGTCAAGAAACATTTGCATCGCTTTATTGGTAGCAATAGCGAGGTTGATGTCACGACCGTGGTCCTCCTCCACTTTCAGAGTCACTTGCTTCTCGGGGGAGCCGCATGCGAGCCAGATGGTTCCCACAGGAATATCTTTCGTGCCTCCTGTAGGTCCTGCGAAACCTGTTGCGGAGATGGCAAAGTCTGTGTTCAATGCTTTGCAGGCGCCAGCAACCAACTGGCGTGCAACTTCCTCACAAACAGCAGTCTGCTCTTCCAACACTTGCGGGTCAACACCTAACAGTCGCTCTTTGACCTCATCCACATAACAAACGATACCTCCCTTGAAATACTTGGAGGCACCGGGGATGGAGATGAGTGACTCGGCGATGCGTCCACCCGTACAGCTCTCTGCTGTAGCAACAGTTTTCTCAATCTCCCAGAGAATCTGACTTACTTCCCTGCTGATAATCTTACTTTCAAAATCCAACATAGTCGATGTATTTTATTTGAATGTTACTTTCGAGAAGGCAGGCGCATCAATCGGACACGTCTCACCGTCGAGATATTTGTAATAGCCCACGATACCGATCATGGCGGCATTGTCCGTGGTATAGCTGAACTTCGGGATATAGATGGTCCAGCCAAACCGCTTGGCATGGTCGTGGAATGCATTACGCAGTCCGTTATTGGCACTCACGCCACCAGCCACGGCGACATGCTTGATACCAGTCTGCTTCACGGCAAGACGCAGTTTCTTCATCAGAATATCGACAATCGTCCATTCCAACGAGGCTGCGATATCCTCTTTGTGATGCTCGATGAAATCGGGATCTTCCTCCACCCATTTCCGCATATTATAAAGGAAAGAGGTCTTGAGTCCCGAGAAGCTATAGTCGAGTCCGGGGATATGCGGCTCCGCGAACTGGTATGCCTTGGGGTTACCCTGACGAGCCAGACGGTCAATGATAGGACCACCGGGATAACCGAGTCCCATCACCTTCGAGCATTTGTCGATAGCCTCACCTGCCGCATCATCGATGGTCTGTCCCAACACCTCCATGTCGTTATAGGCATTCACCTTGACTATCTGTGAGTTACCACCGCTGACCAGCAGACAAAGGAATGGCAGCGGGGGCTGGTTGGTATCGTCCTCCGACTCTTTGATGAAATGCGCCATCACATGTCCTTGCAGGTGGTTCACGTCAATAAGTGGAATACCCAGTGAGCGGGCAAAACCCTTGGCGAAGCTGACACCTACCAACAGGGAGCCCATCAAACCTGGACCTCTGGTAAAGGCGACAGCCGTCAACTGCTCCTTGGTGATACCCGCTTTCTTGATCGCCTGGTCAACGACAGGCACCACATTCTGCTGATGGGCACGAGAAGCAAGCTCCGGCACCACTCCACCGTATGCCTCATGGACAGCCTGTGACGCTGTCACGTTCGACAGCAAGACGCCATCCTTCAGAACGGCTGCGGATGTATCGTCGCAGCTGGACTCTATACCTAATATATATATATTCTTAGTCATTTCGATATTACGATATTGCGAGATCTCGGGATCTCGGTATTTCGGTATCTCGGTATCTCGAGATCTCGGGATCTCGGGGTCTCGGGGTCTCGATGTTCCGGTATCAATGGGTTAAAATCTCTACACCATGCTCGGTCATCAGCAGGGTGTGCTCCCATTGCGCACTGGGCTGCTCATCCTCCGAGATGACTTCCCATCCATAGGGATCGTCGGCATCAATAAAGACTTTCCACGTTCCCATGTTAATCATCGGCTCGATGGTGAACACCATGCCAGGAACCAGCAGCATACCAGCTTTCTTCTGGGCGAAATGGCATACCTCCGGCTCCTCGTGGAAATGGAGACCTACCCCATGACCGCATAAGTCACGCACCACCCCATAGTGGTATCTCTTCGCATGCTTCTCGATAGCCTTGCCTATCTCATTGACGAAGCCCCAAGGTTTTGCCGCCTCCATACCAATCTCCAGACATTCCTTCGTCACCCTGACGAGCTGTTCCTTCTCAGGTGTCGTCTTTCCGATGATGAACATACGGGAGGCATCCGCATAATAACCGTCGAGAATCGTGGTGAAGTCGACATTGATGATGTCACCCTCCTCCAAGATATCCGTAGCCTTGGGAATACCATGACACACCACCTCGTTGATACTCGTGCAGACACTCATGGGGAATCCCTCATAGTTCAGGCAGGCTGGTATGGCACCATGCTGATCGCAATAGTCACGACATAACTGGTCTATCTCCAAGGTCGACATACCAGCGTGTATCTCCTTCTCTATCAAGTCTAATACCCCCGTGTTGACAACACCGGCACGACGGATACCCTCTATCTGCTCTGGTGTCTTGATCAGGTCACGAGTAGGAACCAAAGCCCCTTTGTTCTCCAGATACATGATCCGCTTATCAAACTCCGTGGGTTGTTCTCCTGGTTTACAATGCCATCTTCTTTTCATTTCTTTTCGTAATTTGTGTGCAAAGTTACTACTTTTTTTTGAATATGGCACGGTATTTGCATTATTTAGTGCAGAAGTTTATCATATAATAATAAATAAGGTATATGCAGAAAGGTAATATCGGGGTTACTACAGAGAACATCTTCCCCGTCATCAAAAAGTTCCTCTACTCAGATCATGAGATATTCCTCCGTGAGATGGTCAGCAATGCCGTTGACGCTACTCAGAAGTTGAAGACCCTGAAAGAACAGGGTGAGTTCAAGGGTGAGTTAGGCGACCTTGCCGTCCATATCAGTCTGGACACTGACAAAGGCACGATTACCATCAGTGACCGTGGTATCGGTATGACGGAGGATGAGATTGACAAGTACATCAACCAGATCGCTTTCTCGGGTGTCAACGACTTCCTGGAGAAGTACAAGGACAATGCCAACAACATCATCGGACACTTCGGACTGGGTTTCTATTCCTCGTTCATGGTGTCGAAGAAGGTGGAGATCATCACTAAATCGTATAAGGAAGGTGCCAAGGCTGTGAAATGGAGTTGCGACGGCAGTCCTGCCTATGAGATTGACGAGGCGGAGAAGGAGGACCGTGGTTCCGATATCATCCTGTATATCGATGACGACTGCAAGGAGTTCTTGGAGAAGCAGAAGATTCAGGAACTGCTGAACAAATACTGTAAGTTCATGGCTGTCCCTGTCGCTTTCGGCAAGAAGCAGGAGTGGTCTTCTGACGAGAAGAAGATGGTGGACACCGCCGAGGATAATATTATTAATCATGTGGAGCCGCTGTGGACCAAGGCACCCTCTAATCTGAAGGACGAGGACTATAAGAGTTTCTACCGTACCCTCTATCCCATGAGTGACGAGCCGATGTTCTGGATCCACCTGAACGTGGACTATCCTTTCAACCTGACGGGTATTCTCTACTTCCCACGTATCAAGTCGAATATCGACCTGCAGCGCAACAAGATACAACTCTACTGCAACCAAGTGTTTGTGACCGACCAGGTGGAGGGCATCGTCCCTGAGTTCCTGACCCTGTTGCATGGTGTCATCGACTCACCGGATATCCCACTGAACGTCTCTCGTTCTTACTTGCAGAGCGACCGTGACGTGAAGAAGATCTCCACGTATATCACCAAGAAGGTCGCAGACCGTCTGCAGAGCATCTTCAAGGAGGACCGCAAGCAGTATGAGGAGAAGTGGGACGACCTGAAACTCTTCATCAACTACGGTATGCTGAGTGAGGAGAGTTTCTACGACCGTGCCAAGGACTTCGCCCTGATGAAGGACACGGACGGTAAATACTTCACGTTCGATGAGTATAAGACACTCATCGAGGGTGCACAGAAGGACAAGGACGACACCCTCGTTTACCTCTATGCCACTGACAAGGATGAGCAGTACAGTTATATCCAGGCAGCAAAGGATAAGGGCTATTCCGTACTGCTGCTTGACGGACAACTTGACGTTCCCGCCATCCAGATGCTGGAGCAGAAGTTTGAGAAGAGCCGCTTCACCCGTGTCGACAGTGACATCATCGAGCGACTGATTGTGAAGGACGATGCTCCTAAGTCGACACTGACAGAGGACGAGTCTGCCAATTTGTCATCAGTCTTCCGCTCACAGATGCCGAAGATCGAGAAGACGGAGTTCATGGTGGAGGTACAGTCGCTGGGTGAGCAGGCTCGTCCTGTGATGATTACCCAGAACGAGTATATGCGTCGTATGAAGGAGATGAGTCGTTTCCAGCCGGGCATGAACTTCTACGCCCAGATGCCCGACTCGATGAACCTGGTTCTGAACAGCGACCACCCGTTGGTAAAGCGAGTGCTTGACGAGTGTAAAACCTCTACTGAGGAGGCACTGAAACCAGTGGATGCTGAGTTGAAAGGACAGGAGGCTCGTCTTGCCGCTATCCGTCAGGCTCAGGACAAGAAGAAGGCTGAGGAACTGACACAGGAGGAGAAGGACGACAAGACGAATACGGAGAAGGCTATCCAGGAGCAGAAAGACAAGAAGCAACAGATCCTTGCCGACTATGCGAAGGGCAACTCCATCGTTCACCAGCTTATCGACCTCGCTCTGTTGCAGAACGGTATGCTGAAAGGCGAGGCTCTCGATAAGTTCTTGAAACGTAGTGTAGACCTTATTAAATAAGGTCTACACATACACAAAAGAAGAAGTCCAAAACTGAAAGTAAACTTTCGTCTTGGACTTCTTCTTTTTTGTGACTCCCGCGGGATTCAAACCCACAACCTTCTGATCCGTAGTCAGATGCTCTATTCAGTTGAGCTAGGGAGCCTCCCTTTTGTTTTGCGGTTGCAAAGGTACGTACTTTTTATGTAACCGCCAAACTTTTTGGGAACTTTTTTTGGAAAACTTTCAAATCAGAGGGGCATCCCTAAGATTTCGTTCAGGATTTCACTGTCTGTATCCTCATCATCTAAAGAGAGCCCTTTAGAGCCGGCATAGCCATGATAGCTGCCTGCAAGGATGGTTGCCTGCTGATGCAGGTCAACCTCCTCGATGATAGGACTTATATACTTTTTCTTCATATACTATGATCTTTTAAATTACTTGTTGATATACTTCTTACCGTTGTGGATGAAGATGCCCTTCGTAGCAGGCTTATCGATACGACGACCATTCAGGTCATACCATAAGTTCTGTCCATCGAAGCCATCTGTCAATACAGAGCGTAATCCTGTTGTATCGTCGCCATCCCAGATGGTAGTGAAACGAGAGCCAGCAGAAATTGTCTTGAAGTAGGCACGGAATGGAGGAACTTTCGAGCCAGAACCCATCTTCACGAAGTCGCCCTTCTTGATATCATCCTCGTCATCACCAGCATAGCAGTACATGCCATCCTCGTAGTCTTTCACCTCGTATGTACCTTGTAGTTTTGCGTCAGAAGGTACAGAGAGCTTTTTAACCTTCGTGTTCTTCACTTCCAATTCAGTAACACCTTCCTTTGGTATGAATACGTATGCCGTATTTGCTTCAACAGTAGCGGCTTTTGTGAGTGTCACTTCCAGTTTCTCTGTATCAACAGCAGAGATTGTCCAGAAGTCACCGTAGTCGGCTGGTTTGCTGATACCGAATGGCAGATAGACGGTAGAAGAAACACTACCGAATGAACGCTCCAACTTCGCATTGGCAGCGGTGAATTCTGTCACTTTGTCAATCAGCTCGAATGCTTTCGTGTTATTATCTGCACCGTTAAGAACCATCTTCTCGCACACTTTACCGATGATGATATTAGGCTCTGAAGAAGTATTACCAGCAGGCAGATAGATCAGTGTAGACTCTGGGAATCCTTCGAAGGCTCCTTCCGAACGGCTGATGTCCTTACCGACAATAGAAGTCTGGCTCAGGTCGACAAATGGAACATTCTCATACAAAGCGCGACGTGAAGCAGCACTGCCACCTTTGACAAACGCTGCGGCATCGATGTCCGTCACGGTAGCATCGTCAACAATAATACCACCTGTACCACTATAGGTCACCATTGAAGCTGTACACATCTTATAATTTGAAGGAATGACTGCCGGGGAAGCAATGTCTTCCGCTAAACTTTTTACGCTCAGTGCTCCCAGTCCGCCACCAATACCAGACTTCGGACCAATACGGTGTGAGCCTCTGCTTGAAGCCAGGGCAGCCGCTTTCTCTACCAAGTACAGATAAACGTAAGTAGACTTAGATACAGCATAATCTATCGAGAATGCAGCATTGTCATTGTCTTCCTTATTGATAACGGTGACAGGATCCTGATCACCCACCATCAAATGGAACTCACGGTCAGCTGCGGTGTTGGTCTCCAATGAAATAGTTCCTGTACCAGCAGGCACCATGAAGGTCAGACCATTATAACTAGAGGCATAATCATTTGTACCAGGTAACAGCGATCCATCTTCAACCTTAGAATTAACTTCTTTCACAGCACCATCAGTCATCAGGCTGTTTAATACAATCTGTTTCGTATCTGTGTCATAACCATCGTCAGTAGCACCAGCTGTTTGCGTATCATGCAAAGTATAGAGCACATTATTGATGATGGTATTTGTCAACGAACTTGATGCAACACCTGCATTATCACCTGTCGGATTGCTATAGTCAAGATTGGTCTCAACGCCCTGCGCAGTCTCTGTCACATTATCAATAATCAGGTTCAGTGGTGCACCAATGGTCGCGTTGGAGATGGCAGCCGTAGTACCAATAAGTGACTTAACACCATCTGGGGATAGGATGGCAAGTGGCTGTACTATATCATCACCAGAGAAACCCATAACGACACCATTACCATATTCTCCCAGCGTCAGTCTGCCGGGATTGTTGTAAGCAGTCTCGATAGTAAGTTTAGGTGCCTGCTGACCAGTATCCATCATATGTGTAACTGTATTCTCACCGATAAGGAACACCTTCAGTTCCCCACCCTCGCTCAATGAAGACTCAATGCTGGTCAATGTAGCGTGGTCAAGAATCAGCGTTTTGTTTCCGTCGAATCTCACTGAGGTGTTATTTTCCCCAAGAATATGTTCACGGTTTTCCTCCGTAACTCTTATCGCAGCTTCGCCTGTACCGTCGTTTATCCAAATCGGATAACCATCCTCAACAGAGAGTGTAAAGGACAGCGGAATCTCGTTATACTCGTTGAATACATTGCTATTTTCACTGCCTTCCACCGTAACTAGGAATATTGCCGTACCGGGACCTTTGATGGTCATCTCTCCCGTTGTCTCGTTAATGGTAGCTATGTCTGAGAAATCTGCTGCAGAACTCTGTGAATACGTCACTGTGACACCGTCTCCCACCTCTACGCCAGGTACCAGTGCAGGAGCTTGCGCCTTACTTTCTTTCCCGTTGATAACAGAAAGGGTTGTCTTTGACAACTCAAATAGTTTACCCTTGACCTCGGCACTCTTGAGACTGCCCACCTGTCGCCATGCTGTAACGGTAGCTGCGCCAAGCAATTCCACTTCATCCTGTCCCATCTCGTAAGTGGCATCTTTCACATCCTCCTGCTTATCGTTAACATAATATATAGAGTAGTGTATCTCGCCTTCTCCCTCAAAGCCAAACGTATAAGTATTATTATCACTATTGTATCCGCCATAGAGCGACGGTTTTTCTATCTCGTTGGTGATGGTCAGGATCGTCACGGGAGCCCCCGAGGCATCCAGAACTTGCTTGGAGTTCGTGTCATAGGTCACAACATTGCTTCCTGAGATCATATAGAGGTCGGTGGTAAGACTACTGAAACCACTGATAACACTATTGGATTGAGATGTGCCTGTGAAAGAAAGATTAAGTGTTGCCGCCTCTTCCGAATTAGCATCTTTCATGATGGTCAGCGTGCCAGAGCCTTCGCCGCTATAGCTGATAGTTTGAACTTCGTTCGAGCCAACCAGACGGATAGTCAGCGCATTAAGTCCGCTCATGATAGAACCTTGCACATAGGCACCATTCAGTGTCAGGGTATTCGTTTCACTATCGAAAGTAAGACCCGAATAACTGGAGATGTTCTCACTTGTTATTTCAGTTCCACCAATAGAAAAGCCATATTCAGTCTGCCCCCACATTGATTGTGGCAAGAGGGTCATTGCCGTTACCAGCAACATTACGGGCAAAGAGAGGGATCGCCCACTCGGCTTCAAATGGTTAAGTAATCGTTTTTTCTCCATAATCGTTATTATTTTGTTTATTATTGCCGTTCTAATGGTGTCTGTTTAGTTTGACGATGCAAAGATATAAAAAAAGTCGGATAAATATAACAGAATAAGTAATAAATATGCGACTCCTTGATGAAAACATTGGAATAATCTTAACAAAGTGCCTCTGTAGAATCGCTTGAAATCCAGCAACTGCCAAGTTGGTCGCAAATTCGCGAAAATAGAGCGGTTTCGCTAATGCGTTGAGTAAGAATCAGTTAGCCGTTTTGCACCCTTTTTAAGACTCGAAAAAGCAGTCTAAAAGCGTAAAAAACGGCACTTTTTGCCCCTATTTTCGGCTTACGAAGGCGGCACATTCGACCAAGGAAGTCGGCACCTTCGGGGTCGAAAGGTACCGACTTCCTACCCGAAAGGTTACTTCAAACTCATTTTTTACTTGAATGAAACAATTTGGGAGCTTCTATTTTCCTAGAAGCTCCCAAAATCCGGACATAAATTTCGACAAATTATCTTGACAAAATTATTTAATTGATCACATCGGTAAGGTCAATATGAAGCGGGCGCCCTTACCAGTGTTGGTGGTGTCAAGTACCAAGTCACCCCCTAAGCGGCGGGCGATGCTGCGGGCAAAGGTCAAACCGAGACCCTGACCGTCGAAATAGCTGTTCAGCTTAACGAACGGCTCGAAGATACGCTCTGCCTCGTTGGCAGGAACACCCATTCCCGTATCCTCAACGGTATAGGCAATCTTCGACTCCTGCAGGTCTGCGTCCACATTCATTGTGACAGCACCGTCGGTCGTGAACTTCTTCGCATTATCCAGTACTAACGCAAGGGCATGAGCGGCTTGCTTCTCGTTGGTCTGCAACATAGAGGCAGCCTGTGGATTAACCTTCACCTCGAAGGTGAAATACTGACACTTGTCGATAGCCGACTCAGCGACAGCTCTTTTAGCCACCTGCTCCGCAACGATATTGTCGTTACGCTCGATAGCATCCTCGCTACCCATGTCGTTGATATCCTGTATGCCATAAACCAATCCTGCGAGAGGAGCAGCGGAAGAAGCATCCATCTTCTCCAACTCCTTTGCCATCTTCTGCACGATCTGCTGGAGATACTCCTTATTGGTACGCATAGTCTCCGCATTGCTGGCACTAGCCTTCTGCAGATCAGCATTCTGCTTCTCCAAGAAACTGTTACGCTCCTCCAGCTTACGGCTGTTCTCCTCCATCTTGTCGTAGAGGTCGAGCGCCTGCTCATAGCCCTCACCGACATTCTCGAAGTTCTTCTGAAGACTGCGATAGTCCTCCAACAACTGCTGCTGCTCGTCCACACGACGCTGATAGTCTCTCAGCAATGTCTCCTGCTCAACTGCCTGGTCACGGCTTCCCTTCACCTGGAAATAGAGAGCGACAGCAAGGACTGCGACAACAAAAACTAATGCAATAATAACCCAAATCATAGCAGATTAGTCTTTTCTCTGTTCTACTTTCATAAACTTCGTAAAGCCTGTCATATTCAGCACCTTATAAATCTCAGGGCTTACATTGGTCATCTTAAACTGACCTTTCTGTTGCATCACTGTGCGCATGGTCTTCTGAATCACACGAAGACCAGAGCTTGCCATATAATTCAGTTCGGAGCAATCCATCTCCAAATCCACACCGCCATCAGCGAGTGCTGGTTCAATGTCACGTTCAAACTCACCAGCATTCATGGTGTCGATACGCTGTCCTGTTTTAATGATGGTCTTACCATCCTGTTTCAAAATCTGTGTCATAGTCTTTATATTATTTTATTAATTATTACTTCAATTCTACTTAATGTCTTTCTTCATCGTCAGCAGGTTCTTACCCTCCAGTCGCTGGTAAGTCACCTCATTCATGATGTTCTTAACGATAAAGATACCCATACCACCTAAGTCACGCTCAGCAGGATTGACATTCATGTCGGCAGACTCACTAAGAGTAGGATCAAACTCTCTTCCGCGATCACTTAATACGAAAGTAAGTTCTTTGCCTTTGCTTTCAGCTTTCAATTCAATATCGGCTTCCGTTCCTTCGGGATACGCATAGGAGATGACATTTACCACCATCTCCTCAATGACAAGGTTGAGGTTCATTTGGAGTTCCATGTCGAGTCCCAGCTCTTCACCGATCTCTTCAACAAACTGGTTCACACGTGCCAGCTCATCCATTCGGTTTTTAATACTGATTTCTTTCTCCATATAGTTAATTATAATTTAGGTAAGTTTCCTTGTATCTTCACACACAGCATCGTGAGGTCGTCACTCTGCTCGGCACCATTGGCATGACGCACCACATCGGCTTTCATCATCTCGACAGTCTGCTGGGAGCTGACGAACTCATGCTTCTCCAACATCTCCAGCAGCAGGTCGTCACCATACTGCTCCTGCTTGTCATTCTCCGCCTCATTCAAGCCGTCACTATAGACGAAGAACGGACAACCGCTGATATCGTCGACATGCTCTCCCTCATAAGGAAGTCCAGCCCACAAACCCAATGGCGCATTAGGCTGCATCTCAAGGAAATGAGTAGTACCGTCGGGCATCTTGACAACAGGTGGGTTATGACCTGCGTTACAGAAGTCCAGCCGTCCTGTCTGCAAATCGGCAATACCAATGAACATTGTCACGAACATACCACTGTCGTTATCCTCCGACAAGGCGTTATTCAATTTATCGGCAATCTCCGCTGCCGGCAACCCTTGCTGTGATACCACACGGAACAGATTACGTGCCACTGCCATGAACAATGACGCAGGCACACCCTTTCCACTCACGTCACCCAAGCAGAAATAGAGTTTCTCATCCAGTAAGATGAAGTCATAGAGGTCACCACCTACCGCCTTTGCCGGGGTCATCGACGCAAAGAGGTCGATATCCGTACGCTCCGGGAATGGCGGGAACTTCTGGGGAATCATGCTCTGCTGGATATCACGGGCAATACGGAGGTCACTCTCTATACGCTCCTTCGCTGTTGTCGTCTCCTCCAACTGGTCATAAGCCGTCAACAGCTCCTCGTGGGTTGTCTGCAACTTCTCGTGGGCAACCTTCAAACGCTTGGCGGCGATATAACGGAAGATACTGAAGATAACCAATGCCAACACGATGAGACCGACAATCATCAAGGTGTTGCGGAACTGAGCACGCTCTTTCTCCATCTCCAACTCATCCACCTTAAACAGCGTGTTCATCTCGTTGAGCTGGTTCTTGGTGTCAGCATTACTGATGGAGTCCTTGACGACATACATCTCCCGATACAAGCCCGATGACTCTTCATAACGTCCGATACGTGACAAGATGTCCGCACGCTGGAAAGCCACAGACAGGTAGATAGCCTTATCCTCGTCGGGACTGATCAGTCGCATACGGTGATCATTCAACTGCAAAGCCTCAGCGTAATGTCCCTGTTGCAGCAACAGTTGCGCTTTATTAAACAGCCAAGTGACTCCCTCGTAGTTCTCCTCGGAGGTCAGACACCGATGGGCTTCCTCCAAGAAAGTCTCTGCCGAGGAATTATCTTCATTTCCCATCGCCGCCTGAGCACAGGCTATATGATAGTAGAACCAGAGAATATTCTTCTCCTCTTTAGATAATTTATATTGTTGGGTAAAGTTGTCAAGGAACTGTTTCCATTGTACGACGAACTGCTCCAGCTCCTTGAACTTCTTTTGCTCATTAAGCACATCGCCATAGTAGGAATAAACCTCCTGGGTAATCATCGGTATAGGTGACAACTTGGAAAGAATCTGAAGACCCTTCAGATAGGAGTCGGCACTCTGGTCGAGGTTATTCATATTCAGATAGACATTACCCATCGTATAATAAGCAATACCTACTCCATACTTATAGTCACGCCTCATCGCGTCTTCGAACATTGCCTGCACCTCACGCAATGCCGTTGTCTGACTCCTGCTATAATATATATAGGTGTTGATCAAATAAGACCATACCTCATAGTACTTGTCCCACTGACCGATGGACCTTAGTGTCCCTAAATCTTTCGGCACATGAGCATAGATAGAGTCACTCATGGCATTATTATAGAAAGTCAAGGTTCGGGTTAAGAGTGCCGTCGCCAGTTTCTCGTCATCATGCGTACGGCGGCTCTCGTCTATCACCTTGTCAAGAGTTTTAAGCCGGTCTGACATGTCATCCGCCTGAAGAGGTATGATGACACTCCCCAAGAGACAAATGGCTATGGTCAAAATGGCTTTTCTCATATTTAAAGAATATTAGAAGGCTTATACGATGATTCTGGTCTTATGGTAGTTCTCCCGGAACTCAGACGGGGAGCAGTTCTTTTTCTTTTTAAAGATACGATTGAAGTTGCTGAGGTTGTTAAAGCCACACGAGAAACTAATCTCCGCGATACTCTTGGTCGTGTCAACCAGCATACGGCTGGCATATCCCAAGCGAAGGTCAATGATATACTCACTGAGATTCCTTCCTGTATGTAACTTGAAGAACCGGCTGAAAGCCGAAGGACTCATTCCTGCGATATCCGCCATGGTGGCAAGACGAATCTCATCCATATAGTTCTTGCCGATATAGTTCTTGACCTTCAGGATACGACGAGAGTCACTCTCTGCCTCCACTTTCGCATAGCTGCTGGTAGCAAGAGTTCGTGAACCGTCGCATTTAGAGAGTTCGTAAAGTATCGTCATAAACTGAGTGACTGCATAGAACCCGTCTTTAATCGTACTCAGTGTGTCAATCAGATGATAGACATGCATAATGGCATCGAGAGGGAAACTGAGTCCCTTACGAGCCTCCATCATCATCTTACGCATAGACACAAATGGATTGTGGGAAAGGAAACCGTCTTCACTCAGATCAAAATAAAACTGAACGGTAACCTCGCGGATATTGTCACTCGTACAGGTGTTTTGCTCCCACACATGCTCCAAGTCGGGACTGGTAATCAACACCATGTCATACTCGCCGATGACCTCATTAGAGTCACCAACGATACGACGCACACCAGGAGCATGCTCCACAAAATTCAGTTCAAAGACTTCATGATTGTGAATAGGATAGGTAAACTCTTTCTTCCTGCGATCAGCAATATAGAGAGAATCCTTACCCATCAAAGGTGTTATTTCGTGAATAACCCTACTCTCCTCCATTCACTTAAATCTTTAGTTCTTTCATGATTTCACTCATCCGCTGCAAGGTAGAGATACGCGTCGGCACTAACGGCAGACGGAGCACATTCTGGATATAACCCATCTCATGAAGCATTGCCTTCACACCTGCCGGGTTACCATCGACAAATAACAAAGAGAAAAGATCGATGAAGCGATGGTGTATCTTACGGGCACCGTCATACTCGCCTTTCATCTGTAAGCGAATCATCTTGGAGAACTCACGAGGCAAAGCGTTACCTATCACGCTAATGACACCAACCGCACCACAGGAAATCATGGGGAAGGTCAACGCATCATCACCGGAAATAACATCAAAATCCTTCGGCTTGTTCTTGATGATCTCATCCACCTGCTCTAAATTACCACTTGCCTCCTTGATGGCGACGATATTCTGACAGTCACGAGCCAGACGAACAGTAGTCTCTGCCTTCATGTTAACACCTGTTCTGCCAGGAACATTATAGAGCACGACAGGAAGCGGTGTTGCCGCCGCTATCGTCTTGAAATGCTGATAAAGTCCTTCCTGAGAGGGTTTGTTGTAATAAGGGCATACACTCAAGATGCCATCAACACCTTTGAAGTCACGAGTCTTCAGTTCCTGAACAATCTCTGCGGTATTATAACCGCCACAACCTACAAGGATAGGCACCTTACCACCTACCAGGCTTACAACCAAGTCCTTAATCTTTTGCTTCTCCTCTACTGTTAAAGTTGGGGTCTCACCTGTAGTCGCAAGGATACAGAAAAAATCAGCCCCATTGTCAAGCTGATACTCTACCAGACGAATCAGCGACTTATAATCAACTGATCCGTCTTCTAAGAAAGGGGTTATCAGTGCAATACCTAATCCTTTGAAGATATTATGTACCATAATAGAAATATATTTCTGTTTGCAAAAGTACACAAAAATATCGAAAACATTTACTATCTTATAGAAAAATTTGTGGTTTTATTTTGATTTGGCAAAAAAACAACGGTCATGCTGACAATTAATATCAACATGACCGTCAAAATTGCGAACCTAAGACAGGCTATTTTACAGTTTTCTTAATACCACTGCAGAACGAGCAGGGATATATAATTTCAACCACTCCTTATGATCTTCCACATAAAGGGGATCATAATTAGTGATGTGTGTCACACTGTCATCCGCAAAGCCATTTCCACCAAACTCCTTGGCGTCGGTATTCAGTACTACCTCATAGGAGCCTGTAGGAACAAGGAATCCGTAGTCGGTGTATGAACGTGTCGGTGAGAAGTTGAAGACAAATACCAAGTCACCACGCATATAGCACAGTACCTGATCACCATCATCATGCCAGATCTCAGTGACTGGTGTTGCCTGGAAATTCTTCTGACTCTTAATGACTTCGAGCATCTTACGGTCGAAGTCGCCCAACCAGTGATAGCAGAGTTCTTTATTGTCAACAAGATTCCACTGACGACGCGCATACTTATAACTCCAGCCATTGCCTTCACGGGGGAAGTCAATCCACTCTGGATGACCAAACTCATTACCCATGAAGTTCAGATAACCGCCATTGATAGCACCTGCGGTTACCAGACGGATCATCTTATGGAGAGCGATACCACGATGTACCATATCATTCTCGTCACCTTTCTTGAAATGCCAGTACATGTCGGCATCTATCAAACGGAAGATGATCGTCTTATCACCTACTAAAGCCTGGTCGTGACTCTCACAGTATGAGATGGTCTTCTCGTCCGGTCGACGGTTCTTAACCTCCCAGAAGATGCTGCAGACGTTGATATCCTCATCACGAACCTCTTTAATCGTCTTAATCCAGTAATCGGGGATGTTCATTGCCATACGGTAGTCGAAACCATAACCGCCATCCTCAAACTTAGCGGCAAGACCAGGCATACCAGAAACCTCCTCCGCAATAGTGATTGCTTGTGGATTTACCTCGTGTATCAGACAGTTGGCAAGCGTCAGGTAGCAGATAGCATTGTCATCTTCATGACCGTTGAAATAGTCACCATATCCACCAAACGCCTCACCGAGTCCATGGGAGTAATAGAGCATAGATGTCACACCGTCAAAGCGGAAACCGTCAAACTTATACTCTTCCAACCAATATTTACAGTTAGAAAGGAGGAAATGAAGGACATCATCCTTACCATAGTCAAAGCATAAAGAGTCCCAAGCGGGATGCTCATGACGGTCACCAGGATAGAAGAACTGATTCGGATCACCGGCAAGATTACCCAATCCCTCTACCTCATTCTTCACAGCATGAGAGTGAACAATGTCCATAATGACGGCAATACCCATCTTATGGGCGGTATCAATCATCTCTTTCAAATCCTCTGGGGTACCAAAACGACTGGAGGGAGCAAAGAAGCTTGACACATGATAGCCAAAGGAACCATAATACGGATGCTCCTGGATAGCCATCACCTGAATAGCGTTATAGCCGTCCTTCTTAACACGAGGCAGGACATTCTCCGTAAACTCTTTGTATGTTCCGACTTTCTCCGCATCTTGTCCCATACCCACATGGCACTCGTATATCAACAATGGACTCTTGTTTGGCTTGAAGCTCTTTTTCTTGAAGACATAAGGTGTCTCAGGATTCCATACTTGTGCGGAGAATATCTTCGTCTGCTCATCTTGTACAACACGACGGCACCATGCAGGAATACGCTCTCCTTCTCCCCCATTCCACTTCACCTTCATCTTATAAAGGTCACCATGCTTGATGGCTTTCTCGGAGAGTTTCAGTTCCCAGTTGCCTGTTCCCTCTATACGCTTACACTTGTATTTCTCACTCTCCTGCCAGTTATTGAAGTCACCAATCAGATAAATCTCTGTGGCATTAGGAGCCCACTCACGGAACACCCATCCCTTGGCGAGTTTATGAAGACCGAAATAGAGATGTCCAGAGGCAAACTGTGACAAGGTCTGCTTGCCTTTTTTAGTCAATTGTCCTATTTTCCACAAAGCATGATCGTGACGACCACGAATAGCGCCCTCAAAAGGCTCCAGCCATGAGTCATCTCTAACTAAGCCAATATGTTGAGGAGCCTCAACTTTCTTTTTAAGAGCTGTCTTCTTGGGGGATGCCTTCTTAACTGCTGTTTTTTTAGTTGCCACCTTGGTTGTGGCGGTTTTCTTTGTTGTTGCCATAATATTGGAGTTATGCTTTAACTTTAAATATTGCTTTCTTGAGTTCCGGAACACCTGCTATACAAGGAGCATGACCGTCTTGCGGGAAGAAGATCGCCATCATTCCCGGTTGACAGGTAACATAGCTCTCTGCTGCAAGATCGGGAATCTTGGTGATATCTTTCTCAGCATTATAAGTGGCTGCTGGCAATGCCTCACGAGGAGTATATCCATAAGTCTCAGCCGCTGACAGAGGAATCTGGATGTCAATCATCTTGTCGTGAGTCTCAATCACTGCTTCATCAGGTGTCTTTCCTTTAGCCATCTGGATATTAACGAAAAGGTCTTTACCCTCAATTTCGTGTTTTCCAGTTTCGAGGGCATTCAAATCATGGTTCTTCAAGAACTCAATCACCTTTAAGAACAATGGGTTCACTGACTCATAGTTCTTTAAATTCTGTAAACTGTCGATAATCATAATAGCTTATTTTTAGTAGATTTGATTATTATTTGTCAACTTCCCTTCTGCCACGAGTATAGTTACCCGTAGCGATTACATTGCCATTGGCATCTTTCTCAACGAAACGACCATCACGACGGTCATCCACATAAGAACCCTCAAAACGCTTACCGTCTTTGTCTTGTTCTATAGCTGGTCCATTGCGACGTCCTTCTTTAAAAACACCCTTGAACTTGGAACCATCAGCATAACGGGCAATACCTTCACCATGAATAGTACCATCCTTGAATTGTCCTTCGAAGACATCGCCATTCTTCATAGTCAACTTACCCCTTCCGTTTGGTTTATCTTTATACCATTGTCCTTGGTACACATTACCATTATTCCAAATCAGCATGCCTTCTCCTTGCTTGTCACCATTGAAAAAGCCACCTGTATATTTATCTCCATTTGCATAACGGAAAACACCCTGCCCCGTTCGCTCACCTTGTGCATAATCACCCTCATAGACATCACCACTCTGGAATTTGTAAATACCCTTTCCGTGGGCAGAATCTTCTTTCCATTGACCTACATAAAGGTCACCGTTTGAGTATTGAAAAACGCCCTTACCTTGACGGAGATTATTGACATATTGCCCTTCATATGAAGAACCGTCAGGCCATGTGAACTTTCCTTTTCCATTCTTCATATCATCCTTCCATTGTCCTTCATAGGCAGCACCTCCTTGATAGGTGTATTTACCCTGACCATTCCGCTTGTCTGATTTCCATTGACCATCGTAAATATCACCATTGAAATAATACATAATACCATGACCCTGTTGCTCATCGGCAAACCAAAGTCCTACATATTTATTATTATTCTGGAAATAAAAAGTTCCCATACCATGCTGGTGATCTTGGAACCATTCGCCTTCATATTTCTCACCATCAGAAAAAGTATAGGTTCCTTGTCCTTGGCGCTTTCCTTTTACATATTCTCCATCATACCAGTCTCCATTTTTATAGACAGCACGTCCTTTTCCTTGTGGTTTTCCACCGGACATCTCACCTTGGTAAGTCGCCCCATCAGCGGTAGTACATGAGCCCAAAGTGATTTTCTGAGCATAAAGAGAGTAAGTAGAAGAGAGCAAAAAAATTGCCAGTATATTGCGTATTTTCATCTTTGATTCAAATTTAAACTTTACAAAAGTAGGAAAAAAAGTGCGACCCTCAAAATTAATTAGGGTATATTAACGCAAGATTCAGATATTTTTGTACCTTTGCAGTGTAAAATGGCGAAAGTACTTATGCTCGACAAAAAAAGAAACCATTTCTTTTGTTTTGTTCTCGCTTAATCGTACCTTTGCACAAAAATCTACGATGATTATGAAGTTTATTGCTATCATTCCTGCCCGCTATGCATCAACACGTTTTCCTGGCAAGCCTTTGGCGTTATTAGGAGGTCGCCCAGTAATACAACATGTTTATGAAAAAGCCTTCTCCGCATTAGGAGAAGCGTATGTCGCCACTGATGACCAGCGTATCTTTGACACTGTCATTGGATTTGGAGGCAAAGCTGTGATGACACGTAATGACCACAAGAGCGGAACGGATCGTATTGAGGAAGCATGTCAGAAGATTGGGACTGATGCCGATGTGATTATTAACATCCAAGGTGACGAGCCTTTCGTCCATGCCACTCAATTAGACACACTATGTCATCTATTTGACCATCCTCAGACTCAGATAGGGACACTGGGTAAGCCCTTCGAGTCCATGGAGGCTGTTATGAATCCAAACTCGCCCAAAATAGTAACTGACAAAAATGGCTTTGCCCTTTATTTCAGTCGGTCTGTTATCCCCTACATACGTGGCAAAGAACAAGGTGAATGGTTGTCGCATTTCCCTTATTTGAAACATCTGGGAATTTATGCTTATCGACGTGATATCCTTCATGAAGTGACACAACTTCCTCAGTCTGCATTAGAATTAGCCGAAAGCCTTGAACAGTTACGTTGGATAGAAAATGGCTACCATATCCGTGTTGGACTTACTGAAGTAGAAACCGTCGGTATTGACACGCCAGAAGATCTACAACGAGCAGAGGCTTTTTTTAATAACATGAAATGACATCGGTTATAATCGGTTAATATTTATTTAAGAATGGTACAGTATTTTGTATTCTGTCAGTCTGACCTTGTTTTGGAAAAGACTTCCAATGGTTACCGTATTCCCACAGAGTCACCAACAGAATTAAAGCCTTGGACTACTGTCTTGAATGTTGATGGAGCAAAAGCTTTTCGAATAGACCAACCGTTAATAGGAACAGACCGCTATGAGATGTGTGGGTTACGGCAAAGTTACTATCATCTCTCACAAGAGGATTATTTAAAGGCGGGGAAATGCCACGAGCTGCTCTATTGGGACCAGAATACTAAGTTTTGTGGGGTTTGCGGGGGGCTTATGAAATTCCATACTGACATTTCTAAGCGCTGTGAGCATTGTGGCAAAGAAGTTTGGCCTCAGCTAGCTACAGCTGTCATTGTATTAGTTCGTAAAGAACAAGAGATTTTGCTGGTACATGCCAACAATTTCCGTACAGATTTTTACGGATTAGTAGCAGGTTTCGTTGAGACTGGAGAAACCTTGGAAGAAGCTGTTCACAGGGAAGTCATGGAAGAGACAGGACTGCATATTAAAAACCTTCAGTATTTTGCCTCACAGCCATGGCCTTATCCCTGCGGATTAATGGTTGGATTT
The DNA here is from genome assembly GCA_937916405.1 of uncultured Prevotella sp. Taxonomy (GTDB): domain Bacteria; phylum Bacteroidota; class Bacteroidia; order Bacteroidales; family Bacteroidaceae; genus Prevotella. The sequence goes on from CALFUF010000064.1 coordinate 26,070, forward strand.
ACTGCGGACTATGATGGTGGAAGCATACATTTACAAAAATCTGAATTATCGAAGGGTGCCTGGTTTGACAAAGACCATTTGCCCCAGATTCCTGAAAAGCTATCCATTGCCCGTCAATTAATAGATTACTGGTTAACGGAAAATAAATAATTAAGCCTTGAAATATCAAACAACCATAGCCGACATCTGCTTGATAGTCTTTTTAGGAGCTATCTTGCCTTTCTCACCGTTAATCCACCAACGAGCACCAATGAGGATGAACGACAAGGTAATGATACAAATCCACCAACGCCCTTCTAATGATTCTATCCGTCACCTTATATTTTTGACAGAATATGAGATGGAGGAGATGAATTACTATTTCCGTGTTCATCATGTAGCAGATGAGGGATATAATCAGATTGCAGCCCATCATACAAAACTCCAGCAACAACAAGACTACCTGAAAGCTTTAATGAAAACACCCGACAGTTTGTTTATCACTTATGATACGATAGCCGCAAAAGACCGCCCTCTTATAGCTGTCAAGACAAAAGGAGGCTTTTGGAAAGCTGGACGATACCATATAAAACAACTATTAAATGGTAAAGGAATTGCTATTGACGCTGATGGACAAGTCGTCAGAGGATTATGGGATCATGATACCATAATAGTAGCCCGACGTACAGACTCTCTGGGGGTATACTATGGACAAATGGATTGCAACCTGATGGCTTCCGGACAGGGAATCTATCAAGCAAATGACTTGAACTATTATGACGGACATTGGCAAGAAGACCGTCGGCAAGGGTTTGGCTTCGAGTCCTCACCCCATCATCAATTGCGTGTCGGAGAATGGAAGAATGGACGTTTCCTTGGCGAACGACTAAAATACACAACTGAACGTATTTATGGTATTGACATCTCCCGTCATCAACATGAAAAGGGACGCAAACGATTTGCTATCGCATGGAACAAACTACGTATCCTTTCTTTAGGTAAGAAACACCCTACCAACGGACAGACTTTTCCAATCTCGTTTATGTATATTAAGGCTACTGAGGGGACGACTATAAAAAATCGCTATTTCCATCAAGATTACAGACAGGCGAAAAAACAAAAAATCCACGTCGGTGCATATCACTTCTTCTCTATGTCAACAACACCACAAGCACAAGCTACCCATTTCTTGAAATATGCCAGTATCGGCAAAAACGATTTCCCACCAGTTCTTGATGTGGAGCCTTCTGAAACACAGATAAAAAATATGGGAGAAGAGGAATTGATGCGTCGCATCCGTGTATGGATGGAGATAGTAGAACGTCATACAGGGAAACTTCCTATTCTTTATGTTAACCAAATGTTTATCCTCAACCACATGAAGAATGCCTCAGATATTAAAAAGAAATATAATGTATGGATTGCCCGCTATGGTGAATATAAACCTGATGTAAAACTTGTCTATTGGCAATTGTCACCTACAGGAAAAGTACAAGGTATTACAGGAGATGTGGATATTAACGTTTTCAATGGATATCAAGGTCAATTCGATGAGTTTGTGCGTACTGGTTTTCACAAATAAAAATCTTCAGTCAAAGAATTATACTCTTCATCACCCAGTGTTATAATCTTGTTATCGCTCTCTATCGGATGCTTCACAAAAGATAGCAAATACCGCTTTAATGGTTTACTTTCAATAGTACGGATTCCCAGCATATGGTGAGGGAAAAAACCCACAAAAATAGCCTCATCTTCCATCCGCTTCCTATAGTCAAAAGGTACAATAACAGAGAACTCACCATCATCAGACAATAAGCGATAAGCTGAATGCATCAATTCTGCATAAGTTAAAGCATCTGTGTGTCTTGCTATATTACGCTGTTGATCAGGAGCACTTAAAGAGTTTATAAAATACGGTGGATTACAAACTATCGAGTCATACAAGCCTTGATGTTCCTGAACGGATTCACACTTGACTGTAATCTGGTTCTTAAAAATGGAATTCTGTACATTCTTCGTCGCTTGTGCGATTGCTCCTTCATCAATATCGATAGCGGTAACCATGGAGGTTATGTTACGTTGTGCCATCATCAAGGCAATCAACCCCGTACCCGTACCAATATCTAATATATGATTGCCACCATTTGCCCACGCACCTAAGAGTACGCCATCCATTCCCACTTTCATGGCACACAGGTCTTGTTCTATGACAAATCGTTTGAATCGAAACATCTGTTTTCCTTTTAACATGATGCAAAGATAACAATAAATTATCAATCACAGACTTGGTTGATTCAAAAAAATGTATTACCTTCGCACAAAAATAGTAAAAGATGAATAGTTATAAAATCATCAATGACCCGGTTTTTGGGTTTATTAAAATCAGAAAAGGACTACTATACGACATCGTTCAGCATCCTTTATTTCAACGCCTAAATCGTATTAACCAACTCGGATTAGCCTCTGTAGTATATCCAGGGGCAAGACATACAAGATTTCAGCACTCATTAGGAGCTCTTTACTTGATGACTGAAGCTGTGAAATCTTTGATAGAAAAAGGAGTCTACATTTTCGATTCAGAGGCTGAAGCTGTGAAAGCTGCCATCTTATTACATGACATCGGGCATGGCCCTTTCTCACATGTTCTTGAGAACACCCTCATTCACGGCATTTCCCATGAGGATATCTCTTTGATGATGATGGAGAATATTAACAAAGACATGCACGGAGAACTGAATCTTGCCATTTCTATTTTTAAAGATGAATACCCAAACAAGATTTTCCACCAATTGATTTCAAGTCAGCTTGATATGGACCGCCTAGATTATATTCGACGTGATTCTTTTTTTACAGGTGTGACTGAGGGAAATATAGGCTCTGCACGTATCATAAAGATGTTGAACGTAAAAGATGACCGCCTTGTCGTGGATGCAAAAGGCATCTATTCTATTGAAAATTTCCTTACTACAAGAAGACTCATGTATTGGCAGGTATATCTACACAAAACAGCTGTAGGATACGAAAAGATATTAATAAATACCCTGTTGAGAGCTAAATATTTAGCAAAATCTGGTAAAGAGATTTTTGCAGCACCTGCTCTTGCATACTTTTTAACTAACGATGTAGATTCAGATTGGTTTATAACACACGAAGAGACCTTGCAGAGGTATGCTGACTTGGATGACTCGGACATATGGAGCGCTATGAAGGTTTGGAAAAATTCTGACGACAAGATCTTATCTACTTTAGCAAGAGACATGCTTGACCGTCACCTCTTCAAAGTGGAGGTCAGTGAAGAACCACCAACATCGGAACATCTAGCCTATTTACGTTCTAACATTGCAAAAGCAATGGGAATTTCCGAGGACGAGACGTCCTTCTTGATGTCACTTACAGAAATTGGCAAAGATATGTATAATCCAGAGGATGATAGTATCGGGATTCTTTACAAAGACGGCACTGTAAAAGACATAGCAGAAGCTTCTGAAATATTAAATGTGCAGCTTCTTTCCAAAAAAATACGTAAATATTATCTCTGTTATCAAAGAATTTAAGAAAAAAATAGTAACTTTGCAAAGTTAATTTAATACTTAAAAGGAAAAAATGGAGTTTACAGCCAAACAAATTGCCGAATTCATAGGCGGTCGTGTGGAAGGTAATGAACAAGCTAAAGTTCATACCTTTGCTAAAATCGAAGAAGGAAAAGAGGGAGCTATTACATTCCTGTCAAACCCTAAATATACTCATTTCATTTATGAAACCAAAGCCAGCATTGTATTGGTAAATGATGATTTAGAGTTGGAGAAGTCAGTCAACACGACCTTGATACGTGTACCCAACGCCTATGAGTGTGTTGCAAAACTCATGCAGATGTATGCAGCCTCACTGCCTAAGAAAACTGGTATTGATCCTCTGGCTTTCATTTCAAAAACGGCAGAGATTGGTAAAGACGTTTATATTGGTCCTTTCTCTTATGTAGGTGATGGTGTGAAAATCGGTGACGGCTCCTTGATTTATCCACATGTGACTATCTATGATGGTTGTCAAATTGGCAAGAACGTGACGATTCACGCAGGCTCTGTGATTGGAGCTGATGGTTTTGGGTTTGCACCCAACCAAGATGGTTATGATAAGATTCCACAATTAGGTATTGTTATTATTGAGGATAACGTGGAGATTGGTGCAAACACCTGTGTTGATCGCTCTACGATGGGACAGACCATCATTCATAAAGGCGTGAAACTTGACAACCTGATTCAAGTCGCTCATAATTGTGAGATTGGCGAAAATACAGTCATGTCTGCACAAGTAGGTATGGCAGGAAGCACAAAGATCGGTGCTTGGTGTATGGTTGGCGGACAGGCTGGTTTCTCCGGACATATCACTATTGCTGATAAAACAAATGTTGGCGCACAAAGTGGTGTTATTAGTAACACAAAAGGAAATGGAGAACAACTAATCGGTGCACCAGCTATCAATCCCAAAGTATTCTTCAAGGCAAGGGCATTAGATGCCAAACTTCCTGAGATGTACCGCCAGATTGCACAGTTACAACGTGAAATTGACGAGTTAAAAAAGATCGTTGAAGTTGAAAGATAATTAAAGATATATGAAACAGAAAACACTCAAAGGCAGTTTCTCTCTCTTTGGAAAAGGACTGCATACAGGATTGAACCTTACTGTTACCTTTAATCCTGCTCCTGAGAATACTGGCTATAAAATTAAACGCATCGATCTTGAGGGCGAACCCATTATTGACGCCATCGCTGAAAATGTAATAGACACTCAACGCGGCACAGTACTGGGTAAAGGGGATGCTCGGGTATCAACAGTAGAACATGGATTAGCTGCTTTATACGCATTAGGGATAGATAACTGTCTAATCCAAGTCAACGGACCAGAGTTTCCTATTCTTGATGGTAGTGCTATACAATATGTAGAAAAAATTAGAGAAGTTGGCGTTGAAGAACAAAATGCCCCTAAAGATTGGTATATCATCCGCAAGAAAATAGAGGTGAAAGACGAGAATACGGGTTCTTGTATTACCATCTTGCCTGATGAAGCTTTCTCCCTAACTGCTATGTGCTCATTTGAGTCAAAGTTTATCAACAGCCAGTTTGCTACTCTTGAGAAAGCAGAAGATTTCTCAACTGAGATTGCTGCTGCACGAACTTTTGTTTTTGTACGTGATATAGAGCCACTGTTACAAGCAAATCTCATAAAAGGTGGTGATATGGATAACGCGATTGTCATCTATGAGCGGCAGACAACACAAGAGCGTCTCGATCAACTCGCAGACATGCTACATGTAGAACATCGTGACGCTAATGAATTAGGTTACATTCAACATAAACCTTTGGTATGGGAAAATGAGTGTACTCGCCATAAGCTTTTAGACATTATCGGTGACATGGCACTCATTGGCAAGCCCATTAAAGGACGTATCATCGCCACACGCCCCGGACATACCATCAACAATAAATTTGCTCGCCAGATGCGTAAGGAAATACGCAAACATGAGATTCAGGCCCCCATCTACGATCCTAATGAGGAGCCGGTAATGGATATCAAGAAAATTCGCGAGTTACTACCCCACCGCTACCCCATGCAGTTAGTTGACAAGGTAATCTCTCTAGGAGCAACAAGTATTGTTGGCATTAAGAATGTGACGGGCAACGAGCCTTTCTTCCAAGGTCATTTTCCAGAAGAGCCCGTAATGCCTGGAGTGTTACAGATTGAAGCAATGGCACAATGTGGTGGTCTGTTGGTACTGAACACATTGGAAGAGCCTGAGCGCTGGTCTACTTATTTCATGAAAATTGATGATGTAAAGTTCCGCCAAAAGGTGGTTCCTGGTGACACTTTGATTTTCAAAGTTGATCTCCTTGCTCCTGTTCGTCATGGTATCTCTTCTATGAAGGGTTATATATTCGTTGGTGATCATGTAGTTGCTGAGGCTACCTTCACTGCACAAATAGTAAAGAACAAGTAAAGTATGGCAAATCAAATACATCCTATGGCTTTTGTCGACCCAGAGGCAAAATTGGGCGATAACAACATTATCGGACCGTTCTGTTATATTGACAAGAACGTTATTATCGGTAATGACAACAAACTATACAATAGCGTAACAATACATACAGGTGCCCGGATAGGGAATGGAAATGAATTCTTCCCAGGTTCCAGTATCTCCACCAAACCCCAAGACCTTAAATTTCAAGGTGAAGAGACCACATGCGAAATTGGCAACAACAATTCTATCCGTGAGAATGTTACCATCAGTCGTGGCACTGCTTCAAAAGGAAAAACCGTGGTGGGTAACGGTAATCTGCTAATGGAGAATATGCATGTTGCACACGACTGTGTGATTGGTAATGGTTGTATCATCGGAAACTCCACCAAGTTTGCCGGTGAGGTAGAGATTGACGACTATGCGATTATCTCTGCCACATGCCTGTTCCATCAGTTCTGTAAAGTGGGTAGCTATATCATGTTCCAAGGCGGTTCACGCACTAGTCAAGACATTCCTCCATATGTGATTGCTGGTAAGGAACCAGTACGTTATGCCGGTGTCAATCTCATCGGACTCCGCCGTCGCGGTTTCAGTAATGAGACGATTGAGACTATCCACGATGCTTATCGTATTATCTATGCACAAGGTGTATTAAAAGACGGTATTGCCGAGGCACGCGCCAAATATCCAGACTCCAAGGAAGTGGAGTATATTTGCTCTTTTATCGAGAACTCTAAGCGAGGAGTAATCCGATAGTTAAATAAAGTGTCAACACTCATCGTCATCACTGGACCTACAGCCGTTGGAAAGACGGAACTTTGCATTGAATTGGCAAGGCATTTCAATATTCCTATTATCAATGCAGACTCCCGACAAATCTACAGGGAGCTACGCATAGGTACTGCTACACCTACTGAAGGGCAACTAAAGACGGTACAGCATTATTTTGTTGGAAACATCAGCATTGACGACTATTATAATGCCTCCATGTATGAACAGGATGTGTTGCAACTACTCGATGAACAATTCAAACATTCCTCCATTCAACTGCTGACAGGTGGTAGTATGATGTATATTGATGCAGTCTGTAACGGTATTGACGATATCCCTACGATTCGAGACGATATCCGGGAAGAGATGAAGAGACGATATGAGCAAGAAGGACTTGAGACTCTTTGTGAAGACCTTAGACGACTTGATCCTGAGCATTATGAGGTAGTAGATAGAAAAAACCATCGTCGTGTCATTCACGCTTTGGAGATATGCTATCAGACAGGAAAGACCTATACATCATTCCGTACTCAGGAGAAGAAACAACGTCCCTTCAATATTATCAAAATAGGACTTAATCGTAACCGTGATGAATTATACAAGCGTATTAACAAACGGGTCGACCAGATGATGGAAGATGGACTACTTGACGAAGCAAGATCACTTTACAACAAACGAGAGAATAATGCGTTGAACACAGTAGGATATAAAGAGATGTTCGCTTATCTTGACGGTACATGGTCATTAGAAGAGGCGGTGGAACGTATAAAGGGTAACACCCGGCGTTATGCACGAAAACAGCTAACATGGTTTAAGCGTGATGAGCAAATGCAATGGTTTCATCCACTACAAAAAGAAGAAATACTGAAGTATATATCACAATATGAATAAGTATGTTAATATGATTTGCCAGTCGCCAAAGAAATTCTGGCAGTGGTATAATGGTTTGTATCAGGGACGCAGTTGGTATACGAAAACAGCAGTAGGATTTGCTTCCTTTATTGTTGCTTTTCTCCTCTATCTCTTCATGGTAGATATCAATTTCCTGTGGCTTTTCGGTAAATCACCAAGTCTTAATGCGATCATGCATCCCAAGACAACACAAGCCTCTGAGCTTTATAGTGCAGATAATGTTCTTATTGGTAAGTATTTCAGCGAAAACAGAACTCCTGTAGAATACGACGATGTAAATCCTGTGTTCTGGCGTGCACTGATAGATACTGAAGACGAGCGTTTTTACCAGCATTTCGGAATCGACTTCAGTGCTGTGTTTGCTGCTATAAAAGATTATGTTGTTCATCATGATGCCCGTGGCGCATCAACCATCACCCAGCAGTTGGTAAAAAACATGTTCCGTGTCCGCACCGAGTATTCAACAGGTCTTTTAGGCTATATACCTGGCGTGAAGATGCTTATCATGAAGAGCAAGGAATGGATAACAGCTGTAAAAATCGAAATGTTCTTCGACAAGAAGGAAATTCTAACCATGTATGCCAATACTGTCGATTTCGGCTCTAATGCCTTTGGTATCAAGACAGCTGCTAAGACCTACTTTGGTACGACGCCAAAGAACCTCACTACAGACCAATGTGCCATTCTCGTAGGATTACTTAAGGCGACCACCTATTACAATCCGCGTATCAATCCAAAGAACTCGTTGAGCCGTCGTAATGTGGTACTCAACAATATGCTACAGCATAAGGATGTCACTAAGGAAGCTTATGACACCTTGACACAGAAGCCTATTGACCTTGACTATAGCGTGGAGAACAACTACGACGGACAGGCACTCTATTTCCGTGAGGCTGTCGCCAACTTCCTAAGGGAATGGTGTAACGAAAATGATGTAGACCTCTATCGTGATGGATTGAAAATCTATGCTACCATCGATACTCGTATGCAGAAATATGCAGAGGAAGCGGTAACCAAGCAAATGAGAATTATCCAAAAGAGCTTCGACAACCACTGGTTGGGCATGAACCCTTGGCGTGACGAGCGACAGCAGGAGATTCCCCACTTCATCGAGGATCTAGCCAAGAAACTAACTTATTATAAATACCTGTCACAGAAATACAATGCAAATCAGGATTCTATCGATTATTACCTGAACAAGCCACATATGGTCAGACTCTTCGACTATGAGCAAGGCTATATAGAGAAGGAGATTTCAACCCTTGACTCCATCAGATACATGGAGCATTTTATGCACTGTGGTTTCGTAGCAATGGAACCACAGACGGGACATGTGAAAGCTTGGGTAGGCGATCTTGATTTCAAGACTTGGAAATATGACAAGGTGACAGCGATGCGCCAACCTGGTTCCACCTTTAAACTCTTCGTTTATACAGAAGCCATGAATCAAGGTATTACACCTTGTGATACTCGTCAGGATTCATACTTCTCCATGAAAGTGATGGACCACGGCAAGGAGGTATTATGGGCTCCAACGAATGCTGACGGACGCTTCACTAATGCGAATATCACTCTAAAGCAAGCTTTTGCCATGAGTGTCAACTCTGTTGCAGTGAAACTTGGACAAGAAGTAGGTATCCCACAGATTGTCAAGACTGCCCATGATATGGGTATAAAAAGTAAGCTCGATCCCACTCCTGCCCTTGCACTCGGCTCCAGTGATGTCAACTTGCTCGAACTGGTTAATGCCTACTGCACCCCTGTCAACGATGGCAAGGCACATGAGCCTGTATTAGTGTCTCGGATTCTTGACCGTGATGGTAATGAGATATACAATGCTTCTACAGAAGAAAAGCAGACTATTCCACATAAAAGTGCCTTTTTCGTACAGCAACTACTTCAAGGCGGTATGCATGGTACTAGCAGTGCTCTTTACCGCTTTATCAGCAAATACCTTAATGACACTGATTTCGGAGGTAAGACAGGAACCAGTAACAACCACTCCGATGCATGGTTTGTCGGTACAACACCCAAACTGGTGGTAGGTGCATGGGTTGGAGGCGAATATCGTTGCATTCACTTCCGCACTGGTCAACTAGGACAAGGGAACCGTACTGCCCTACCCGTCTGTGGCAATTTCCTTGAACTCGTTTTGGGCGATCCTGCATTTAAGAAGTATCGTACCAAATTTGTTGTTCCGAAGGATATTGACGCTAATGCTATTTCCTACAATTGTGGTGGCTATTTCAAGGCTGCATCTGATTCTGACTCCCTTTCTACAGACAGTATCCATCATGGTGATATCCCTGTAGTTGAAGGTCAGACTGACAATACCACCCCATTCCCTTCTGACGAAAAGGCAAATCAGACACCTATACCCTCTCAACCTCAAGTTGCAGAGGAACACAAAGAATAGAATAAGGCATCCTTTTTGGATGCCTTATTCTATTCTTTGCGGAAGGTGAGGTTCCCACCCCCTATTTCAAGTAATCGTGTTGGAAACCAACACCTTACGTTATCTCAATATATCTCGGTGATATGTACTCTCTAATACATATATAATACACTGTTGGAACTACAGGCTATTTGCCAAACAGTTCATGATGGGTGCCGAGACGAACCAGTTTGATGATATCTGAAGTCTCGTCAATCCAGATCAGCAGAAAGTTGTCCTCTACATGGCACTCCATGAAACCCTTATAGTTGCCCGACAGCACGTGAGGCTGGTATTCCTGCGGCACATGCCCCGTCTCTTCAAGGGCAAGGGTTACTGTTTTCAGTGCCAGCAACTTTGAGGGCTGATGGAGGTATCTTTTCAAGTCCTTCTTAAACTGTGTGGACTTCTTCAGTTGCTTCCGCATAGATGTATTTATCCAGTTCGTTTGGATCGAAGTCCTCCAGTTCTACACCAGATTCACACTCCTTCATTGCAGCCAGCGTTTCCGCATTAGGCTCGTTATACAGCGACTTCAACAGAGCGACTTCAACGAGGTTGTTCACACTGCGATGCTGTCTCCTGGCCTCAGTCTTCAGCCCCTCCAACAAGTAACTTGGAAGGCGGAAAGACGCAGCTTTACGTTTAATAGTTGTTGCCATATCCTAATTGTATTGTATGTTTAATGCACTTGTATTGCACTTTGCGGTGCAAAGTTAAGCATATTTGTTGATATATCCAAACTTTTATGCAGATTTTTATCTATTTCATCAAATGATTGAGAATCGACAGAGCGGTTTTCTCATCAAGTCCTGTCCGTTCATCGACTTTGAATAGGAACTGCAGCTGATCTTCACGGAAGAAGTCCAGGATAGGACAGTCATCGATGATGGCATAGCGGACTGCGCCCGTCTGTGTGTCTAACCACGCCTGTATTTCGTCCCCTCGATGGATGGTGTCGATGTCTGGAGTCACACCTATCACCTTGCCCGGAAGACTGCGAGTTTGCCACATACGCTGTATGCCGTCCAGCCTGAGGTTCATCTTCCATGTCGAAGTTACTACTATGTCGGCATCGGTACTGTCGATGATGCGACGTAGGTTCTCCACACATACCGGGTCGAACTTTGCCCCATAACCGTCCCGTAACGGTCTGTTAGTGGATGCCAGTTGTTCCTGGTGCCTGTCGGTCACCATCACACCGTCAAAGTCGAGGAACAAAATCTTCTTCACATCAATTTTATCTAAACAGTGAGTCTATAGTGTTATTTCCCATGTTTTTCCTAATCTTATCCGGTGCAAGTAGTTCTATGAACTTAGAAAACTGTTCCGTATCGCTAAAGAAGGAAACAACCTCTGTACTTGCTTTTACTTTTTTTCTAAAGTTGGAATTGAAGTAGTTAAAATGGGAAACCATGTGTATTTGTAGGCATGGCGGATCACTTGGACTAAACTTAGTAAAGGTGAATTTGTTCTTATCAACAGACATCAGTTCAAACTGTGGTTTGTCTATGTTCCATATCGAGACACCCGCGATGGGGATTTCGATGGGGATTTCTTTATCGAACTGCCCTGTTAAGTTGTTCTTTGCGACTTCAGTCCATTCCTTGTACTTATCCTCTACTCTTTTTAATGTATTATAAAGAGTGTCGCTGTAATGCAGATAGAATATAGGTCCATCACATTTCAATCCCAAAGTCCGTATCTCGGAATTTGTGGGGACTACACCTATTAAATATATATTAGATGTGTCTTTGGATGCTATTGCAAAGACCCTCTTCACCTTATCAAAGGTATTGTATGCCCCGATATCAACTTTGATACAATTAGCATAGTCAGTTTTATTGCCCTGACTAAAGCAATATTGCTGATTAAGCAAGAATATAAGGAGTGCAACTATTGTTCTCATTTTATACCTTATTATATTTCTCTGAATTATTAATAATTTTCATTTTTGTCCATTAGGGTTTGCAAGAAAATGTCACGAAGCTTTATGCCTAATAAAGAGGGAGTTCCGATGCTGTCATCGAACATAAGGTCAAATTCTCTTTGTTCGTCGCTATGTCCCATTGCGCAGATGGTAGGATGTGTAATGCGAAGTATGGTGTCCATTACACTACTGTTTTCAAGTTCTCCGTAGTATGGTTGTTCATTTTTATAATGTCCACCGGAGATAAAGCATATTGCATCCCATTTCTTAAGCTTAGAGAACTTAGTAATTTTGTTTTGGTAATATTCGGTATAGTTCATCTCAGAAAAGCCTGACGGATCTTCACCTGCCAGATAAGACAGGTCTTTCGTTGTAATTACGTATTGTTTGTCTGCTTTCCCTAATCCACAGTAAAAGTCAGCCAATGTCTTGTCTGACTTTGGTTTTATAATTAGGATGTATGGTTTCAATCCTTGTGAAACCTTGTTTCTGATTTTTAAGTATGCCTTTTGGGATGTGTTCTTTGAAAGTTTAAAGTTGTAAATTTTATGGATTTTAAAGTAGCCACGGTCTTGGTTATCGTATTTATGATAGCTTGCTTTACAGTATACCTTCTTATTATTATACGGTTCCATATCAATGTCCTGACATTCTCCTCCGTATACAGCAGTATATTCATCTTTGTATTTTAAACATCCTCCCACTTCCCACTGCGGGTCTGGTGAATTATAACAATAGAATCCATAAACAAAAACTACCTGATTGTTATTGGCAGTTGTATTAACTTCTTTGGGTGTTAAGAATTGCGGTTTCATAATAATTATGGTTAGAATTTAGTAAAGTCGTAATATATTATACCGCCTCTTTTTGGGCTATCTCACTTACGGTCATACCTTTTTCCATTAGAGCAATTTGATTTCTTAGATGCTCGTTTTCTCTTACAGATTCCAACAATTTCGCTTGCATATCATCATAGAGAAATTTTGGAACTTGCTGCTGCTCATTTGGTATATTCGAAAACGGAAGAAAAGTTGTACCTCCGTAGAAAAACGACATATCTATATTGAGTACAGAACATAGTTTTTCAATAAAACCTGTTTTAACATCAGCGACATTTAGTCCCCTACTCAAATTCTGCGGGGAGGTTTTAAGTAAGGTATGTAATTCAGATACCTTTACGCCCCCTTGAATCAACTTTTGTTTTACTTGTTCACCGCTCATACAAATTGTTTAATTGTTAATATTATATAATATTTCAATGGTTTAGTTGCGTAATTCAACTAAATAATTTATCTTTGCACCAAAATTCCGAAGTTATTGTCAGGAAATTGCGGCGCAATTATCTTGCAAAGATAAGAATTTGGGATTATAAACGTAAATTTCCCTCAAACCGGTAAAGATTGTAGGAAATAAGCTAAAATATTCGTCTTTTTGAGGCGCAGCTGTCATTCCAACTTGGGCTTGTTCGTCTTGTTCCTGCTTCCCTTTGGGCGACCAGGTTTACGCCTTGCGACTTCGGCTTTCTCCTT
>CALFUF010000065.1 GCA_937916405.1 uncultured Prevotella sp.
TGCGCGATAAAAACTTTTTTTGAACAGCCAAATTAATAGGCTGCGGAATTTAGGTTGTTAGAGAATATGGACGGAGAGCATCATGAGGAAATCATGGCACTGAATACCCAAATACAGATGATGCGTCAGCAGACTAATGAGCAGTTGGGACGTGGAAAAGAGGTTTTTGATACCGTCATTGCGGGAGGGAAACTGCAGTCCACCAACAAGGAGCACTATCTCATAGAGTATTACTCCGTTCTCCGCTATGAGCAGTATGCGTTATGGATGAGTGAATACAAGGACTTAACCGCACGTCTTCTTACCTATCTTATATTACAGGACATGGGTAAGTCGGATACAGAGATACAGGACATACTCAGTATCACCTACTCTTCACTCCGCTCCATAAAGACAAGGCTTAAAGCACATCTAAGACTCTCATAACAGCCTCCATTTTGCTGCATTTTAGGGGGCTGCCTCCCCTCATTTCGCACGTTATCGTCTGTTTTACAGGTAGTTAACTCCATTTTAACATTGCAGCACCGCCACGAATCAAAATCCGAATAAATTTGCAGAATTCATTCTCTATCTCTAATTTTGCAGCCCGAAATTAATACGACTACAAAATGAAAACAAGAATGATGAAACTGCTTATGGCAGTATTGATGCTGGGCATGCCCATGCTTCAAAGTGAGATGATGGCAGGCACTATTAGAGTTACAAAAGTAGGAAATGACAACAAGAAAACTCAATTCCCCCACCTGATGCCTCCGCACTTCTCTCCACTAGCCTCTGCCGAATGGGATGAGGAGACAGGCAACCTTTCCGTCACCTTCAATGCGGAATCCGAAGAGGTATGTGTCTGCATCTACAAGGATGACACATTGGTAATGGAGGAAACTCTTTCCGCCATGGTGGGTGATACGGTAAACTATGATCTGTCATCCTATGGCGAGGGTGACTACCAGATTGTCATTACAGGACTTGGGGAAGATATCCTCTATGGGAATTTCTAAGCGATAAACATTATAATCATGAATCACACACGTGTTTTTTTATTTATGACGATGCTCATGCTGCCACTGCTGGGTCATGCCCAGCAGATAGCGTATGACTATGATGCCTCCGGCAACCGTATTAAGAGGCGTCTAGTCACAAGATCCAGAAGAGCGATGGAGACTGACAAAATTCAGTTATTTACAGCCACTCCCAATCCTGTGTCCGACGTCCTCCAGATAAAATATGTAGGTATCGCCACATTTGACGGAGAGTTCCAGTATTCCCTTCAGAGCATCAACGGTAAGACTGTTTTGTCAAGAACGTCCCGTTCCATGAACTGTCAGGTGGATGTCAGCGGGCAGCCGAATGGTATCTACATTCTGAATATAATATATAAGGAGGAGACTGAGGGTATTAAAATTATCAAGAATTAACCAATATCATGAGGAAGAGATTATTTTTAGGAATACTGTCATTACTGGCAGTGTTCCCCATCGGTGTTTATAGTCAGGACCGTCTGGACGGAACAGCGGCGGTGACCGCAACAGGAGGAGCATCGTACACAGTACAGATACAGACACCGAAGGGCGTTGGTGACCTTCAGCCGTCCATTGCCCTCACATACAACAGCCAGTCGGGCAATGGTGTCGTCGGATGGGGATGCAGTATTTCCGGCATATCAGTAATCACCCGAGGGGGTAAGAGCTATCTGTACGGAGAGACCCACAAGGGCATCAAATACACGACCTCCGATGCCCTCTACCTGGACGGCAAGCGGCTGATAAGGGTCTCCGGCACGGAAGGCTCAGACGGTGCCGTATATTCCCCTGAGGGTGAGCCGTTCACGAAAATTACTCTTCACGGATCGACCGTCTCAACCGGCAGCTGGTTCTCCGCTGACACCAACGACGGGATGACCTATGAGTTCGGGCATGCCTCAGGAACACAGCAGACAACCACCGTATCCTCCTCGCAGGTTCCATACGCTTGGTTTATCAGCAAGGGCGCCAACACACTGGGACAGACAATCACCTACCAGTATCAGACCTCCGATAGGTACCTGTATCCCCAGACCATCAGCTACGGCAGTGATAATACGGTTAATTTTGAGTATGAGGCACGCACGGACAGTATCCATTTCGCTCTGAACGGACAGAGGGGATGCGTGGGAAGAAGGTTGAGGAGCGTCACGACAAAGACGGGGAGCAGTGTCTACCGTACCTATACGATGACCTATAACTCAACCTCAGACGCCGCTACCACCAAGTACTCCCGCCTGACCTATATCACAGAGACAGGTGAGGGAGGCAACGGCAGCAGGAGAATCACGCTGGGCTGGAACTACCTTCAAAGTTTCTCCGCTCCGTCCTCGTTACCGGGAATCACCATTCCTCAAAATGACAATCTTCATGAGTATGGCGAGCGATTCCTTATGGCTGCCGATTTCAATGGGGACGGTGTCAGTGACCTAGTACATCTGTCTCCTGTCAAGGAATACGCATACCACTATGCCAACGCCAGCAGTTGGAGCCTATATACCTATGCTCATATCTACCGCTCTACGATGAGTGGTGGGGTTGCAAGTCTTCAAAGTCCGATTCTTTTCCGATTTCCCGAGAACATGTCAATCGGAGATTGGACTTTCCAAAAGGGTGGCATGAGTGTTGCCGATCTTGACGGGGACGGGATAAATGACCTTATACTTCCAGGCAGCACCAATGCGACCTCTTCAGGGGCTCACGTCTTCTACTTCTATTATGCATTGGGTAAGAACATAGCCACTAACAGTACACTCATCAGTCAGATGGGATTCACGTTGACAAATTCCAATGAACTACCCCTTTATTCCATTACAGACATCGATTGTGACGGGAAAAGCGACCTGATTGTATTGGAGAAGCAACATGCAAACGGCAGATACCTGTGCCACATCGCCCACATTAGTGCTCAGGAAAGTATCCACAACATCAGTTTGACCCTTTCCAGCACGCCCCGCAAGCTCTTCACTGGTGACTACAACGGGGATGGGACAGTCGACATGCTCATCATCTGCAATGACGGGTACCGGATCTTCTACGGGCAGGGAGGCGTTGTCTCAGCCAACAGCTTTACGGACAGCAGTACCCTCGTCCGCCTGTCGGATGTCCACCACCGCATGGAGCAGGGCGACTTCAACGGTGACGGCATCCCAGACTTTATATGGAACGACCACAACAGCGACAAGATATTCTTCTCTTTGGGCAACGGTGACGGTACCTTCACAAGAAAGCTTGCCTATACCCTGCCATATACGGTCGTGCCCGGCAACACGGACAAAGGCACCTGGATATTCCTTGTGGCGGACCTTGACCACGACGGTAAATCCGATGTCGTCATCAATGCCGCCTCATACCTCCTGACATTCAGGAAGACCTATACCCACTGGCTCCTCTCGGACGGCACAAAGCTGATACTAAAGAGAACGGCGACCTCCAACAGGGAGAGCGACGCAAAGGCTGGGCATATCTGTGTCGGTGACTTCAAGGGACAGGGCCGGCTCGACGTGATGAACTACGGCTATGACTGCTGGAGCGGCAGCAATGCCGATGTCACCCCCTCCATGCACCTGTACGGCAGTTCCGTACAGAAGATTTCCGACGGAAAAATCAAGTCCGTCACGAACAGCGACGGGCGCGTCACCTCCTTCACCTACGGCTCCATGGCCTCAGACCAGATATATACCAAGGGGACTGGAAGCAACTACCCTGTCGTAGACGTGGCAGCCCCGCTGTGCGTGGTCTCACAGATAATGGAGTCAGGGGCTTCCTCTGTCATCCGACGGACGAGCTACACCTACAAGGGACTCCGTGCCCACCTCAAAGGAAGGGGGATACTTGGATTCACGGAGCAGACGGCAAGCGAGTACTATACGGGATTAGCCACCACGGCAAGGGTGACAGACTGGAACACAACGTATTATGTTCCCCGCAGCACATCGACGACTACAACCCAGGGGGGATTCACCGCCACGTCTGTATCGGTGAGCGACGTTGCCGGTTTCGGCTTCAACCACATGTCATTTCCCTCGTCTCAGACAGAGACGGATATCTATGGCAACGTCACGAAGACCTCCTTCAGCTACAACACCTCCAAGGGCTACCTTACTAAGAAGCGGACGGAGTTCGGAGGCAGTGACATGTACAGGCAGACGGAGTATACCTATTCCGCCAGCAAGATAGGAAAGGCGTACAGACCTTTGACGGTCAAAGAGACGCAGAAGCACGGCGACTCCACGCAGCCGTACACCGCCACTACAAAGTACACCTACAACAGCAACGGACTCCCCACCAAGGTCATCAAGCTTGACGGCACTCCGGTGTCACTTACCACGGACTACGTCTATGACTCCTACGGCAACGTCACGAGGGAGACGGTCAGCGGGGCTGGCGTCACCACGCCGATGGTGACGAACTACCAGTACTCGGGCAATAAGTTCCTCACCCAGCAATCCACGACACCGGCGTCAACGACAATCTCCTACGGGAGGAACGCCTTCGGTGAGGTGATAGCGCTTCTCGATTTGACCCATGCCGGTCCCTCGTCACAGCCCCTGATTACCAACTATACGTATAACGGCTTCGGTATGATGACCAAGGAGACGAAACCCTCGGGGGCGGTGACGACCTATAGCCGTACCGCCAACAGTAACGGATACACCATATCTGTGACCAAGGCTGGAGGCGGTACCTTGACGACAAAGTACGACGCGCTGGACAATGAGCTGAGCAGGGAGACCAAGGGTGTCGGCGGCACGGTCATCAAGACCACGAACACCTATAACACCCGGGGACTCCTGACAACGAGGACCAAACAGAAGGGCAACCTCACCGTTACCGAGTCGATGAGCTATGACGCGCTGGGACGCATGACACGCCACACCTCCACCGGCGGGACAAATGTCAGTTACTCCTACGGCAACCGCACGACGACCACCACGGACAACGGCAGGCAATATGTGAGGACCTATGACGCATGGGGCAACGTGACTGAGTCCGCCGACCCGGTATCCTCCGTGGCGTACACCTACCACTCCAACGGCAAGCCGTCCAGCTCCTCATCGGAGAACGCCACCGTATACATGGAGTACGACGCGGCAGGCAACCAGACATCCCTCGATGATCCCGACGCGGGCATCTGTAATTATGAGTATGACGCGATGGGGCGAATCGTCAGGCAGACCGACGCAAGGGGAAATGAGACCGCCTACACCTATGACGCTGTCGGCAGGCTGACGGCAAGGAACTGCGGAGGAGTCGTCACGTCCTATACCTACGGCACGGCTGGCTATGACAAGGAGCGGCTTGTCAGGGAGCAGACGGGTGACCGCATCATCACATATTCCTATAATAATAAGGGACTCCTCTCCTCAGAGACACGGAGCATGACGGGAGAGACACCCGTGACGTTCGCCTATCAGTACGACGACAAAGGGCGGCTCGCGTCAAAAAGCTATCCCAACAATGTCACCGTCAACTACAGGTACAACTCCTTCGGCATGCAGTCGGGATGTGACATAGGGGGGCACTGTACGGGACTGGTCTCACTGGATAACGGTAGTACCACTACAGTACAGCATGGAGGCACCTTACAGACGGACCTTGACCTGCAGGTGCAGAATCCGGCTCTTGTCCACACCACGACATACGACAGTCGGGGGCATCTGACAGGACTGTGGCTTAGGAAAAGCGACGACCCTAGCGTACTGAGAGGTATGACTTACAACTTCGACGGTGCCACGGGCAACCTGCTCAGCCGTACGGGGATGACAGCTCAGCAGGAGACCTTCGAGTACGATGACATTGACCGTCTTCTACGGGTACGGCAGGAAAACGGCGTGGCTCAGCAGATGGGGTATGCTGACAACGGCAACATGGAGAGCAAGTCGTGGATAGGAGACTTCCACTATGACGGGCAGCAGCCCCATGCCGTCACTTCCGTCGACAACGACCTGGGCTATATTCCATCCTCTATCCAGCAGGCGACATATACAGCTTTCGGCAAGGTGGAGTCACTGACGGACGGAGAATATAGCATGTCGCTCACCTACGGACCCGACGAGGAGCGGTGGAAGACGGTGCTCAGGCAGAGCGGTACCGTGAAACGCACGACGTTCTATGCCGGAGACTATGAGCGTGTCACCGAGAACGGTGTCACCCGACACTTCTACTACCTTGACAACGGCTGCGTCTACGTGATAGAGGGCAGCCAGTCCACGGGTACCTACTACTATGCCTTCACGGATCATCTGGGCAGTGTCACCCGCATCTTCAACGAGTCAGGAGGCACCGTCTTCGAGGCGGAGTATGACGCATGGGGACGGCAGGCTGTCAGCAAGAACACCATCGGCTTCCACCGTGGCTACACGGGTCATGAGATGCTGCCAGAGTTCGGACTCATCAACATGAACGGTCGTCTTTACGACCCCATGCTGGGACGTTTCCTCTCCCCCGACAACTACGTACAGATGCCCGACTTCTCACAGAGTTTCAACAGGTACAGTTACTGCATCAATAATCCGCTGAAATATCAGGATCCTGATGGGGAATGGTTTGGGATTGACGATTTATTAGTATCTGCAGTATCTTTTGTTGTGGGATATGTTTCAAATGGTATTTCAACGGGAAATTGGGGGTGGTCCTCCGTCCAGTCTGGACTTAATACTGCTCTCAGTTCATGGATAGGCTATAACACAGCAGGAGTATCCAACATGGGAAATTATATTGCACAGACAAGTATAAATACGGTAGTTAATACATTTGTTCCTTCTGTCAGCATTCCTATAGGAAATCACTTTGGATTCTCTATATCTCCTGCATTTGGATTAGGTTCTGGTGGCTTGTCCACAGGCTTAAACATTGGTGGTTTTTATCAAAATGGTAATTTTTCATTGGGGACTTCTTTAGGATTTAGCAGTAATTATTATGGATGTTATGGAGAACTTGGGGTCGAAAACTTTCATATTGGTTATGGAAGGACAAGATATGGGGCAACAAGTGCTTATGGAGAAAGTATAGGCGCACAAACTGTTGGAACAGTAAAATTCGGTGTTGGTGACGTTTCATTTGCTCTTTCTAATGATTTGTTTGGCGAAAAACATCAAGACAGATGGAGAACAAGCGCAGCGGAATTATCTATTGGCAATTTTACAATTGGTACATATGTTATTACAAATGATGGTCGACATGAAAGTAAAGGTGAGAGAAGCAACGAGCCATCCTTTTTACTCGGAATAAATAAAAGATTTGGTGCACATACAAATGGTGAGGTGTATACTGCTCCATTATGGTTTGGATACAAATATAAAAATCAAATACACAGAATAGGATTTAGCCACCCTTATGTTCAAGACTTAACACAAAATCTTGTACATCATTATTTTAAACCTGGTGCTGCACCTGATTTTGTTCATTATAATTTCTTCAAAATCAAAGGATATTCGTATATAGGGTATGATAATCCTATAAGTTTCTGGAACTATTGATTTGTCTCTAACAATAATGACAACAATATGCCGTTTTGTAAATATTAAAAATTAATATATTCATGAAAAAAGGAATTTGTATATTATTATGTGTAATTTCAATTATCGCATGTTCTGATAAAGAGTATATGCAACGTTTCGCTGACATAAAGTATAAAGGGAAAGATGTTCCTACACCTGCAATCAAGTGTAATGGATTCTATTTTGATTCCGATAATAGAAAAGATAATGTCGTATGGATTTTTTATAAAGATGGCACCTTTGTAAAAACATCTTTAAGATACAAATTAGATTCTTTATTACAAGAGAGACCTATAAATCTCAATGATGCTATCATGAAATGGGGACGAAGATCGCAACACTGGGGTCAATCTTATGGGCTTTATAATATTAATGTTGACACTATTTATGTTACTATATACGACCGTTTCTATTGGTATTATAATATCAACAAATATAAGTGTAAGATAATAGATACGGATAATATCATATTTTGCTTTTATGAATCTCCAAGTTTAAAACAAAAAGATTATATTTCATCAAAAGTTTCCTATAAACTTACATTCGTTCAAACAGATTCAATACCAGTTCCAGATAATGATTTTCTAAAAAAGAAGAAATGGTATTGGAAGAATGAATCCGATTGGGAAGAATACATGTTAAAAAGAAAGAAAAAATAGATCAGGGGACTCGAAAACTGGGGGACTGTGATCCACTTTCCTGTCCAAATATTTTGTCTTTTGAAAGAAATGTTGTACCTTTGTGATGGATCACTGAGAACCGTCCCCGTTTTTCACAGAAGCGGACATAAGCAGGCAATGGTTGCCGTTGGCAAGACACTCGCTGGTATATTTTACACAATGGTGAAAGAAAAGAAAGAATATGACGCAACGATATACAGCAAACACAGGAAGCAAGTACTGGACCGCTCCATCGAGAGGTTACAGGCTAAAATCCTGCGACTACAGAGCGAAAGTGCCACATGCACTTGTTCTTGATTATCAATGCGTTATGATTTAGTTATATAGAAGTAGTAAACTAAAATATCAATGAAAGATGAAAAGAACATTGTTATTGGCAGCATTCGTTTGCTGCATTGCAAGTGTGAACGCACAGAACCCTAAGGGTAAGTTTTCGATCAAGCCGATGGCTGGTATCAATGTGACAGGACTGAGTGGGGGAACCCACGACCTCTATCACTATAAGGTACGATTTACTGCTGGTCTGGAGGCTGAGTATGGCATGAATGACTGGATGGGTGTCTCGTTGGGAGTCATTTACTCTCAGCAGGGTGCTAATGTGGATGGTAGTTTCAGGACTGTAATAACTGATACTCAGGGGAAAAACTATATGTCCTTGATAAAAATGGATGGCAAACTTCATAGCGAATATATCAATATCCCATTGCTTGCCAATTTCTATATTCCTTTGGTGAAGGGACTCGCAGTGAAGACTGGTGTGCAGTTGGGATTCCTCGTGGGAAGTAAATTAGAGGCAACGTCGATAGTCGCCACTCAAGAAATCCCTAATTACGGAACAGACCAATTAAGACCCTATGATAGTCTGATAGAGTATAATCAGGTAGATAGTGAGCGTTCCGATGTCTGCAAATCAGTAGATTGGGTTAGGCGCTTAGAGCGCACTTATGAAATGCCCTATTTTAGGCACTTTGGCTCATAAAATACCATTCTACGAATGAGCACATCGAAGATTGTGTCCTTG
>CALFUF010000066.1 GCA_937916405.1 uncultured Prevotella sp.
GACCTCTGCATCGGCAAAGATACGCAATTATCCGCAGACGACCAAACCCAACTCGAAGAAATCGCACGACGGCTTAGTCAACACGAACCTGTACAGTATGTTTTGGGACAGACAGAATTCTGCGGACATACCCTTCTGGTCAACAAGCATGTGCTGATTCCTCGTCCAGAGACCGAAGAGTTGTGTCAATGGATTCTTTCATCTTTCACTTCTCCACTTTCACCTCTCCGCATCTTAGATATCGGAACAGGTTCTGGGAATATCTCCATTACCTTAGCGGCAGGTATTCCGAATGCACATGTCAGTGCTTGGGATATCTCATCGGAGGCATTGGAAGTGGCTCGTGAGAACGCCCAGCGAAACCATGTCCATTTGTCGTTTAAGCAGGTGGATATTCTTAGCTCTTACCTCTTACCTCTCACCTCTCACCCCTACGATCTCATCGTCAGCAACCCACCTTATATTATTAATAAGGAACGCAAGGAGATGGAACCTAACGTGTTGGAATACGAACCCCATACCGCCCTTTTTGTACCTGATGACGACCCGCTTTGCTTCTATCGTGCTATCGCTGAGTATGGACAGCAGGCACTATGTCTTGGGGGTTGTCTCTACTTCGAGATTAACCCACTCTATGTCAACGAACTTTGTGAGTTGTTAAGTATGATGTCGTATCACGACATCGAAATTAAGGACGACCAATTTGGCAAACCTAGATTTATCAGAGCACAACGATGAGACAGAAGACAGAACAAGAAGCCTACCTGACCTTGGCAGCCCTCTGTGCCAATGCGGAACACTGCCAATGGGAAATGACGGAAAAGATGCGCCGCTGGGAACTCTCTGACGAGGCGCAGACTCGTGTCATGGAGCGACTGGTGAAGGAACGTTATGTGGATGACGAGCGTTTCGCACGTGCCTTCGTCAAGGATAAGGTGCGCTATAACAAATGGGGTCGTCGCAAGGTGGAACAGGCATTATGGCAGAAACATATCGATGAGACTGTTCGTCAACAGGTACTCGATGAGGTGGATGATGCTGACTATATCCAGGTACTACGCCCCCTGCTCCAACAGAAACGCCGTTCTACAAAGGCTTCCAGCGATTATGAGATGAATATGAAACTCATCCGTTTTGCCATCAGCCGTGGCTTCACGATGGATATCATCAAACAATGTGTCAATGTCGACGATGATGCCGAGTTTATGGACTAGAATCCTCGACCTGATAGCCCCTCGTGTGTGTGTTGTCTGTGGCAATCGGTTGGGTATTACGGAGCATACCGTGTGTAGCTCGTGTTACCTCCATCTGCCACGTACCACCTTCCAGTTCACACCTTACGACAATCCAATGACGCAACTCTTCTGGGGACTCTCTCCTGTCACCCATGCTGCCGCCCTTTTGTTTTACGAGCCACATGGGGAGGTGGCTCGATTGGTCTACGACCTCAAATATGCCGACCGCCCCGATATTGGGGAGGATATGGGACGTATGATGGCAGAGGAGCTGCGGATAGCAGGTTATTTCGATGGGGTAGACATGATTGTCCCCGTACCTCTCTCACCTAAGCGGATGCGACAGCGTGGCTATAACCAGAGTGAGATGCTGGCACAGGGTATCTCTGAGATGGCACATATACCTATCAACACCCGAGCACTCCGTCGTAAGCATTTCCGACAGAGTCAGACGACACTTATGCGGCATCAGCGACAGGAGAACGTGGCAGATTTGTTTCAATTAGGAAAGACTGATGGTTTAGAGGGCAAGCATATCCTCCTCGTCGATGATGTCTGTACTACGGGTGCCACCCTCACTGCCTGTGCGCGAGTCCTCGATACCATCCCACGCCTTCGTCTGAGTGTTCTTACCCTCGCTTTTACGAAGTCATAGTAAAAAAACTAAGAACTATGAACTAAGAACTATGAACTTTTTTGTATCTTTGCAGTCGCAAAGAAACAAAAATAAGGATTATGGACGCTATCAAGAAATTATTTGCCAAGAAACTGATGGATATCAAAGCCATCAAGTTGCAGCCAAGCGAGCCGTTTACATGGGCATCGGGCTGGAAATCACCCATCTATACCGACAACCGCAAGACACTCGGCTTCCCAGAGGTACGCTCATTCGTGAAGTTAGAGCTGTGCCACCTCATCCAGCAGTATTTCCCTGAGGCTGAGGCAGT
Source organism: uncultured Prevotella sp. (assembly GCA_937916405.1). GTDB lineage: Bacteria > Bacteroidota > Bacteroidia > Bacteroidales > Bacteroidaceae > Prevotella. Next base: position 2,183 of record CALFUF010000066.1, read on the forward strand.
AGCTGGTGTCGCCACAGGTGCTATCGCACAGGGTGCACTGGTTGCCGATGAGTTGGGACTTCCTTATGCTTATGTTCGTCCAAAACCAAAAGACCACGGAATGGGTAACCAAGTAGAGGGTGAGCTCACAAAGGGTGCTAAAGTCATTGTTGTTGAAGACCTGATCTCCACAGGTGGCAGCAGTTTGAAGGCAGTAGAGGCTTTGCGCCAGTATGGTGTGGAGGTTATCGGTATGGTGGCTTCCTTCACCTATGGTTTCCCTGTAGCCGAACAGGCTTTCAAGGAGGCTGGTGTACAGCTCATCACGTTGAGCGACTATAATGCGGTCATCGAGCAGGCAGCCGAGACTGGTTATATCGCTGAGGCTGACAAGGCGGTATTGGCTGAGTGGCGTAAGGACCCGTCGGTTTGGGGGGTGTGATGTAATAGTTTCAGGTTTCAAGTTTCAAGATTCAAGTGATGGAAAAATTTGAGAGTAGTGTCAAGCAGATTCCCTATTCCGTAGAGGATGTCTATCGCAATATCAGTGACTTGCGCAACCTCGACAGGGTGCGTGACCGTGTGCCAGAGGATAAGTTGTCAGACTTCGCCTTCGATCAGGATTCCGTACAGGTGAAGGTCGCCCCCGTAGGTCTTCTGAAACTACGTATCATCGAGCGTGAGGAGGGTAAGTGTGTGAAGTTCGAGACAGAGCAGTCGCCCATGCCTTTCAATCTCTGGATACAGGTTCTGCCTGTCACTGACACCACCAGTAAGATGCGTGTGACAGTGAAGGCGGATATCCCCTTTATGCTCAAAGGGATGGTCAGCGGTCCCCTGCAAGATGGTGTTGAGAAAATCGCTGATGCCTTGTCACAAATACCTTATGTATAATGGCAAACAAACTATGGGAAAAGAATTTTGAGGTGAATGCTGAGATAGAGCGTTTCACCGTGGGCAGAGACAGGGAGATGGATCTCTATCTCGCCCCTTATGACGTGTTAGGGTCCATGGCACATATCACCATGTTGGAGAGTATCGGTCTCTTGGAGGCTGACGAACTCCGGCAACTATTAGCCGAGTTGAAGAATATCTATGCAGTCTGTGAGCATGGTGAGTTCACCATCGAGGAGGGTGTCGAGGATGTACACTCGCAGGTGGAGCTGATGCTCACCCGTAAATTGGGGGATATGGGTAAGAAGATTCACTCAGGGCGCTCTCGTAATGACCAGGTATTGGTCGACCTGAAACTCTTCACCCGTCATGAGCTGATGGAGATTGCCGACAGCGTGAAAGTGCTTTTCGACGAGTTACAGGTGAAGAGCGAGCAGTATAAAGGGGTACTCATGCCAGGGTATACACATCTTCAGGTGGCAATGCCCTCCTCTTTCGGGCTGTGGTTTGGCGCTTATGCCGAGTCACTCGCTGACGATATGCTGTTCCTGCAGGCAGCCTATAAGATGACAAATCGTAATCCGTTAGGCTCTGCCGCAGGTTATGGATCCTCATTCCCTCTCAACCGCCAGATGACTACTGATTTGTTGGGTTTCGACTCCATGGACTATAACGTGGTCTATGCGCAGATGGGTCGTGGAAAGATGGAGCGTAACGTTGGCTTTGCCATTGCTACCATCGCTAGTACCCTTGCCAAACTTGCTTTCGACGCCTGCTTGTTTAACTCCCAGAACTTCTCGTTCGTACGCCTGCCGAAAGAGTGTACCACGGGGTCCAGTATCATGCCGCATAAGAAGAATCCGGATGTCTTCGAGCTCATCCGCGCGAAGTGTAATAAGTTACAGGCTCTGCCGCAGCAGGTGACACTCATCATGAACAACCTCCCCGTAGGCTATTTCCGTGACTTGCAGATCATCAAGGAGGTGTTCCTCCCAGCCTTTGACGAGTTGAAAGACTGTCTCCAAATGGCAGCGTATATCATCAATAAGATAGAGGTGCGTGAGGATATTCTCGATAACCCGATGTATGACCCGATGTTCTCTGTCGAGGAGGTCAACCGACTTGCTGCCGAGGGGATGCCGTTCCGTGACGCTTATAAGAAGGTGGGCCTCGATATCGAGGCTGGTACCTTTACCCCGAACAAGGATATCCACCATACCCATGAGGGCTCTATCGGCAATCTCTGTACCGACCGTATCGCCACACTGATGCAACAGGTGCTCGACGGCTTCGGCTTCGACCGCGTCCGCAATGCAGAAAGGAGACTCCTGAAATGAAACGTCTTATCTCTTACCTCTTACCTCTCGCCTCTTATCTCTTACTTCTGACATCTTGCGGAGCAGAACAGGCGTATTCCTCATGGTCATGCCGTTTTATCTTTAACAACGGTACCTATCTCGACCAGACGATAGGGGCAGCCATCAACCCCACTGTTACGGGTATCTTCTGTAAGATTACCGAGGAGACGAGGGGTGGCACACGCTATCTGATTTTCGAGAACAACCAAGGTGCGTCGACCCGTCACCAGATGATGGCGGAGGAACTGCGTCAGAACATGCGTCTCGGACAGAATGGCGGAATCATCGTGGGGGTACAGAGTCTGGGTGATTTCAGTTTTGCCGCCTACGATCTGCAGTGTCCTAATTGTGCCCGTCGGGAGAATAACACCATTACCCCTTATTATCCTGTCTCTTTCGATAAGATTGGGTCTGGCACCGTCTCGTGTGCGAAATGTGGTGACCAGTACGACCTCAACAATGGAGGACTGCTCATCAAAGGACAGGAGGGTGACAAGGGGTTGGAACGCTACAGGAACGCACGTACAGAGGGACCTACGGGCAGAGTGGTAGTCCTCTCACAATAAAGAAAATAGCAGAAAAAAGTAAAATTTTCAACTTACAACTTTCAACTTTCAACAATTATTCGTATCTTTGCACCCGCAAAGACGCAAAATGTCTACTGCCGCGATGGTGGAATGGTAGACACGAGGGACTTAAAATCCCTTGGCCAGTAA
>CALFUF010000067.1 GCA_937916405.1 uncultured Prevotella sp.
AGCCTCGGCGGATACGTTGTACATCAAGATAGAACACGGCATGATTGAATTTCCGCATAATACGCTCAGCACCCGTCAGTACAGGGGTGTCGTGGTGGAGGAAATCTACCCAGTGATGGATGTTCGACCAGTTAGGTTTCTGGTCAGAGATATAACCTATGATGAAGAGCTGTCCTGCTCTCTCGAACTCTAATATCTTGCGAAGGGTGTCTGCCATAGGGATGCAGACAGAACCCATGCGTTGGCGTAGGCGAAGGAAGAGTTGATCCACACCTTTGTTCTCGATAGGATGATAAATCTGCGCACATTGTACCTTGGGAGAGACCCATAACGAAAGGGAGGTGACCCATTCCCAGTTGCAGTAATGCCCTAAGTACACTCCTACGGATTGTCCTCTGTCAAAGTATGGGTCCAGTAGTTCCGCCCCTTTGAACACCATCCGCTTCTTGATATTCCTCTTGCTGATGGTCAGCAGTTTCATGCTCTCCACGATATAATCACAGAACCACTGGTAGAAATCCCGTTCGATAGTCCGTAATTCTGCTACTGTTTTTTCTGGGAAAGCACTTGCCAGATTCTTCCGAACCACCCTCACACGATATCTTCCTACATGATATATCAGGAAATAAAGTATGTCAGAGAAGAGATAATGTATCCAGAACGGCAATAGTGAGATCGGGTAGCACACAGCCATCAGGAGATAGTATGAGATTTTCATCTGCAATCGGTTTTATGTGCCACAAAGGTAGTTAATTCAAGGAGAATGTGCAAATAATTATACTATTTTTTTGATATTACTCAAATAATCACTAACTTTGCCCTATCTCTATTTGCCAGAGATATCCCTGTTAGTATTGAAAAAGTCTTTTGAGGTGACAAATGGTTAGTACAAATAATAGTTCACATTTTAGGAAATGAACCTTCGGAAGAAAGAAATCTGCAAAAATATTTGGAATTCCCAAGAATATTTCTTATTTTTGCATCGTATAAAAAATATCACACAAAAAGTGTGATACTAAACGTATGATAATATCATAGTAAATAAGATGAAGAAAGGTCTACGGAATCCATTTGTGGTCAGCGGTTATGAAGGACCAGACTATTTTTGTGATCGAACAGAAGAGACAGAAAAATTAGTTAATATCCTCCGAAATGGTAGTAATGTTACCCTAGTTTCTCCCCGGAAAATAGGGAAAACAGGGCTTATCAAGCATGCTTTTTATCATATTAAGGAGTTAAATAAGGATGCGGTCTGTATCTATATAGACATCTTCCATACACAAAATCAATACGATTTTATACAGACGCTGGGGCGCGCAATTGTTCAGGAAAAGTTTCTTGAGCAGCGCAATCCGACGAAGAAAATGCTTAGTATTTTCAGCAGTTGGCGGCCCGCCATCAGCTTTGACCCAATGACAGGTGCACCAATTGTGTCAGTAAATATTGACCGTTCAAATACAGAGCATACTATAGAGGGAGTTTTCAGTTATCTCAATAGTAGTAACAGGGAAGTTTATGTCGCCATTGACGAGTTCCAAACCATCACAGATTATCCAGAGAAAGGGACAGAAGCGCTCCTGCGAAGTCATATTCAATTCATGAACAACGTTCATTTCATATTCTCCGGGAGTAAACAGCATCTTATGTATGAGATGTTCGGGTCGCCTAAGCGTCCTTTCTATCAGAGTACTTCCATCATGAATCTTGATCCTTTGCATGAAGAAATTTATTATGATTTTGCTTCGAGTTTTTTCATGGCAAAGAAAGGTAGCATATCTCCATCTGTTTTCAGTCAGCTCTACAAGATGTTTGATGGGCATACCTGGTATATGCAATCTGTGCTGAATCGTCTTTATGAACAAGAGAAACATATAACTGATCTGCATCAGGTGAATAATGTCATTTTTTCTATACTGGCAGAAAAAGCCCCTCAGTACGAAACTCTTATGGTATTCTTGACATCAAACCAATTTAATGTCTTGAAAGCAATTGCCCAAGAGGGGCTTGTCGAACAGCCACAATCAAACGCTTTTATCCAAAAATACGAGTTAGCTGGTGCAAGTAGCAATAAGAAGGTTCTTGAGGTGTTAACAGAAAAAGAGTTAGTTTACAGGACTCCAAAAGGCTATATCATCTATGACCGATTCCTCGCTTTATGGCTCAAAAGACAATTTTATTAATCAATAGTTGTATCCTTGCACTTCAGGACATTGCCATTGCTCCAATAGTGGAATTTGGTGAGAATCTCGTAATAATGACGTTTCAGATTGTAATTGAAGAGGTTCTCCAGTTCCAGTCCTGTCTTGCAGGGTTGGATGGTGACCGATTGTTTGGGGGCATCGGCGTCCATGGTGTCACAGAGGCTTGCCGCATACTCAAACATATTATATTCGTCGAGCACCTTCATCTTGCAGTCTGCCAGTGTGGCTGTAGACTGCTCGAAGCGCTTACCATCGATAGCGGTGTCTATCAGGGCGATAGCTTGTTCTGGTTGGCGGATATCGATAGCGACAAAGGCTTCTTGGGGGAAATAGTCGGACAGGTTGGTGCACCCGTAGTAAAAAGGAAAGGTCTCTGCCAGATAGCAGTCTGAGATTTTCTCTGTCCAGTAATAGCGTTGTGACGAGTTCTCAATGGCTATATGGTATTTGTAAGGTCGCAACACATCCCATTTGTCTTGGAAGCCACAGAATCCCCGTCCGAAGATGTCTATCTTGTCACCATAGTGGTTCTTTAACTTCTCAACGAATTTGATGCGGTCCAGGTGTCCACGGGTGAAAGCTTTATTACTGGTAATGACGGACAGCAGTCTCGTCTTTTCCTGTGGATTGGATGGCTGGTGTAACTGGTTATAATCCAAGGTATAGTGGCATGTGCCGTCAGCTTCTTCCGTGAATCCCACAAACCAAGGGAGGATGGCTGGACCGAAATGGATATGTGGATGGGAAGTCTGTTCCTGGCAGGTACATACCATCCCGAATTGTTGCAGGTATTTATCTGGATATACCAATACGGAGCGGGGCTCAGTAGTGAGCATGATGGTATTCTGGGGAGCTACCCGACAAGTGGTGGGACGTCGTATCCCTTTACCTTGTACCACCCAGAAATCTGCCTCCTCCACACAATCGTCCAACAGGAATTGGTACCGACCGTCTTTTGACAATAGCCGCTTGTCTTTCGTCTGTCGCTCATAGATGGCTCCGAGTGCCTTGCGGTAGGGGGTGAATTTAATGGTTTTCATCAGTGCTCCGTATTTGTTATATCAAAATATTTCTTCTGTACCAACAGCTGGATGAGTTTTTCCCGTTCCTCGTCGCGGAATTGGTCTACATACTCATGGGCATGCTGGATAATCTCTGCAGCCTCTTGGGGGTGCTGAAGATAGTAGTTCAGCCGTTCCTCCAAGTCGGAGAAATCATCTTTGATCTCGATATAGTGGTAGTTGGGTATCAACGTGCCTTCCATGAACCAGGTCTCTACCGTATGACGTGGTGTCACGGCAATAGAGTTGGACGACATGATCCATTTCAGGTTGGAGGCGACATCATTACCTTCCAACGACATGATGAATTTGTAGTCCAGATGCTCGTTGATGGTTAGTTTCTGCCTCTGCCATTCTGGATGTTCCGGCATGAGGTTGGTCGTTCCTGCGTCAATCATCGGATGTCCGAACCAACGGTTCATAAACACCTCACGGTTGGGCTTCCTGTATCCGATATCTCCTAAGAAGATAGCTTTGTCACGTTTCTCATCCCACACCTTGGCATCGTCCACAAACAGGAAATGGCGCACCTTATCCATCTTCAGAAGGGTGGAATTGGCAACATCTGTGTTCAGCGGACGGCTTTTGACGAATACAGGGACATTAGGGACATGGGTGATATCTCCCTTCAGCAGGATCCACCTCAGGTGGTCTGGGAAGTAGCGTGCCGTTTCTTTTGAATCGAAATAGTACACCTTTTGTGGTGACTTCTGCTGTTCACGGACGGTAACCGATTCCTGTAACCATTTCTGACGGTCGTAGGAGTGCTGGGGAGTGAGCTGACAATAGTAGTCGACACGCTGCAGGATATAGGCTTTGTCGGGTCGTTGCTCTAACTTGTCCAGCCAGTGTCGCAACCGCATCCGAAAGAGGACGTTGGGGGTTATCTCTCGGAGATAGTTACGAGTATAATATGCCAAGTTGCTGTTCTTGCCACTATGAAACAAGTAATATAAACTTCTTATCATCAGCTCTTACGGGTTTTCTTGATACAACCGAATGTCTTGATACTCGTATATTTGCGCCAGATGTTCAGCTGACGGTGGGTAGGGACACCATGACGACGGATGTAGTCACGGGCTCCCTCCAGCATGCGGTGAGCAACCTTACCGTCTAGATAGGGGTCGTAGTTCTGTATCACCCATTGTCGTTTCTCACGCCATAGGTCGTCGTTCACGACTTCCTCATAAGCTTGGCATAGCTCTTCTGGTTGTTGCATGTCTCGCCAATACAGCTCCTTGGCGGCAGCACGTAGAGTGATAACGGGCTTGTCGAGTAACAGGAACTCATAGATGGTGGAGGAGGTGTCGCTGATCATGGCGTCTGCCATGAGCATGTATTTGGTGACGGTATAGTCGTCAATCCACAGCATCCCTTCTGTCTTCTCTGCCAACAGCCGGTATTCTTCTTTGAGTTCGGCCTTGGTCAGCGGATGGAATTTTAAGAGCAGTAACACGTCTTTCTCACGTACCAGGTCCACGAGGGCTTGCTGCATATAGGGTAGGGAGGTCAGACTGGGTGAGAAGGTGGGGGCATAGAGCACGATCTTACTGCGCCCGCTCTCTTTCAGTAGTCGCTCTCGCTCTGCATCAAAGGAGTGGAGGTTGTGGAAAATCCAGTCCTGACGGGGCCAGCCAGTCTCCAGCACCTCAAAGTCTCCATATTTCCGGGCAAGGCGCTCAAACCCCTTGGTGAAGAAAGGTCCTTGTGTGAAGTAAGTGTCGAAATAACGACGGATGACCCAGTGGTCTTTCTTCTCTGCAGCATAACCATGGAATACCTGTATCTTCACGCCCGACAGGTAGTAGGGAACGATATTACCAGGAACGAAGACAGCTTCGGGCTGGAAGTCGTAAATCTCCTGTATGGAGTGGGTCCATGTGACTTCTTCTTTTAACGGGAAGTCGGGAATCCGCTTTTGGTGGACATACCATAACACATCGTGACCGTCTTCCTGGTTGGCTTCCTCCTGGATGGGACGTAGGATGTCGATGGCGTATTTGTTCTCACAGAAAAGGACTATTCTCATAACTTCTTTTGTTTAGGGTTGTAATACCAGACGCATACCAACGGTAGGCTTACGTCGTGTCTTCGCAAAGAGATAGCGGTTGGAGACTCGACTGTATATCGCGTCGTTAAAGAAAGAACCGCCTCGAATCACCATAAAACGCTGACGGAACCACTGGGTGAGGAAGGGCAATGACCGGTTCTTGTCGTATTCCTCATACTCACTGTCGCACCACTCCCATACGCTGCCACTCATATCATAGAGTCCCAGTTCATTGGGCTTTTTCGTCTTCACAGGGTCGTGCCAGTAGTCTCTCCGCATGTTACCTTCCTCCCGATACCAGGCAACGTCCTCAGGGTCATTACTGCCAGCATAGAGATATCCTTTCGACTTGCGTCCTCCTCGTGCGGCGTATTCCCATTCCACCTCCGTAGGAAGACGGAACTGCAACCCAGTCAGTTGGTTAAGGCGATCAATAAAGGCAAGACAGTCATCATAAGAGAGACGTTCCATGGGGTAGTTGTCGCCACTGACCTTCGGACGACCTTTTTTCATCACTGCCTTCCACAGGGCTTGGGTCACCTCCGTCTCTCCGATGTAGAAGTCTTTGACCGTCTCCTGATGGGTGGGAAATTCGTCGGCATCAGCTCCCTGAGGGGTCACGGCTCCCATGGTGAAGGTGCCTCCCTGTACATATTTCATCACGAACGGCACCCCGTTGATAGTGATTCGCTTCGATTGTGCCTGAGCTACCAAGGGTAACAATACCATCAGCAAAGGCAACAAAACTTTCAACTTTCCGCTTTTCACTTTCAACTCTCCGCTTTTCACTTTCAACTCCTCTCTCGGACCTACTGCCCACCAGATGATCCTACCCCATGCGATTGTCATGCAATAGATATCCAACCAGAAGGTCTCGTGGATGAAATGGTGTATCTTTGGAGGACATAGCACATCGGTAGGTAATATCATGAAGTTGACAAACAACAGCCAGTATAATACCCAATCGAAGGTAGTTCGCTTGTCTTGCAACCAGAAAGCCATCTGATAACCTGTCAGGGCAATGATATAGGTGTGGGTCTCAGGACTGTCACTGAACAGGATGATATAGCCCATGATGATGGCAAGTGTCTGCACGCGGAAACGGAAATCTCTCCATCTGTCATGCCGCCAGAAGAAGAGGATGGCAAGGATGCCGAGCACAGCCAGCTGTACGATGCGGTAGTTCGGCAACAGGAAGGGTTTAAGACCTCGTGCGAAGAGGATACCGGGGAAGTCGGAGGCACTATGGTGGGAGGTCAGGATATCTGCCATCTGCTGGTAGAGCACAAAGACATTGTCGAAGGCGGGGTTGATGGCTGGCAATAGCAGGAAGAAGGCACCGCAGAGGAAGGCATAGCCGAAGTTACGCCATACTCTCGGATAACAGAACAGCAGAACCAGCTCGGCACCTCCGTAGATCTTCGTCGTTGCCGACAGCATGATGAGGAATACCGCCCAGAAGGGTTTGTCTCGCTCCAGGAGGGTGAAGGCAAACAGGAAGATATAGCATACGACGGTGTTGTATTGGAAACAGAAGATGCTCTGCAGCAGGATAGACAATAGGAAGAGGAACATTTTCAGACGATAGGGGGCAAATGCTTTGGGTAATGTCCAGATAGACAGGGCAAAGAGGGTGTAGTTGCCGATGTTCCACACGTAGGCTCCTAACCAGTCGGGCAATAGGAAGACTGGGGTGAATATCGTCGTGAAGACGGGGGAGTAGAGGAAAAACAGGGTGGTGGTGTCCACAAACTCCACGTTATACGAGCTGATACCGCTCCAGAACAGTAATGTCGCATCATAGAAGTCATAGAAGTTCCTGGCTCGTGAGCGACTGACTTCTAAGGTCGTGGCTACGATCGCAATGACAAGTCCTAAGCAGAACACACACTTGGGGTTGCTGAAGAACCACCGGATACCTCTCATTACCTTATTCATGTTTCCTTTCTCCATTATACGAGTTGATAAAATAACCTGGTCTGCCTTTCACCTCATTGAATATTCGTCCGATATACTCACCTAAGATACCCAGACCCAACAGCTGGACACCACCAAGGAAAAGCACCGTCACCATAATCGTGGGATATCCTTGTACCGGGTCACCGTAGAGATTCGTCATCACGATGATGTAGACGAGATAGAAGAATGCCACCAGAGAGACGATGAGCCCTAAGATGGAGGCAAGACGCAGCGGAGCTGTCGTGTACGACATGATACCGTTGAGGGCGAGGTTGACGAGTGACATGAAGCCCCATTTCGACTGACCCTCCTGACGCTCCAGCTGCTGGTAGTAGATACCCTTCTTGTGGAACCCTATCCATGAGTACATCCCCTTCGTGTTACGCTCCGTCTCCCGCATCTGTCGGAGAGCCTCTATACACGAGCGGTCGAGGAGTCGGAAATCACCAGTGTCTCTTTGGATGGGAACCCTCGTCAACGACTGGAGCAGCAGGTAATACCAGTGGGATGTCTTCCGCTTCAGCCAAGACTCCTCACTCCCTTGTCGCTGGGCATAGACATCATCATAGCCCTCCTCCCAGTATTTCAGCATCTCGGGTATCACGTTGACGGGGTGCTGCATGTCGGCATCCATGATGATGACGGCATCCCCCTGTGCATAGTCGAAACCAGCCATCATGGCGATTTCCTTTCCGTAGTTGCGTGACAGATCCACATAGTTGTAATGCGCATCCTGCTCGTGCAACTTGATGATCTGCTGTAAGGTGTGGTCCGTGCTGCCGTCATTGACAAGCAGGAACTCCCACTCATAGGTGTTGTTCTCTTCCATCACCTGCTGCATGCGCTCCTTGATCAGTGGGAACGATGCCTCCTCATTAAAGGCAGGTAGTAGTATCGTGACTTTCTTCATCGGCTATTCACAAATTCTGTATAGGTGACAAATAGTGATTGCTGTTGTTTAAACGCTTTAATAAGGGCATCCAGTCGCTGCTCCATCCCCGTTCCGGTATGGTGTCTGATGATATAGGGTATCTTCCATTCCGGGTGAGCACCTAAGTCGACAAACTCCCAAGGATGAAAATAGATGACAAACTGACCGTCATGACGTAAGGTCCACAGACAGAGCTTCCTGTAAAGCCACTGGGGGTAGTGATGACAAGCCAGCCAGAAGACGGGCAGACGGAACCAAGGGGTCACGGAAGCGGGAATCTGTAATACCTCCCCCTGATAAAAAGGAGTCCTTGGCTCGTTCAGATGCATGTAACGACCAGGGATGAAAGCCGGGTGTAACGAGGAGTTATACAGATAACCCACCCGTGCGATCTCTTTTTCGTCGACAGGGAACATGCGGGGCTGACGATAGCCGTAGACCGTGCGACCGGTGACACGCTCCACGATCTCCTTCGACCGTGCGACATCCGTCTCTTTCGGTTGCCAGTGGTCCACACCGTGACAAGCCACCTCATGACCCTCGTCCATGATACGCTGCATCACCTCAGGAGCATGCTCCGCAAAGTTTCCCGTGCAGAAGAAGGTCGCTTTGACATGATGACGTCTCAACACGTCAAGGATACGGTTGGTACCTGCGACGGAAACTCGCATACCCTCCTCTAAAGAGATAGCCACCCCGTGCTCGCGAGGGACATCAAACTCCTCAGTGTCAAAACTCAGTAATATCTTACCCATGCTACTTGTTCTCGTTGCAAAATTACAAAATAATTTCCAAAGTGTGTCAATGTTTTCCCCATTTCACGAAAACATGCCGTAAAATCGTAAACTGCACCAGCATGGCGACCAGCATCACAAGCGGAGGTGCTACCAGGTGGTGGACACCCAGGAACAGGAAGATGTTAAACAGGAGGATATGCAGGAAATAGTTCACCCCATGACTTCCTGCAAACCCGATGAAGTTCTTCCACGTAGGATGGGTGTGGAACGTGAAATAGTTCGTGGCGACAAAGTTATACGCAAAACTCACCAGATAACCTATCGTATAGGCGATATTGACATCCGTCGATAGTTGGAACAAGAAATACGTACCATAATGGATAGCAGCAGCTATCACACCATTGATACAGAAACGCAGGAACTGTTTCGCTCCGTCTTTCTTCTTCACCTCCTCAATGCGTGTTGCAAGCCCCATGATTATTCTATTTTGTTGCAAAATTACGAAATAATATTGAATTATCCCTCTTTTGGGGTGAAGATATCACACAATCCGAGCATTACTTTAGAATTTCCATCTGATTTGCACGTCAATGTCCGTCATCGACGAGTGGTTGATGGCTTGGAGGTCACTGCCGATCTTTGAGCGGTCGAAATAGTTGGTGACTCCTACCTTCCCGATGAGCAGGAGGTGTCTCCCTAACTCTGCACGAGCCATCGCGGCATATCTGATTCCCTTACCGTAAAGCATCAGGGATGAGAAACTGTAAAGTAACGCATGCTCATACAGATAGAGACGGCTCTCGTAATTATCTGTGTGGAAATAAGCGAAGCTGGTTGAGAATTGTAATCGTTGCCATGCATATCGCACATATTCTGACACCATAAAACCTTTGTCGTGTGTTTTGTAAGAAACATCGATTCCATCGAGTTGTGTATGTAGGGAGAGTCCGTCGGTGGACTCATAGGACAGTCGCAGTCGTGCCTGTTGCTCAATACGATTGAGGAGCATGGTCTTCTCTGCATTGTCTTTCTGTCTGATATGTAGCCGATAGCGTCCCTCCAGTCTCCATTTGTCGTTGAGTGATGCTTGTGTCAGGAACATCGTGTCGAAGGCATCGCTGGGAAGACTTACTTGATAGCGTTTCCACGGGAAATGAGCATAGTCGGCATACCAGTTGACCGTCCATTTGGGTATTGGTTGCCAGATGATTCCAAGATAAGCACCGTGCTCATTCTGTATGTTGGACCCTTCGCTGAAACTTTTGGATCGCAGTGCTGTGTATCGTTTGTCATAATAACGATGGAGGAGCATGAGTGATAGTGAATGGCATGGTTTGAGACTGATTTGGTGAATGGTCGCCAACGCACCTTCCTTATTCAGTGCTGTCTCTCCTGAGAAAGAGAGTCTGGAGTTGGTATAGCCGTAGTCCATACTCATATTCGTAAAGTCTTGTCCCTCAGCGGCATATCGGCGGTATGGGGTGTTCTCTTTTTGTGGCATTAGTCGTCTGTCGAGGTGCGTATAGAGTAGATTCGCATGTGCGTAGAGACTTCCCTTACGCCATCCGATGCTTCCTCCCAAGTCCGTTTCATGGGTGTTGTTTTTCTTGCTGATTTCAGTCTCCGTGCGGTGGTAGTTGGTATAATAGAGTGTCCGTGCCGTACTGTCTTTGTTGAGCGTGGCATCCAGGGGACGGTAGGATGCGAATGCTGTGAGTTGCCAATGACGGTGGAGCCGGATGGTTGCTCCGACACCTTGTAGATAGCCCTCAGTGGATCGGGATGAGTGGGGACGAAGTGTTGCTGTCGAGCGACCTAAAGATTGCAGTGTGGAGCGTTTCCCCAGAAAGAAACCGCCGTTCATGACCAGTCCCATCCCCTGTTGTACCCGATAGGTTCCTATGCACAGATTGTCGAGACATCCAACGTCCCTTATCTGAAGATAATAGGAATAGTGGTCATAGCCCCAGCGATTCTTGTCTTTAAAAAACGGCTCTCCTGCGTCCTTGGCACCCGTGATACCCAGTTTTACCCGTTCGTGATAAGTCGTCTGATACCGGAACGTGTGTTGGTATCGTGAGCCTATATATCCGTCACGAAAACCTTTCCGGGTGTATAAGGGAATCTTGCCAGTCATGAGTATTTGGTGGTTCCCATGTAGAAACACAGAATCAATCCTGAGGCGGTTGTCTTTCCTTTTCGGTTCTCCTACATAGACAAAATGTTTTAGCAGCTTTCTGCACGCTGCGTCCAATGATGTCACCATTTGTAATTCCCCGATGGATCGGACGACACCATAGCGGTTGATATACGCTATTAGTTCTTCTACTTGCAGAGCAGTGAGGAAAGGTAGCTGTTCCAGTTCCTCACGACTTGTCTGATTTAGATTGATGGGGTTTGTCGCCCGTTCGGATAATGCGTCATAAGCATCCTCTAATGAAGCGTTTCCCGTTTCATCAGCGTCTATCCATTGCCGAAAGGCTTCTTCCCAGTCTCCCGCGTTTTGTGCTGAACAAGTTAGCGAGAAGAATGTAATGACTAGTAATGTTGTAATGAAATGCATGGTGCAAAGTTACAAGGAGTAGGGTGGAAAAACAAATTTTTATGTTCCAAATCGATTAACTTTTGTTTCAGCCATTAAAATTTTTGGTGTTTCAATCGTCAGTTTTCCCCATTTCTTGCTCTGGCACCCCGAATTGAAAAAGATAGGACTTTAGGTCGCTTTCGATAAGGGTTTAGGGGGTAAAAGTCCTATCCTTTAGGGGGGATAACCTTTATCGGAAGCGACGTAAAGTCCTAAGGAAAGCGATGCAAACCTATAAGGTTTATGCGTCAATATTGGCGTAGGTGGCGTTCTGCTCAATGAACTCACGACGGGGCTCTACGTCATCTCCCATCAGCATGGAGAATATCTCGTCTGCCTGGGCGGCATTCTCGATGGTGACTTGCTTCAACAGACGGTTCTCGGGGTTCATGGTGGTCTCCCACAGCTGCTCGGGGTTCATCTCACCAAGACCTTTGTAACGCTGGGTGTGCAGTGCTTTGTCATCGTCTCGTCCGTCGACATAACGGTCGATGAAGTTCTGACGCTGCTGCTCAGTATAGCAGTACTCGGAGAATTTCTTGTACGTACACTTGTAGAGGGGTGGGGTGGCGATATAGAGGTGTCCACCTTGGATGACCTGAGGCATGAAGCGGTAGAAGAGCGTCATGATGAGGGTGTCGATGTGGGAGCCATCGACATCGGCATCGGTCATGATGATGATCTTGTCGTAACGCAGCTTGTCGATATTCGCTTCACGGTCGCCCTCACCGTCAACACCGAAGCGGACGCCGATGGACTGGATGATGTTCATGACGGACTCTGCCTCGAAGACACGGTGCCACTGTACTTTCTCCACGTTCAGAATCTTACCACGCAAGGGGAGGATTGCCTGGAAATGGCGGTCACGTCCCTGCTTGGCGGAACCTCCGGCGGAGTCTCCCTCGACGAGGAATATCTCACAGTCCTTCGGGTCTTTATTCGAGCAGTCAGCGAGCTTACCGGGGAGTCCGCCACCTGTCATCGGGTTCTTACGCTGTACGCTCTCACGTGCCTTGCGGGCAGCGATACGGGCGGTAGCTGCAAGGACCACCTTGTCGCAGATAAGTTTTGCCTCCTTGGGATGCTCCTCCAGATAGTTGCTCAAAGCCTCGCCGACAGCCTGCTGGACGGCACCGGTGACCTCGGAGTTGCCGAGCTTCGTCTTAGTCTGTCCCTCGAACTGTGGCTCTGCCACCTTGATGGAGATGACTGCGGAGAGTCCCTCACGGAAGTCCTCACCGGCAATCTCTATCTTCGCCTTCTCGATCTGCTTGGAGATCTGTGGGTCGGCATCGGCATACGCCTTCAGCGTACGGGTGAGTGCCATGCGGAAACCGGTGAGGTGGGTACCTCCCTCGATGGTGTTGATATTATTCACATAGGAGTGGATGTTCTCACTATAGTCGGTGTTGTACATCACAGCGACCTCGATGGGCACTCCCTGCTTCTCGGTCTTCAGATAGATGACATCGTCGAAGAGGTGGGTGCGGTGACGGTCGACATAGCGCACGAACTCCTTCAGTCCCTCCTTGGCATGGAAGACCTCTGGCTGGCGCAGGTTGCCCTCCTCGTCGGGACGGAGGTCGGTGAGCGTGATGGTGATGCCTGCGTTGAGGTAGGCGAGCTCACGCATACGACGGGCAATGATGTCGTATTTGTATTCGGTCGTGGTGAAGATGGTGCTGTCGGGCCAGAACTGCTGGCGTGTACCTGTCAGGTCAGTGTCGCCCACGATCTTCACGTCGTAGAGGGGCTTTCCCTTCTCGTATTCCTGCTGGTAGATATGTCCGTTGCGGTATACCTGGGAGAGCATGCGGGTGGAGAGGGCGTTGACACAGCTGACACCCACACCATGCAGACCACCGCTGACCTTATAGGAACCCTTGTCGAACTTACCACCTGCGTGGAGGACGGTCATGACAACCTCCAACGCAGACTTGTGCATCTTCTCATGCTCGTCAACAGGGATACCACGTCCGTTGTCTAAAACGGTGATGGAGTTGTCTTCGTTGATAGTGACCTCGATATGGGTACAGTAACCAGCCATCGCCTCGTCGATGGAGTTGTCGACGGTCTCGTTCACCAAGTGGTGCAAACCCTTCTCACTGATGTCACCAATATACATGGCGGGGCGTTTACGCACAGCCTCTAAGCCCTCGAGTACCTGAATATTACTCGCGGAATAATTGTTTTCTTTGTTCAGTTCTTCTGCCATTGTTTTATAATAGTACTTAATGGCTACAAAGTTACACAAAAAAAGCCAGATAAACAAAGTTTATCTGACCTTTTTATTCTTTTTTTGCTATTATTACAGCTGATTGATGTGTGCAGAGAGACTTGACTTGATATTTGCAGCCTTGTTCTTGTGGATGATGTTGTTCTTTGCCAACTTATCCAGCATCTTCTGTACACTAGGATAGAGCTTCTCTGCCTCTTCCTTGTTGGTCATGGCACGCAGCTTACGAACGGCGTTACGCATGGTCTTGGCATAATAGTGATTATGCTCCTGTCTTACCTTGTCCTGACGAATTCTCTTCAGGGATGACTTGTGATTTGCCATTTTTTTTCTGTTTTTTTTAAATGTTAATATAAAGCTTGTGGGTCTTGCGTCTCTTGCGGACTGCCCTGGGCGGGTGTTGCCACCCTCCGCCACCGTATCCCCCATACGGGTAGCACTTGGCTGTGCAGATGACGGATTTAATGGTAGTCCCTAGGAGAGTCGAACTCCTCTTTAGAGAATGAAAATCTCTCGTCCTAACCGATAGACGAAGGGACCATCGCCCATTTTTTGCGGGTGCAAAGGTACTGCAATTTTTCCGTCTGACAAAATTTTCTTGCTGAAAAATGCGCTTTTTCCCGATTTTTTATGTAATTTCGCCCTCATGATCGTCAAGACAGCAGCCATCGTATTACATACGTTGAAGTATGGGGAGCGTAAAATGATCGTGGAGATGTTCACGAGACAACAGGGTAGGCTCTCCTTCGTGATGACGATGCCCAAGACGGGAAAGGGGTCGTTGAAGAAGCAGTATTTCCAGCCGATGACGTTGTTGGAGATCACTTTCGATATGCGACAGCGGGTGCAGTTGCAAAAGCTCACTGACGCCCGTCTGTTGGTGCCTTATACCACCCTCCCGTTGTCAGCGGAGAAACTCGCCATCACATTGTTTGTGGCTGAGTTCCTGTATTATGCCTTGCGTTCTGAGCAGCGTAACGAGCCCCTCTTCGACTATATCGCTGACTCGATGCAGTGGCTGGATGCCGCTACGGAGGGGTATGCGAATTTCCATCTGACATTCCTCATGCGTCTGTCGAGGTTCTTGGGGTTCTATCCGAATATGGAGATCCCCTCTAACTCCCCCTGCTTAGGGGGAGAACTCACTCCCTCCCCTGAGCAGGGGAGGTTAGGAGGGGTCTCGGGTGTGGTCTTCGACCTCCGCGAGGCTCGTTTCTCCTCCGCTGTCCCTCTGCATCCCGATTTCCTACCCCCTGAGGAGTCACAGCTGATTCGCCAGCTGATGCGTATGGACTTCCCCACGATGCATCTGTTCCGACTGTCACGGACGGACCGTCAGCGTATCATGGAGGTGCTGATGAGGTATTATAAACTACATCTGCCAGACTTTCCAGAGTTGAAAAGCCTGGCAGTGCTCCACCAGCTGTGGAATTAAATATTTAAATTTAATGTTTTCTTATGAGAACACGATGGTACCCTGTACAGGCTCCTGTGGGGTGTCGTCAGCCTGCACAGGCTCGTCACCACTGGCCTGATGGTAGATACTGTCGAGTATCTCCTTCGTGCGCTTGTAGGTCGGTGTCTGCTCCACGGCAGAGATGACATCGTCGTTGTCGAGGTCGTCGGGACGGAACACATAGACATGCGGACGGCGCTTGTAACGCTTCGTGCTGCCCTCGTTGCCATAGTAGCGGTTACGACGGTCCTGACGCTCTGCCTCCCGCTCTTGCTGTTCCGCAAGACGGGTAGCCTCCTCTTGGGTGTGACGCTTCAGGTGTCCGTTCATACCGTCGACATTCTCGATGCCGAAACCAGTGGCGAGGATGGTCACCTTCACCTTCTTCCCCAGCTCGGGGTCGGTGGCGAGTCCCCACTTGATCTCGAAGTCACCAAACTTCGCCATGAACTCGTTGACATCGTTCATCTCCTCCATCATGAGGGAGTCCTTACCATCCTTGCTGCCTGCAAACGAGATGCTGAGGAGGATCTTCTTGGAGTTGAACACGTCATTGTCGTTGAGCAACGGGGAGTTAAGGGCATCGTCAATGGCTTTGCGCACACGACCCTCACCCTCACCGTAACCTGTTGACATGATGGCGACACCACCATCCTTCAGCACCGTCTTCACATCGTTGAAATCGAGGTTTATGAGTCCGTGGACGGTGATGATCTCCGCAATAGACTTGGCAGCCACCGACAGGGTGTCGTCAGCTTTTCCGAAGGCGTCAAGGACCGACAGCTCGGGGTATATCTCACGCAAACGCTCGTTATTGATGACCAACAGGGCGTCGACATGCTTCGACATCTCCTCGACACCATCCAGTGCCTGGTCTATCTTACGGTCACCCTCACAGCGACTAACCCTTCGACTAAGAAGAAGTCAGTCCTGAAGGTTACAGTGAAGGGCACAATTCCTCCATACTTCGAGGAGAAGCAGCTTGATAGCACTAAGAGCACGGCCTCAAAGAAATACATCAAGACTCCTAAGGCTGTCGTTGCAGGCAAAGTTCCTGGCGCGAAGTTCAAAGCGAAAGGCTCAAAGACCATCTACTACAAGCCGGCCACAACTGAAGACACGGCACTGCTCAAATCGTTAGGTCTCTCACTTGACGATAAGAAGGGTACACTCTTTGCTCTCACGAAGGGCACTACCTACCCGACGAGCAAGGACTCAGCGACTGCGGATCAGATCGAGAAAGGCATCACCGGCCTCTACGTGTCTGACCCGAAGGAACTCGGAGTGATAGCTTACAACGGTGCAGGCGAGACGACGATCTACGCAGAGCTTTCAATCACTGGTGCAAAGCCGAAGTTCTCGACGAAGAACGTAAACTTCGCAGCGACCGATACAGTGAAGGCCATCGAGCTAACAACGCCATCAGCTAACGACGCTGCAGCAAGCGTGAGGTTCAGTGTAGCGGAAGGCTCGACACTCCCGACAGGTGTTGCACTCTATAACTGGGACGAGATAAAGGTGACGCAGACCGTGTACAAGAGCGGCGACAAGACAGTCAGCTGGGACATAACGATTGATAGTGGCGACGCTATGCCTGGAACGTATAGCTCTGATGTTTACTTCACCAGCGGAGACAGTACCTACAAGCTCAAGACCGGCTACACTGTTGAGAAAAACTTAAGCGCAGATACGACTGTAGACAGTCATTACGTCGCAAGCGGAGATGTGGTCATACAGATGCTCAGCTCTGACAAGATTACAGTACTGGATCATGTAGTGTCCTCCGACGAAGAAGCCTACAGAGTTGTGAGCGGAAGCATACAAGTTTTATCGCCTGACGCAACCTACAAGAACAAAGGCGTACTGATGATCACTAGCCGTACAGCTACTGAGAAGCCCGTAACTGTTGGTATCGTTGCTGACAACGTAGGCATTAAGGTCACTGGCAAGGTCAAAATCTCCGTCGCAGCTGCATCATCCGCTCGAACCGGCAAAGGCTCCGAAGGCTCTGACTACGACGCAGTAGCTCTCCTCGCTCAGACTCGTAGGAACGGCACTGCAGGCAAGACTGGCAATGGGCTCGCTGGAGGCAACGGTGACTACGCTGAAGGCTCCGACGACGCAGAAGATGCAGAAGGTGAAGGCAACCTCACGATAGGTGCAGCAAGGACTATCGCTAACCTGACTGAAGCTCAGAAGGCATACCTGGCCGAGAAGGGCTACAAGGTTACGGCAACAGGAAGGCCAGACATCGTGCAGGAAGGCGCAGTAATTCCCGCCACCGCAATGAAGATACATGAACACTATGATAAAGCGTTCAGGTGCGAGAAAGCCTACATGATTAACGAGGTTCTGAGCATTCCAGTGAACGTTGGCGACTTAATATCAACATCTCAGGTCTCGAAGTACAAGACAGAGTACGGCGATGACAGTCTCAGCGTTGAACCTGCATTCGTTTTGACTGAAGCAGACGAAGCATCGGGGCTTGACAAGGGAGCGATAGTACCGGCCTCAAAAGCTCCTGACAGTGCAGAACGCGCAAGAGTTGGCAATAATGACGCATTCATCGTAACAGGTGCAGTGAAAGCCAGCGTCAACGGCCAGGAACTCACGAAAGGCAAAGTTCTTTCGGAAAGTGAAATGAAGGAAGCACGCAGCAAATATCCCGAACTATTCCCGGAGAACAGCGAGAAGCCGGAAGATGAACAGTGCAACCTTGTAGTAGATGACCCCTGCCACCTCGTAATATTGCAGGGAAGCTCCCCGTTTGAGCAGGGAGACGTAATATTTGAACACCAGCAGAAGTTATGCAGTGCTTATGACAACCGTTTCGAGGCGGGAATTGGCGCGGACGGTGTACTTGCGCTCATTAACAGGCTGGATCTCGACTGGCTTGCAGACTCTCTCAGAGAACAGATTGCGGATACTACAGGCCAGAAGAAACGAAAGCTCATAAAACGCCTTCAGGTTACGGAGGATTTCAGGAAGAGCGACTCTAAGCCTCAGTCCATGATACTTACTGTGCTTCCAGTAATTCCGCCGGATTTGAGGCCGCTGGTACAGCTTGACGGCGGAAGGTTTGCAACAAGCGACCTCAACGACTTATACAGGCGCGTCATAAACCGCAACAACAGGCTCAAAAAGTTACAGGCTCTCAACGCTCCCGAAATCATTGTGCGCAACGAAAAAAGAATGTTGCAGGAGTGTGTTGACGCTCTCATTGATAACGGCAGAGTGGGTAAAGCTGTACTCGGTGCAGGAAACAGACCCTTAAAGAGCCTCACGGATTTATTAAGGGGCAAAAAGGGACGCTTCCGCCAGAATTTGCTAGGGAAACGCGTGGATTACTCCGGACGTTCGGTTATCGTCATTGGCCCGCAGCTCAAGATTTATCAGTGCGGACTGCCTAAACAGATGGCATTGGAACTATTCAAGCCTTTTGTAATACGCAGACTTGTAGAGGGCGGACTTGCTCCAAACGTAAAGAATGCTAAACGCAGGATTGAGAAGGGCGGCGGCGAAATCTGGGAAATTCTGGAGAACATCATCAAGGATCACCCTGTCATGCTCAACCGCGCACCTACTCTTCACCGTCTGGGTATTCAGGCGTTTGAACCAGTCTTAATGGAGGGAAAGGCTATTCGTCTTCACCCTATGGTCTGTACGGCATTCAACGCTGACTTTGACGGCGACCAGATGGCTGTCCACGTTCCTCTCAGCATTGAGTCTCAGGCAGAAGCAAGACTGCTCATGCTCTCGGCAAACAACCTTCTTTCACCGGCAAGCGGAAGACCCGTTGTTACCCCTACACAGGATATCGTTCTGGGAGTGTACTACCTTACGGATATGCGCGGCGGCCTCAAGGGGGACGGAAGGCACTTCTCTGACATGGACGATGTGTTGTCGGCAATATCGCACGGCACTGTCCACGTCAACGCGAAAATATGGCTCAGGGAAAACCAAGAACTATGGGGACACCCCAAAGGCAAGAGAAAGTACACTCAGGGTGATAACGCTGTTATCGTTGATGATTTCGCGTCAGTACAGGGAGAGCCGCATGTAGTATTCTTCGAGACAAGTCCGGGCAGGGTTCTTTTCAACACAAAAATCCCTGAACCTCTGCGCTTCGTTAATGAACAGCTCGGCAAAAAGAAAATAGGCAGTCTCCTTGATGATGCATACGATAAAGTTGACAGGCCGGGAGTAGTCCAGCTGCTCGACGACATAAAATCACTCGGATATCACTGGGCGGCAAGAAGCGGTATCAGCTTCGGCGTTCAGGCTGTGAGAATACCTGACGAAAAGGCAGAAATTACACGCGCAACTCAGGCTGAGGACGACATCGCCAAAGAGAATTACGAGATGGGTTTGCTGACGTATGATGAATACCTTGACCAGAAGAGCAAACTATGGGCGCAGGCAACGAAAGATGTTGCTGACAGCATAGAAGCCCACATGAACCAGGATAACCCCGTGAGAATGATGGTTGACAGCGGTGCTAGAGGTTCAAAAGGACAGCTCGGACAGATGGCAGGTATTCGCGGACTTATGGCCGATCCTACAGGAAAGACCATAGACTACCCGATAACTGCGAATTTCCGTGAGGGCATGAATATGCTTGAGTACTTCATCTCCACTCACGGCGCAAGAAAAGGTCTGGCAGATACAGCACTTAGAACCGCAAAATCAGGTTATCTCACAAGAAGGCTCGTTGACGTTTCGCAGGATTTAATCATAACTGAACACGATTGCGGAACAAACAAGGGAATTTGCATACGTCCCCTCATCAGTGAAGGCAAAGTCATGATAGGTATCGCGGAACGAATTGCAGGACGTACATCGCTCCATGACATAGAGGCCAACGGAGAAATCATCGTTAAGGCTGGCGGCATCATCACTGAGGCACTCGCAAAGAAGATTGAGGCGGCGGGCTTGGACGAAGTATGGGTTCGCAGTCCGCTTGCTTGTGCGCTGAAAAAGGGAGTTTGCCAGAAGTGCTACGGCAATGACCTTTCATCGCGTAAACTTGTTGCTGTCGGCGAGGCCGTAGGAGTTGTTGCGGCTCAGTCAATCGGTGAACCTGGTACTCAGCTCACAATGAGAACGTTCCATACCGGCGGAGTCCGTTCGGCAGAGGACATAACGCAGGGCCTTCCCAGAATTGAGCAGTTGTTCGAGGTCAGAAGACCTAGAAAAGTCTGCATACTGGCAGGGCTTGACGGACACATAAAGGAAATCATCACCGAAGGGAAACGCAAGGTAATCGTTGAGGACGATGAAGGAAATACATTATCCCACGCAATTCCTATAGGGCAGGACATCAAAGAGGGCCTCGAAGAAGGTATGGAAGTTCAGAAACTTACACCCCTCACTGAAGGAAGCATAGACCCTCAGCAGCTGCTTGAAGTCGAAGGAATTGACGCTGTGCAGAAAATGCTCGTTGACGAGATACAGTACGTCTATCACTCTCAGGGTGTCAGCATAAACAACAAGCACATAGAAGTGATACTGCGCAAAGTAGCCCCGCTGAACAAAGTACGCGTCATTGAGGAAGGCGATACATCGTTTGTTGCCGGCGATATGGTCTGGGAGGACGATGTTGAGAAGATTGAGCAGGAAATACAGTCGGACAACGAGAGACGTATCAATGGTGCTATCGAGAACTTTACAGGCGATGTACTCCTTGCGGTTGATAAGCCTGATGAAGGGTTTGATGAGTACATTGGGCAGCCTCTTACCGATGAAATTATCCGGAATATGCTCATGCCCGGAGTAGCCATAAAGATGTTCACGGTTGACCACAAGGGCAAAGAACTTGACGTTATAATCGGGAAATCTGCATTCCGCAAACGTATGCATAATTTGAGGCTTCTTCGTGAGCTTAAACTCCCTAAAGGCAACGTCAGGAAAAATATTAACCTCAGCCGCGACGATCTCAAGAAGGTTACAGCAGGAGACCCCGTTATCGTCAGGGTTAGAGACCAGGATCAGAAACGGTCAGATCTCCTTGTCGATTCAAAGTGGCTCGCAGAAACCATAAGCATTGGTAAAAAACTCGTTGCCGAACATGACGTACTGATTACGCAGGAAAAATACACCAGCATAGTCCAGAGCGGAGTTCCTGATATTAAGGTATGGAGTGCTGTCGAACATCTCAATGTTGTTGACGGCATACAGAAAATCCTTGATGGCATGAGTATACTCGGAGCTGAAATCTACGAGAACGGTGAAGCCTCTGGAAATAAAGTTGACGATGAAGTGCTTGAAGGGCTTGCGTCAGGGAGAATTAAGGAGCTTAACATTGATGACGGCGACGAAATAATCACAATATCCCGTGCCGATATACTCAAGAAACTTCTGACCAGTAAGCTGAGGAACAAAATACTTGTCAGCGCAATATTCCCGCAGATTCCTGAAGAAGAAGCTGAACAGTCAGGCGTTCAGGCAGAACGGGGAGATTTGCAGGACGATGGTGATTACGTTGATGAAGAAGACGAAAGCGTGAAGACAATAGAGCTTACGGGAGGATTGGAGCTTAAAACCGAAGCACTCTCCGAACTTGCCGCGAAAAATCCTACTGACGTATGGGTCAGAGCCTCGAACTCAAAAGCCGAAATCGTACACCTCATACGCGAATACACGTTCGTACAGAGAATGCGCGAGTTCCCGGAATGCAGGCCGTTCATTCACGGTATAACGAAGGCTGCACTTGCAACAGACAGCTTCCTTAGTGCCGCATCGTTCCAGCAGACAGCACAAGTACTCGCAGGCGCGGCTGTGAAAGGCGAGATGGATCCTTTGAGCGGCCTCAAAGAGAACGTCATCATCGGACACCTCATACCGGCTGGCACTGGCTCTGAAGCGTTCAGGAAGATAGCCTACAAATCGGAATGGAAGCCAAAACCTAAGCCTGTATTAAGACAGATATCACAGGACGAAGAGGAAATGCAGACCGAAACAGTTTTGGACAGCAGAGACATCTTCGCAGAGTAAAAACGCAAAAATTAACCCCTCTGGTTTCAACGCCGGAGGGGATTTTTCTGTCCTCATGTTACGTCTAAATATTGCCTAGTACCTCAAACCGTAGGAAGGATAATACACTCTCTCATCGTGCAAGCCTTCTTTTTGCGCTTGAAGAGCCTCACGTCCCGCACTGCCCATCTCCTCAGCAAGTACTGCCGTAAGAACATGAACCGCAAACATTGACCCTATAAGGCTGCTGCCGAATACAGGTGAGTTGTCGCTGATATAGAAGTGCATTGAGGCATGAGCGCATACTGGTGCTGCAGGGCTGTCTGTTATCGCAACTACGCTGGTTCCCTTTGAGGCTGCCTGTCCTGCCGCTTCCGTAACTTCAACGACATAGCTGGGAAGTTCACACACTATGAGCATATCATTCTCGCCTATGCCCCTCGACTGCTCCATGAGAGATAGTGAGCCGCGTCTCATGAGTACACTCTTGAGGCCAAGTTCGGCAAAACGCGTATACAGCCATTCAGCAGGCATTGATGATATTCCCCAGCCCATACAGTATATAGATTCAGCATTCTTAGCAGACATACAGAACTTCATGACATCATCATGATTGAGCATTATGTTTCTGTAAGTCTCATCTATATTTGCGTGTTCAAGGCGGCAAAGTTCAAGCGCAATATCGGGCTTGTCTCCCGGTAGAATGTCAGCTGACGATGGGATAACCTGATTGAGGAGCTTTTTCTTCAGGGTTTTTTTGAGGTCAGCATATCCGTTAAAGCCCAGCATTCGGGCAACACGCACTAATTGAGCGCGCGAAACTTCCAGCTTCTCGGCCGTCTCGCTGATTGAATGGAAGGCAATCTCCGGTGAATTTCCCAGAATATACTCTGCCACCCTTCTTGTCTTTGCCGGGAACTTGTTCAGTTTTCCGCGTATCCTGTCTTCAAGCCTCTGAATGTCCATAATGTCATCTCTCTATTCTATTTTTTCGCAGCGGACGTAATTAACACCGCTTCCCCTTGAGGATCTCATAGTGCCTTCAACTGTAACGGGGTCATTGTCGTTTTTGGCCGCCAGAGTTTCCTTCAATCCGTCATCAAAAACGCGGACGACGATAAAATCACGTCCCTTTTCCGGGTCTTCCTGCCTCACAGCAAAACGTATATACTTTCCCGCACCTGTTACGCCCTCGTTCTGAGCCTTTATCACGTGAACACTTCCTGAAAGCGTTACGATGTTGATGAGTTCAGCGGTGTTATTCAGGATTTCAGCGTCAGACACATCAATGTAGAGTTCGCCGCTTCCTTTTGACGAACGAAGAACGCCTTTCACCAGAATGGGTGTGTTCTCCTCAAGAGATGCCAGGTTTTCGCGGAGAGCCTCATTGAATACGCGCGCACTGAGAAAATCTTTGCGGGGTGTCCCGTCCTGTAATGTGCTTTCGTGTCTTACTGAAAACGGAAAGTATTTGTTCTCCTTTCTGCGGCTCAGATGGTGAATGAGCCCTGAGATTGTTACAGTGTTGATGAAGTTCATTGGTATCACCCTCTATAATGGAATTAAGATTTATGAGGGATATTCTACAACATAGGGATAATCATTGCCTCGTGTCTAGCACACAAAGTTTTTAGATGGTATGCTACAATTTTTAAATATATAGAAAATATACTTAAGGATTAAGTTTTCATGAATAAGAATTTAGCGGCAGTGAAGAGAAAAGAAAAAATTTATATTTTCCTGATAACCTATTTAATTTTTATGGCTACAAGGATGACGGCTTCGTTCTTTGATTCTTTGGCACTAGTAACTGTACCTACTGCCGCAATGCTTTGGCTGACGGTTATCATCATTAACTTATCTCTTGCCAGACACAAAATTTCCCACAGCAGGGCGGTCAATATTTTCTTTCTTGTGATATGCTTATGGCTAGGATGGGGTGTATTTAATGCTTTGGCTGGAATTACATCACGCTCTATAGGGGCAATTAGGGAATTTCTAGCTCTTGTAGTATTTACAGGAACTATATCTATTATGAAGAAAATTATAACAATTTACGACTTGAAAGTGCAGATACTTAGGGTAACAATCCTTACTGTCGGGACTATGCTTATCGTTGCCTATATTGTACGTTTTGATGGATTTGCTTTTCTAGGATCAATAAGAAATATCATGGGGTCATCGGGCAGGTACAGATATTCTTACGGGCTTGGGCATGTGAACCATACCGGAAGATACTGCCTTTACTTTTTTATGCTCAAGTCAATATATAATGCGGTTGTTAAGGAAAAGAAGAACTCTCTGAAAAAATACGATTCTTATGGTCTCTACTTTTCCATTATTTCTCCAGTTATAGCTATTATGTTGCTATCTACAGCTTCAAGAACTTCAATAACTGGGCTTATAGGTTTCTGGATAGTCTATTACTTTCTGACGTACTGGCACAAAGCCAGGGTACTCGAAAAAATATTGTTTATTATATCAATCGTACCAATACTAGCAATAATCATATACTCAGTAGACTGGGCACTAGTATATAAATTGAGCAATAGAGGTGTGAACTACACTATTCTGCCTGTGCTAGATCGTGAAGATGCCTGGATTACGGGGCTAGGCTTCCTTCAGGGGACATATCTTTTCAGGGCAGTTAATATTAGCGTATTTGATAGCTTTTACTTGATGGTTTTGTTTCAGTCCGGGATAGTGGGATGCATTATATTCTTCGGGAACTTAGTTTATTTCGCGACTGTATACTTCAGCAATGCCAAGTCCATGACAGAAGAACAGAAACTCGTAGCTTGCCTCTTTGTTGTGGCATTATATTATGGGATTTTTGAGAGAATGTTTTTTGGGCACGGCGAATTTGACATCATTAATTGGGTACTTCTTCTCTCATGTCTCGATGAAAGAACGCGAAACGTTGATAAACAGCGGAAAAATATATTGCATAATTCATAAAAGCTGATAAAATGCAGGAAAATTTCATCAGGAGGTGTAAATCATGACTAAAGCAGAACTTATTGACGCTATCACTGCCAAACTCGAAATGCGCAAGAAAGACGTTGCCCCAGTAGTAGACGAGGTATTCTCACAGATCCAGGAAGCTCTGTCAAAAGGCGACAAATGCACGTTCGTAGGGTTCGGAGTGTTTGAAGTCAGGGAAAGAGCGGCAAGAGAAGGACGCAATCCTCAGGATCCCTCAAAAGTCGTCCTCATTCCCGCCAAGAAAGTCCCCGTGTTCAGGCCGGGGAAAGACCTTAAAGACAGCGTTGTTGACGCACCCATCAGCAGCAAATAAAGCACCTGTCATCATCATGACATGAAGGCGGTTCCCCAAAATACAAGTGAGAGCCGCTTTTTTTGTGTAGAAAGGACTAAATATTACATGCTCAATTTCAGAAAATTAACTTGGCAGGACAAAGACATTTATTCGCATTACTATCTGGCTTCTCCTGTGCATTACGCGGAATATTCGTTCTTCGGCCTATGGTCATGGCAGCACGCATACCCCATCGAAATCGCGGAAACTGGCGGGGAATTATGTTGGCTTAGATCCGGCGGGCCTCTTCCTGGAATGTTCGGGCCTTCTGGAAATTGGAACGCTGTAACTGACTGGGACGCTGAACTTTCCCACTTCAAGTCCGGCGACATCATCTATGACGTTCCGGCAGGGGTAAAGGATATTCTCGCAGGAAGAGAGGGTATTCGCTTCTCGGAGGACAGAGACCAGAACGAATACGTCTACGCTGTGAAGGACTTAATATCCCTCAAAGGCAAAATCTATGCTCACAAACGCAACAGAGTACGCGCATTCCTTGACGGCTACGAATGGGACTATTACCCCATAACTCCGGCGGATTTCGGGGACATTATGGACTTTCAGGAGAGATGGCGCGCTCATAGAATGCTCACGATGACGCAGGACGAAGCATTATCACTCACTGACGAGGACAGGGCGATACAGAATGCTCTGGACAAATGGGACGATTTCAAGTTCATGGGCGGAATGCTGAAAATTGACGGGAAAATTATAGCTTACACAATCGCAGAAGAGCTTGATCCGGAAAATCTTGATGTCAGGTTTGAGAAGGCATTTCCTGAGTACGTCGGAAGTTACCAGGCAATAAACTACATGTTCCTGAAGGAGCAGGGAAGCAGCTATACTTGGGCAAACCGTGAGGAAGATATGGGAGAACCGGGACTTCGTGAGGCGAAAATGTCATATAATCCGGCCATGATGCTTGAGAAATACCAGATGGAAATATTGTAGGGAGGTAATAATATGCCCTGCTGAAACTGTAAAGTCCGTCCGCAAAAGAAAAAGGACATGAAGATAGTCATTGATACAAACGTTATAATCTCAGGAGTATTTTTCGGCGGAAAACCAAGAATAATTCTTGAAGCTGTTGCTGACAGAAAAGTATTAGCGTGTGCTTCTGCTGAAATACTCAGTGAATATTATGAAGTTGTTGACGAGATGATTAGCAGAGGACAGGGATATTGTAATCGCAATATTCTTCTTCCTCTGATTTCTGCAATGGAAATAATTATCCCAGTCTCATCAATAAATATAAGCCGAGACCCCGATGATAACAAATTTATTGAGTGTGCTGCTGATTGCGGGGACAAAGACCTTTTTGATATTTAAGGAATATGATGGTATCAAGATTGTTAAGGCAGCAGATTTCTGTAGTATTTACAGCTATATATTCTCATAGAAAGCAGGAAAAATCGAAATCATGATATACCTCGTTATAGGCTTGTTCGTTGCTATGGCTGTAGGAGCGTTCCTCCGGCAACAGTCAAGGCACCCCACACCCCCTGAAACTGAAGAAGCGCAGCCTCCCGTTAATCCGGAATCCTTAGACCTGCCAGACGTAGAAGTTGAGGACGATACGGAAGATGAGGAACCAGGCTTCATACTCTCGGCAAAACCAGTTACCGACCCCGATAAGGCAGCCGGAGCGACATACTCATCACATGCCCCTGCCGGCGAAGATTCTCCTTACGGCCTGTCCTCTGAACCCAAAAAACAGGCTCAGGCAAAAGCTAACTTGCTGCGATGGTGCGGGCGTACTGGGAATATTCAGCTGGATAATATCGCTGTTCCAGGCCCGGCAGCTTACTGGTCAAACGGTGAACCGGCAACCCCTGAACCATCATGTATTGACGTTACACTCCCAGTCTCTTTCCCGCAACAGGGCGATGAACTTCCAGCGGACGGTGCAGAATCCTATGCGGCCATGACACCATTACAGCGCGGAATATACCTCACATGGCTTTCAGGCGGGAGAATACAGCCTCCGCTTCACATGTGTTACCCTGCAATATGGCTTTACGGCATTGAACGGCGCACAATTATCGACAAACTTGACTTGGGAATGTGCATAAACGAGGCTTTCAGGCTTCTTCCGCTTCTGAGATGGGACGCATTGAAGGATAATCTCGTTAGGTTCATAACATGGCTGGCAATTAAAGTATGGCTTCCAGATGAAGATTTGCTGGCAATGTGCAAGAAAATGAACTCAGTCCCAGAAGGTCTTCTGGATATTCTCCTCAACTCATACGCTAACTCAATGCTCCCGCTTCCGTCTGCCGTAGCTTTCACTGTCATGCGAACCAGCTTAAAACTCCGCAGGGAAGGACAGCCTCAGATAAAGCATTCCGACGAGGCATTGCAGAAGTTTACGCCCATCTATAAGGAGCTGTGCAAGGGCGGATTAATACTCATAAAGCCTCAGAATACCCTGAAAGTATCATACAAACCCTCGAACCCTTCCGTAACGCTGAACAAGAAAGACAATGAGTCCGTAGAAATACCTGACTTTTTCGCTGACCTTTCCATCTTCAAATCACTTCTTGATTCATGGGAGGTTTTTCTTGAAGCCAACAAGCCTCAAGAGAAAGTCCCAGACCTTGCAGACATTCAGGAACGTCCGGACTTTGCAGGGTTCATTGAGACTTTGAGGCCGGAAGGAAGCGACCTGCCTTTAATCGCAACTCTGGGCAATGTCGGAAAGCTGATGAAGTTCACCGTTTCGCCTGACGTTAAACTGACCGGAAAGGAACGCAAAGCCATAGTTGACACGGCACAGGTTGAAGGCTGGCAGATTATCCCGGACTTGGGGATTTCAGGGCGCGAATACAAGTGGGACGATAAGATATTGTTTGTCGAGCTTCCTCTGGGAACGCAGTTATCGCAGTCGTATCGTGTGGCTTCATTCATACTGGAGTTCACGTGCGCTTCTATTGCGGCTGATGAGGATAGAGTGTTTGAGCCTTTACGCAGGAGAATGAACGATTACTTTGCGCTGAACGATGACGATAACCTGCGGCTTGAGGCGCAGAAGCCCCTGAACCTTCCGACACAGTACGGGCCGGATTACTATGGGGAGTTCATGTGTTCGTGGCTGTCTGAGGCTGAACGAAAGAGCGTCAAGGGGTTAATACTTCATGCGGTAAGTTTCATGCCGGAGTTTGGGGGAAATCCTGAAGTCAACTCGATACTGTGTGAAGTCCTAAAGCTGCGGGAGAGTGAGGAGCCGACACCCGAAGACCTTGCGAAATCTGCGAGTGATTGGGGAAATGAAGTTCTAACTCTCATGAACTTATTGTTCAAGAGTAATTGATTGACTGTAATTTTTGCACCCGGTGGTAAATATGACTGCCGGGTATTTTTGTATGAGGCAATAAGCGTATAGTGTTTCAAAGTCTGGAATGTAACGGCGTTAATGCGACTGTAAGTTACCGAATTGCTTTATAAAACTCCGTAAAAAAGTGTGCACAAAAACAACAAGGGCTTGTGCTATAATACCCCTGTTGCGCAGAATACTCCTACGCCAACACCTATCGTTTCGCCTGACCCAACACCAACTCCTACACCTAGCCCTGTAGTATCGAATGAGCCTGAGCCAGTGCCGACACCCGTAGTTTCACCCGATACGGCACCAACTCCTATTCCAACTCCCAGCCCTACGCCAACACCTACAGTTTCTCCTGATCCAACACCAACTCCTACACCAGAACGGGAGCCTGTATCTTCGGAGGATATTGCGTTAAGTGAAGCAGAATACGCAATAAGCCATGTGGCTATAGGTTATCAGAACGGCGATAATCCGGACTACGTTACGGGCAATCTTACACTGCCTGAAAGTGTTGATGAAGCACCTGATGTGAGTATATCCTGGACTAGCAACAATCCTGGAACTATATCATCAGCCGGAACAGTGAACCGTCAGGCAAGTGATACCGGACTTAGGCTTACCGCCACAGCGTCAGTCGGAAGCGCAACTGTGAGCCGTGATTTTGAGCTTACAGTTATCCGGCAGAGGAGCAGGACGGTTGAACAGGCAAAAGCTGAGATACGCACCATTGGAGTAACCGAAATCCGCGCAATGAACGCCAGTAATGACGAACTGCAAATCACGTATACTGCCAGCAGGGACAGGGTTACGGACATTGACGGAAAATATGTAAGTTTCGACATAACTAATGCTGATGACGCGCTAGACGCAGTACAAAGCCTTCACGGAATACTCGGCATTAATGCCCCGTATCAGGAACTTGAACCCAGCGTTATAACGTCTGACACTTACGGAGCTGAATACACGTTCTAGCAGGTGTATAACGGTGTAAGGGTGTTCGGGAGGAATGTTACTGTTTCGGCGAATGGTGCAGGTGAAGGGGACTTCATCACGTCAAGCACTGTACCGAGTTCAAGGCTTGCAGAAGCAGACCTGAATTTTGCCTACACTAAGGAACAGGCTGAAGAAGCTGCAAGAACGTACTACTTGGGGAGCTTTGACGTTCGGGAAGGCATGACGGAGAAGGTAATATTCTCGCTGTATGGTTATGAGAATAATCCTGTGCCTGCGTATGTTGTGAATGTTTATGGCAACAAAAATGGTGACGGATACATTGATGAGAATGTGTTTGTGAATGCGCTGAATGGGGAAGCGATTTTCAGCACAACTAACATTCACACTGCCATAGCACGCAGAACGGAGAATGACGAGCTGGGGAATCCTCGTACATTCCCTGTAGTTCCTGAACATACAGAGAACGGAACAGTCTATTATATGAGGTCTCCTGACGTGAATTGTGAGGTGGAACTGTACAACAACATTCACCTTCCGCCGTTCCAAGCAACTTACGGGAATAATGACCTACAGCAGATTTCCGCTTACGTCAACATGATTGATGTCATGAAGTGGTGGAAAGCCAGTTTTGACAGGAACTCACTGGACGGAAAAGGTATGGTCGTGAAGGTTGTGGCTCACCAGTATTTGTTCGCAAAATATGACAATGATGGGAATTTTGTTGGAATTGAGAAGAACAACGCTTGCTGGCAACCCTACTATAAGGCTATATTCGTGTATGATCACTCTGACGAAGATAAACGCTCATGTGCCGCTGCTATTGATGTGATGACTCATGAAAGCACACATGCCGTTATACAGTACAATATAGGTTATGATTTCTCTGTATTCTATGCATGTTATTTGAGTCCTACAGGTAATGGTCTAGCAACTGGAGCAATTAATGAAGGATACGCTGATATATTCGGTTGCCTCATGACAGGTCAATGGAAGAACGGTCTGAATGTACACGCTGACGGAGCATATGAGAGAAATATTGCAAATCCTGCTGATAGTAATGCTTTACAAAATGGTAAAGGACGTGGTAATGCTCCCAGAAACTTACGAGAAGTATATTCTCCTACAAGAGACCTTGCTGAAAATGGTTTTACTAGTAACAATGATTATGGTGGAGTACATCAAAACAGTTCCATTGTGTCATATCCTGCTTACCTGATGTACAGTAATGGTCTTACTTGGAATGAACTTGCACAGCTATGGTACAAATCCATGCGTATGGGTTACAGCTGTGTATCGACCTTCGGGACAGTAAGAACCTGTGTAGTAAGGGCGGCAAGGAAACTCGGAATGTCCGCTGAACAGAGGGAGAATATCATAAACGCATTCGAGGATGTCGGCATCACTGAGCAGCCCGCAACCTTGAAAGGTACTGTGTCTAAATACGGCGGAGGAGCTTTGTCCGGCGTAAGAGTAAAGGCTACTCCTTCAAATTCTTCATACTCAGTACGAAATGTAATTACTGACACAGCAGGGAATTTCTCATTTAATGTATCTGTGAGTACATATACGGTTGAAGTTTCACATGACGGTTATGTTCCTTTCATTGCCACTAAGAATGTTAGAACGTGTCTTCACAAGGTTTGCGGAGTCTCGCAAAATCCTAAATAAACGGTGA
>CALFUF010000068.1 GCA_937916405.1 uncultured Prevotella sp.
TATCCCGCCATCGTGCTGTTAAGCGGGTGCAAAGGTACATAATTTTTTGAAACCACCAAAATTTTTCGGCAAAAAGTTTTGTGATTCGGATATTTTTTGTAATTTTGCCACATCAAACATTGATTCACATCAATATAACTAACCCCTGAAACATATATGGGAAGACTGAAAATAGACATCGAATACCCTTTGGCCACCAAGTCGCCAGCTATCGTTTGGGAACAGATAAGCAGTGCCCACGGGCTGGAACGCTGGTTTGCCGACCACGTAAGCGAGGAAGACGGCGTATTCACATTTACATGGGGAGAGCCTTGGACGGAACAAGACATCAGAAAGGCTCACATCGTAGAGTCGCAGAAACACGACCACATCCGGCTGAAATGGGACTATGACGATGAAGACGACAACGATGCCTACTGGGAGATGCGCATAGCCAAGAGCGACCTGACCCACAATCTGAACCTGATGATTACCGATTTTGCCGACGACGACGATGATGCCGACGGATTGAAGATTCTGTGGGAGAGCAATCTTGACCGACTGCATAGAGCAAGCGGACTTTAGCATCTTTTCACGCAAATATTAGCGATATTCGGAATTTTCTTTGTACCTTTGCAGGCTGAAAAAGAAAAGTATTGTTATGGAATCACTGCAATGGTTAAAGGATTTATTTACGACGACTGACTCTGTTGCCCATATAGCATTGCTATATGCGGTGGTCATCGCCGTAGGTGTGTATTTAGGAAAAATCAAGTTCTGGGGTATCTCCTTAGGTGTCACCTTCGTGCTGTTTGCCGGTATTGTGGCAGGGCACATCGGATTCACCGCCCCACTCCCCATCCTGACGTTCATTCAGGACTTCGGACTCATCCTGTTCGTTTTTATGATCGGTATGCAGGTCGGACCGGGTTTCTTCGAGAGTTTTGGTACGGCAGGCATCAAATTGAACGGGCTTGCCGCTACAGGTATCCTGCTGAATATCCTCGTGATGTTCGCCTGCTACTATATTTTCTTCGACACCTCCAATCCCATCAACCTGCCGATGATGGTAGGTACACTGTATGGTGCCGTCACTAACACCCCTGGTCTTGGTGCCGCCAACGAGGCGTTGCAATCCGTATTCCCCAATGGTGCCCCCCAGATAGCATCGGCATACGCCTGTGCTTATCCTCTTGGTGTGTTAGGTATCATCGGTGCTACTATATTAATAAGGTATATATGCAAGATCAAGTTGGAGAAGGAAGAGGAAGAGTTGACCGCCATGGATGAGGCAAATGCCAACAAGAAGCCATATAAGATGCACTTGGAGGTGACGAATAAATACCTGGAGGGTAAGACCCTGTTGCAGGTGCATGACTTCCTGAACCGTGACTTCGTCGTGTCCCGCCTTGTCCATGAAGGTGAGCTCTGCATTCCTAACCGTGATACCGTCTTCCATATCGGCGACCAGATGCTGATAGTCTGTGCGGAGGCTGACCAAGAGGCGATCATGGCTTTCATCGGTCCTAAGCTCGACATCGACTTCGAGCAGTCTGACCAGCCCTTGGTATCGAAGCGTATTCTGGTTACCAACCCCAAGATCAACGGTAAGACCCTTGCCTCCATGCACTTCTCGAGTGTATATGGTGTGAACGTGACTCGTGTGACCCGTCACGGCATGGACCTCTTTGCCACTGCTTCCCTCCCCTTGCAGGTAGGTGACAAGATCATGGTGGTAGGACCTGAGGATGCCGCCGACCGTGTCGCCAACAAGATGGGTAACTCCCTCCGTCGTCTGAACGCTCCTAATATCGCCACGATCTTCGTGGGTGTCATCTTAGGTATTATCTTCGGCTCCCTGCCTGTTGCCATCCCCGGCATGCCAGTGCCTTTGCGACTGGGTATCGCAGGCGGACCGCTGATTATCGCCATCCTGATTGGTCGTTACGGCTATAAGATACACTTGGTGACTTATACGACAACCTCCGCGAATATGATGTTACGAGAGATAGGACTGGTGCTGTTCCTTGCCAGTGTGGGCATCAAGGCTGGCGCCAACTTCTTCGAGACGGTCGTGGATGGTGACGGTCTGCTGTATGTGCTGACTGGTTTCCTTATCACCATCATCCCTATCCTCATTGTAGGACCTATTGCACGCATTCGCTATAAGTTCAACTACTTCACCATCATGGGTATGATAGCTGGTACTTACACTGATCCCCCCGCATTAGCCTATGCCAACTCGGTATGCTCCAAGGAAGCTCCTGCAGTAGGCTACTCCACAGTATACCCACTATCGATGTTCCTCCGCATCTTCACGGCACAGATCATCGTGCTGTTCTTCTGCGGATAACTAGAAAGCCTAGGAATACTAGGGACACTAGAAACACTAGAAATACTAGAAATACTAGATTATAATAATACAAAAGCAAAAAATGAAAAAATTCTCATTCCTGTTAGGCTTACTTGCCGTCAGTTGCCTCCCGATGCATGCGCAGATGGATGCCAGCATCAAACTAAACGAGGTGCTTACTGACAACCAGTCGAGCCTGATTGACGAATACGGAACACGACATGCCTGGGTGGAGATCGCCAATATCTCACACTCTACTTACAATATCCGTGGCATGTATTTGACTACTGACCGTTCCGTACTTGACAAATCGATGAGTGTGCCAGAGCGTGTCAAGCGTATGAGCATCATTCCCAACGGAGACGCTCGCACCAACCTTAACGGGCGCCAACTCGTCGTGTTCCAGTTGAACAGCCAACCTGCTAAAGGCTCATTACATCTGGCTGTCAAGGTTGATCCTTCTAAACCCATGTGGATTGCCCTCTATAACGGTAATGCCACGCAACTGATCGACTCTGTGACAGTTCCCGTCCTGCAAGCAGACCAGTCGTATGCCCGTATCGCCAACAACGGCACGCCTAACGATTGGGAGGTGAAGTCTGGCGACCGTGTGACTCTGGGCATCCAGAATATGACGACTGTCAGCGAATCAAAGATAGAGAAGTTCAAGCGTGAGGACCCCTATGGTTTCGCTATGGCGATTATGGCAATGGGTATCGTGTTCCTCTGCCTTGCCCTGTTGTGGATATTCTTCACCCTCTTCGGCATGTTCATGCGCCATCAGGAGACAGCGAAGAAGGTTATCAACACACAACCGATCAAGCCTATCACCAAGACAGTAGAGAAAACCATGGAGGTCGGACACAAGACCGGTGTCATCCTGCAGGAAGGTTTGAAGACGAAAGGTATTGACAAGGAGGTCTACCTTGCGGTTATCGGTATGGCACTCCAACAGTATCGTGACAATGTCCATGACGTGGAGAGTGGTGTCATCACCATCAAGCATCACGATACAGGCTGGGACGATGAGTATTCTCAGATGACTCATTTCCATGACCCTGTCATGCCCAGCAATCACCAGGCTCCTCAGATTCCAACAGGACCAGAGTTAAAATAAAGTTTAGAGTTTAAAGTTTAGAGTTTAGAGATATGAGTAAGTATCAATATAAAGTACAAGGTGTTGACTACGAAGTAGAAATCGAGGAAGTTGAAGGCAACATCGCCAAAGTGAATGTTAATGGCATCCCATTTGAGGTAGAACTGCAACAGCCCATCAATGCGGCAAAGCATCCTACTATCGTGAAGCCTAAGGTAGAGGCTCCTAAACCAGCCGCCACAAGTGCACCCGCTGCCAAACCTGCCGCTCCCGCACAGCCGGCAGCCCCCGCTGGTGCCGGCAATGCCCAGAAGGCACCGCTGCCTGGTACGATTACCAGTATCAATGTCAAGGTCGGCGATACCGTCAATGTCGGCGATACCGTGATTGTACTGGAGGCGATGAAGATGCAGAACAATATCGAGGCAGAATATGCAGGTACTGTAACCTCTATTACTGTCAACCCGGGTGACTCTGTCATGGAAGGCGCCGTATTGCTCACTATTGGCTAATCACGAAATATCGACATTATTATGTGGCAATTTATCGCAGAAAACTTCAATGAGTTCCTGACCTACACAGGCTTTGCCAATGCGACGGCAGGTAACCTCATCATGATAGCAGTAGGCGCGCTTTTTATCTGGCTTGCCATCAAGAAAGACTTTGAGCCACTACTGCTGGTACCCATCGGTTTGGGTATTATCCTCGGCAATATCCCTTTCCGCGCCGATGCGGGATTGGAGATTGGTCTTTACGAAGACAACTCCGTACTTAACATCTTCTATCAGGGTGTTCGGCAGGGATGGTATCCCCCACTCATCTTCTTAGGGATAGGTGCCATGACCGACTTCTCCGCACTTCTTGCTAATCCGAAACTGATGCTTATCGGAGCCGCCGCCCAGTTTGGTATCTTCGGAGCATATATGTTTGCACTCGCTTTAGGATTTGAACCGAACCAGGCTGCAGGTATCGCTATCATCGGAGGTGCTGATGGTCCTACTGCCATCTTCTTGTCAAGCAAGCTCTCCCCCAACCTGATGGGAGCCATCGCTGTCTGTGCCTATAGCTATATGGCATTGGTTCCTCTGATTCAGCCACCATTGATGCGTCTGCTCACCACCAAGAAGGAGCGTGTCATTAAGATGAAACCTGCTCGTCAGGTGTCACAGACAGAGCGTATCCTTTTCCCTATTATCGGCTTGTTGCTGACCACCTTCATCGTACCGTCTGGTCTGCCCTTATTGGGTATGCTCTTCTTCGGCAATCTGCTGAAAGAGTCAGGTAAGACAACCCGTCTTGCCAAGACTGCAGGTGCCGCTCTGAACGATATCGTGGTCATGCTGTTAGGACTGACAGTAGGTTGCTCTACACAGGCTTCTGAGTTCCTGACCATCAACACCATCTACATCTTCGCCATTGGTGCCGGTGCATTTATTATCGCTACTATGAGCGGTGTGTTATTTGTCAAAATCATGAACCTCTTCTTGCCAAAAGACAAGAAACTGAACCCATTGATTGGTAATGCTGGTGTGAGTGCCGTACCTATGGCAGCTCGTATCTCTAATAATCTCGGATTGGAATACGATCGCCACAACTTCCTCCTCATGCATGCCATGGGACCAAATGTCGCTGGAGTGATCGGCTCTGCCGTAGCCGCTGGTGCATTGCTTGGATTCTTATCATAATTCAATGCATTAAATAAAAAAAAATGGTAATCCGTTACAAGATTACCATTTTTTTTGTACCTTTGCACATAATTATGTATACATGATGACGCTTAATCAAGAACATCTGACCCTTAAGAACGAGGTTGAGGAACTCAATAAACTGCCGGAATTTGTCGAATCCGTCTGTGAGAAGGCTGGTGTCGACATTCTACTTGTCACCAGTCTGAACCTCGCTTTGGAAGAAGCTGTCACCAATGTTGTACTCTATGCCTATCAGGAAAGCAAAGGACTAGTAGACATTGATGCAGTATATGATGAGAAGCAAATCAAATTCATTATCACAGACTCTGGCATTGCCTTTGACCCTACAAAGAAAGAAGCCGTCGACACTACGCTGGGCGTGGAAGAACGCTCTATTGGAGGACTGGGCATTCATCTGGTCAGACAGATTATGGACTCTGTCGATTATGAACGGGTTAATGAAAAGAATGTACTGACACTACAAAAAAACCTGACATGATACGGTGTAGTGAAAGCGTAGGAGCAAAGCCCTTTAGTATTTTTTAACTAGTACAATAAGAGGCTGAAAGTTTTTTTTAATAAATTTGCAAAACTCAATTAATAAATGACTGACGTCATATTATCCAGTTTTATCAGTCTGTTTGCTCTGTTTGGCAAAGAAGAGCAAGTGGATGAAGCATGGGCAAAAAACATGCTCGTTAGTTATTTGCGGCATCATTTCGGCATTAGAAACATAGACCTCTATCTCGACTTATACAATGACATGCGAGGGGCTTATGAGATGACGGAAGACCTGAATACACAAGAGACTGTAACAGCTATCTGCTCCAGTCTGCATGGGAAGATCCGTTCTGAAGAGGAGTCACTACTGTTGTTACGTCTCATGGAATTCTGTAGTGACGACGGGTTGAAGGCAGACGGCATGTTTACCACCATGGCGGAGAAATTCAACATTCCCCAGACACAGTATGACGATTTCTATGCCTATGTCACCAATCAGCCTACTGCTCATGTGATGATTCATCACCCAGAAGGATTCGAGGGTGAGCTGAAGACCCTTATGGACAGCGTGACGGGACTTCTTATATTCACTTATATGGGAGAAGACACCGCCCTATTGAATGATGTTCCTGTTCTCTCCGGAGCCTATCAGGTATGGTTGCAGAGCAGTGTCCTAAAGAGCAGTAACGGAAAACCCTTATACTATTCCACAATAGCCAGCGCTTATAGTAATGAGGACAGCAAAACTGAAAATGTAGCTTTCTGCGGACGTAATATCAATTTCCGCTTCCCCAACAGCGATAATGGCATGCATGACTTGAGTTTCAACTTGCATAGCGGTGAACTTCTGGCTATCATGGGAGGCTCTGGTACTGGTAAGACAACATTGTTGTCACTATTGAACGGCAGTATGAAACCTCAGAAGGGAAGCATTACTATTAATGGGCATGACATCTCTGAGCCTGCTGCCAAGGACTTGATAGGCTTCGTTCCTCAGGACGATCTGCTCATCGAGGAGCTTACTGTCTACCAGAATTTGTGGTATACAGCCAAACTCTGTTTTGAGGGTATGCCCGCTGAGGAAATCGACAAACGCGTCATGAAGACCCTCAAAGATCTGGGACTGGATGCTGTGAAAGATCTAAAGGCAGGGTCTGCCATCAACAAATATATTTCCGGAGGACAGCGCAAACGACTGAATATTGCATTAGAGTTGATTCGCGAGCCTGCCGTCCTGTTCTTAGACGAACCTACATCCGGATTGTCATCGGCAGATACTGAGAAAGTCATCAACCTGCTTAAAGAATTGACTTTCAAAGGAAAGCTTATCATTGTCAATATCCACCAGCCGTCGAGTGATGTCTATAAGCTG
Source organism: uncultured Prevotella sp. (assembly GCA_937916405.1). Classification (GTDB taxonomy): domain Bacteria; phylum Bacteroidota; class Bacteroidia; order Bacteroidales; family Bacteroidaceae; genus Prevotella. The sequence goes on from CALFUF010000068.1 coordinate 6,990, forward strand.
TTCGACCGCCTATGGTTGCTTGACCGAGGAGGCTATCCTGTCTTTGACGGTAATCCCATTGATGCCATCACCTATTTTAAGGAGGCGGCAAACTATGCCGATGCGGAGACAAGTGCTTGTCCTACTTGTGGTAATGTCAATCCAGAGATTGTACTCAATATTATTGACGAGAAAGCACTCAGCAACACTGGTGAGCCATCTGACGAGCGAAAAACGACACCTCAGGAGTGGCATGAGATGTATCTTAAGAACAGAGAAGTAATGGAAGCTCCGTCTGTCACTGACGTGCCTCCATCTGATCAGAGGAAGCCTGGAAAACTAAAGCAGTTTGCTATTTTCCTTCGCCGTAATATCAAGACGAAGATCACTAATATCCAATATCTGTGTATCACATTATTGGTTTCCCCTGTTCTGGCTGTCATTTGCGCTTTGCTTACTCGCTATGCTCTACCCGAGGGCTATACAGTCATGAACAACAAGAACTTAGTGAGCTATTTCTTCATGGCTATTATCGTCGCCACCTTTATAGGCATGAGCGGCAGCGCAGAGGAGATTATCAAGGACCGTGCCCTATTGAAGCGTGAGAGATTCCTCAATCTGTCATACGGCAGTTATATATGGTCTAAGATTATTTATATGGCAGGTGTCTCACTGATACAAACCCTCCTGTTTATTTTAATCGGGAATGCCATTATGGGACTCCATGGATTGTTCTGGACTTGGTGGATAATCTTATTTATCACGGCTTTCCTTGCTAGTCTGACAGGACTGCTACTTTCCCAATGTCTTAACTCAGTAGTAGCTATCTATATCAGCATTCCCCTGCTGCTCATTCCACAAATCCTGCTGTGTGGACTGGTAGTCAGTTTCTCTGACCTGACACCAAAAAGTAAAACGGGTAATGTACCTTTCATCGGAGACCTTATCCCATCTCGCTGGTCGTTCGAGGCACTTGCTGTCACTTCATTTACTGATAACATATACGAGCGGATGTTCTTCGATTTGGAAAAGGAGAAATACGAGACACAATTCTATAACATTGGCTATCTCTATGAGATACAGTCACAATTAGAGACACTCAAAGACGAACAGACACATGGTAAGAACGTGAAGCCTGAACACATGGAGGTGATACGCACGAACCTGCCTATCGTGACAGAATATTGCGGTATGAAAGCTTATCAGGGCGACGAATCCTACACCTCACTTTATAACTACATGAAAGAGGCTGAGAAGATTCTCTCCAAGCGTAGCAATCAGGCGACTCTTAAGGTGGACGCTCTGACAGCGGACTTTATCCGTAACTACGGTAAGGAGAATTTACTAGATCTGAAGCGTAACAACTTTAACCTTAAATTGGAAGACTTTGTTATCAGTGCTGGGCAACAGAAGTTGCTTGACGTGATTGACAACACCATAGTACCACGTACCGGTCCTATTTTCCTTACACCACGGAATAACATGGGACGTGCACCTTTTTATAGCAGTGTGAAGATATTGGGTAACACTACCTATAAGACCCTTTGGTTCAATATGGCAGTACTGCTCTTAATGAGCATCATCGTCACCATACTTCTATTGACAGACTGTCCTGGACGATATATCAGAAAAGATCAACAATGAACAAATAAACAAATAAACATTTAATAACTTAATTTTTAAACCAAAATGAAAAAATTAACAGTATTAGCATTCGCTGCCATCGTTTTCGCAGCATGCGGAGGACAAAAAAATGCCAAGAACGCAGAGGACGCAGATTCTCTGAAGAGTTTCGAACAACAACAGATTGAGGCAAGCATTAAGATGCACATTGACAGTATCGCTGCTGATCTCGGTAAGCTCAAGCAACTTCCTTTCATACAGGAAGGTAACGGTGGTATCACACTGACCAAGGAAGAGAAACAGGTTAAGCCTGACTATCTGCTGAATGCTAATGTTGCCGAAGAGGCTGCCACACTGGCTGAGAAATACCGCATCTTGAGCGCTCTGAACGTAGACAAAAAGATTGCCGCTCTCTATGAGATGCCTACAGAGGATTATGACAAAGCTATCACCAAACTTGTAGCAGACATCAACGATCCTTCCTTCAAGGCTATTGACGATGCCAACACACTTTTTGAGACATCCAACACTTTGTATGACGCCATGGATGAGAATGGACGTGTTAACTTCTTCTGGCAGTTAGCAGCAGCCGCTCTGGTTGAGGAGCTCTATGTCATGAACCAGAATACTGACAAGTTCCTTAGCACTTTCACTGATGAGGCCGTCTCTGACGTTACCTTCCGTGTCATTGTCATCCTCGACGCCATCAACCGTCTCACTGATTATGACGCAGACATCAAACCTGTTGCCGAGGCTGTCGCTCCATTAGAGGTACTCAACGCGACCACTGTTGACGAAATGAAAAAACAGCTCGCCGAGGCAAAAGACAAAATTAACGCAGCCCGCAAGGCTATCGTAAAATAAGTAATAAGCAGTTATCATGACTATTGACATTAAAGAACAAAATGGCGGTTATACCGCAGAAATGATTGGTCGTTTAGACACTCCTGCCGCCGTACAAGCAGCAAAAGACATTCAGCCACTAATGGAACATGCTGATAAGGTGATCACACTGGATTGCACTAAGTTGGATTACATCAGCAGCTCTGGCTTACGTCTTTTCCTCAGTCTTCGTAAAGAAACTGCTGCCAAAGGTGGTAAGGTTATCATCGAGAACATCAATGACGAGATTAAGAAAGTCTTCATGATGACCGGATTCTACAATCTTTTTGAGATTAAATAAAACGTAATGACTGATTACGGACTAGATTTACATTGCACCATGCTGTTAGAAGACTATCGGGAACAACTCCCGAAATACCGTCTTCTACAGCAGGTGGTAATGAAAAGAATTGGGGAATTAGCCAAACGTGCAGGTATCCAACTAAATGCTATGGAATCCCGCATTAAAGGTGAAGAATCCCTAGCAGGAAAACTAGACCGCAAAGGCTCAAAATACCATTCACTGAATGATATTACAGACATCTTCGGTGCACGTATTATCACGTTCTACAATGAGGATGTCGACCGTATCGCATCAATGGCAGAGACCTTATTTGATGTCGACTGGGCTAACTCTATTGACAAGCGGAAGATGCACCAGTTTGACAGCTTCGGCTATAACTCTCTGCACTACATCTGCAAACTGCCTAAGCAACTGTACTACGATGAGCAGAATCCTGAACTGAACGAGATTCCTTTTGAGTTACAGATGCGTACGGCGCTACAGCATGTATGGTCGGCTATACAGCATGACATCGGCTATAAGAGTGACATAGAGATGCCCATAGAGTATCATCGAAACCTGAGTCGCCTTGCTGGTATGCTGGAATTAGCAGACAACGAGTTCAGCCGCATCCGTACTGAAATCAGCGACTACCGTAGACGTATAGAAAGTTTAGTGAAAGACGGGAAACTGGAAGAGGTCCTCCTTGATGGTGACACATTCCGTACGTATGTCGACTTGCAACCGTTTGATAAACTGAACAAACAGATTGCCGCTATCACACAAGCAGAGTTACACCCTTCCTCACCCATGCCCTATCTCCCACTCTTACGTGCTTTAGGAATGAGTACCCTGAGAGATGTCGAGCGCATGATTAATGAGAACTATGAGGATGCCTACCAATTAGCACTCTTCCAATTAGGTTCCACTGACATTGATATCCTCTCGTCTAATATCGGACTCCAAAACTTGTGCATTGTCCACATTCTGAAAAAAGACGGTGGCAAACAAGGAATACGATGGATGTTTGACACCATCAATGGTACCACTGAGCATAGCAATGACATGGCACAGATGATTATGGAACAAGCGGCAAAGCTCTCTTTTATGAACAAATAAGAAAGACTTGGAACACATGCCACAAGGAAGACCTCTCATTGCCATTGTTGACTCAAATACATTGGCGACGCTTGGTCTCAAACAAATTCTTCAGAACGTCATGCCCATCATGACGGTTGACACTTATGGCTCCTTTGCAGAGTTGGAGGCAAACCAACCAGATAAGTATGTGCATTATTTTGTGGCTATGAATATCGTCTTGCAGGAAAGACAGTTCTTCCAAGAGAGAAAACTAAAAACCATCGTATTGACCTTACAGTTGGAAGATACCGCACAACTTTCGGAGTTCCATAGTTTGCGTATCAATCAGCCTGAGCCTCAACTCATCCGCCAGTTATTGATGTTGGAGCAACATGCCCATGGAGGGGGCAAGAACCTCCCTCCTATGCCCAAGGTACTGCAACAGAAAATCCTGAGTGACCGTGAAATAGAAGTCATGTCACTGATTGTACAAGGATATATTAACAAAGAGATTGCAGACAAATTAAATATTGGTCTTGCGACGGTCATTACTCATCGCAAGAACATCATGGACAAGTTAGGAATGAAAAGCGTATCCGCTCTCACCATTTATGCTGTGATGCACGGATACGTGGATATCAATAAGATTTAGTCACCTTACAACTTTACAGAAGAGATGTCAACAAGTCCGTTGACTATCGCATAAATGGTCAATCCTGCCGGTGAGTGAATCTGTAACTTACGGGCTATATTCCTTCTGTGGGTAATGACCGTATTCGTGGAAATACACAAATGGTCAGCGATCTCCTTATTCGACATTCCCTGCACCAGAGCTACGATAACATCCCGCTCACGATCAGACAAGGCATCACTATTATCCTGTCCGCCCTTGAATACCATGGTAGAGATATTTCTCGTCACCGTATTCTGCTTCTGCTGTTGCTCTACACGGCGAATGGCTGGTACAAAGATGTTATCCTCCACCTCCGCATGCTGCTTCAACCACTCCTCGTTATTATATATGTCATAGAGGGTAGCTGTCAACTTGTTGTTGCTATGGGGATCGGAAGGGATATACTTAATAATCATCAATTTCAACTCACGCAAAGCTTTATCCGTTGACTCATGGTGTTTTGAGAACGTCTCCACATTATAGTCATTCATCGTGCGTCCCTCCAACAAAGCCGTCACATAAGGGAATAGCGTTTTCTCCTCATACTTCATGTGACGCTGTATTTCCCTGGCATATCCGTCATAGAATTTCAGGATAAGATGTCCTAAAGAGTCTTGCTCGTCAAAACTCTCGGCAAGCTGGCGTCTGATAGAAGGCAACTGGTAGTCCAGGAAATAGGCATGACTCGCCTCCAAATAGCGAAGTAAGGTATGAACATCTATCTGCTCGTCATCCTCATAGTTCGTATAGCCATTCATCGTGAAGTTAACGACTGCAAGGAAGGTGTAAGTATCCACATTGTTCATCTCACAAGTCTCCCACACCGTCTTATCACCAAACCCCAGGTTAATGCCAAAACTTCCTAATGCCTGCAGCAGATTATAGTTGTCCTTGATAAGTGTAATCATCTTATCTTCGGGTTCATACATCTTTAAATTCTTCATACCTATATACCTTATTAATATATATTGACGATGCAAAAGTACTGTTTTTGCGGGATATTTGCAATACTTTTACTCAATTTCATTATTTTTAGGTATTGCGAGAAACAGGGAAACCACCTACCTTTGCACCCGAAAAAGAAATTTATACGTATGAGAAAATTCATATTAACACTTACGCTGATTACCTGCTGCATAGCGGTTAGCGCACAGGAGGACAAGAGTGACAGTCTGTCACAACGCACCTTTTGGGACCGTTTGACGATTGGCGGATATGGAGAAGTTGCCTTCTCACGTAACTTCTATAGTGACCATGTCAGCCGTTACAGTCAGCCCGAGGCACATAAAGACGACCCCAGTCATGGACGGTTTGACATTCCTCATGTAGTCGTATATTTAGGTTACGATTTCGGAAAAGGATGGTCGTTCGGTACAGAGATTGAGTTTGAGCATGGTGGTAATGGAATCGCTTACGAGAAAGAAGATGAGGAAGGCGGAGAATGGGAGCAAGAAACTGAGAAAGGCGGTGAAGTCGAGATTGAGCAGTTCTGGATTCAGAAGTCTTTCGCTAAATGGGCTAACATCCGAGCAGGACATATTGTCGTACCTGTTGGTTTAAACAATGCTCATCATGAGCCTTTAAACTTCTTCACGGTATATCGTCCAGAGGGAGAGAACACCATTATGCCATCCACATGGCACCAGACAGGTATTTCTTTCTGGGGACGTTATAAAGACTTCCGCTATGAGGCACAACTTCTGGCAGGACTTAATGCCGACAATTTCACCAATACCGGTTGGATCCACAAGGGACACAAGTCTCCATTGGAGTTTGACATTGCCAACAAATATGGTATCGCCTTACGCATGGACAACTATACCATCCCCGGTTTGCGTATTGGTCTGAGCGGATATTACGGTCATAGCATTGGAAACAGTTATCCACGTAATGCCAATGGTGTGGATGCAGAATACAAAGGAGTAGTGGCAATTGGCTCTATTGACTTTACCTATAATGCCCATAACTGGATTGTACGTGGACAAGCAGACTATGGCTACTTAGGCGATGCTGAGCAATTGAAGTATGTGTACAATCGTTTGAACTCCAAGTCCCCTTATAAGCACTCTGCCTTTGTCAGCAGTAACGCCTATGCCGTTGGAATTGAAGCTGGTTATGACATCTTCTCACAAATTCAGTATACTCGCAATCACAACCAGAAGATGTATATCTTTGGACGTTATGAGCAATACAATCCTTATGCCAGCCAGACCAAAGGTACAGACTACAGCTATACAGAAGTGAAGCGGCTTGCCTTCGGTCTCAACTACTACCCTGTAAAACAGGTAGCTGTTAAGGCTGAGTATTCCCATCGTTTCCTGAAGGAGCTTTATAATGACGAGCCATCCCTTAATCTGGGAGTCGCCTACGAGGGATTCTTCGACCTGGGGCATAAGAAACTGGCTCAGCAGGAGCAATATGACGTACAGAAACTCAATGAGCGTATCAACGAGTTACAACAACAGATTAATGAGTTGAAACAAAAAACAATGTAAACCAAATAATTAATAGAAATGAAAAAGTATTTTATTCTGATTTTTGCAGCACTGATGGGTGCTATGACATTTACCGCATGTGGTGATGATGACAACAACAAAGGTGGTAATACTGATCCTGGCTCTACTATTGTAGATGATGCAAAGTACAAGGACAAAAGTTATGGTAATAATGCCATTGATGCCTGCGCAAGTGTTGTCACCCAATTCGAGAATGCTAATAGTGTAATTGCTCAAGCGGCATTGACAACAGAGCAAGAAGCATATCTATATCAAGTTCTTGAGAATCTGGTCAAAAACGTTATTGTTCCTACCTATACTGATCTTGCCGATGACGTGGAAGATTTGGAAAAGACACTGAATGGTCTGACTGTAAATAGCATCACGCAATCACAGATCAACAAGGCTTGTGAGGACTTCAAGTCTGCCCGTCAGAACTGGGAGCGTTCTGAGGCATTCCTGATGGGTGCTGCTTCTGATTTTGACATTGACCCAACTATCGACTCTTGGCCTCTGAACCGTTCTTTGCTGCTGAACTATTTCAACAACGGAATGAATGACGAGATGCTGGACGACGCAACGATTCTTGGTTTCCACGCCCTCGAGTTCATCCTGTTCCGCAATGGTCAGCCCCGTAAGGTTGCAGAGTTGCAAGCAAACGATACATACAAAGGCTTTGAGAGAATCTCAGGTGACAAGGAACTTGCATACGCTCAGACTATCTGCACCCTGCTGAAACAGCGTTGCTACCAGTTGCAGGTTGCATGGGAAGGAGAGACAACTGCTAATGCCAGCCGTGTCGCTGTTGTAAAGGCTGCAAAACTTGACTATACCACCGAGAACGGTCTTAGTTATGGTGAGAACTTGATAAAGGCAGGAAAAGACAGCAAGAGTACTTTCACATCTTTGAAAGCCGCTATCGCCCAGGTTCTTTCTGACGACGAGGGAAGTTGCGTTGGTATTGCCAACGAGGTTGGTACTGCCAAGATTGCCAACCCATTCTCTGCTGGTGATATCTCTTATGTAGAGTCTCCCTATAGTTACAACTCTATTACAGACTTCCAGGACAACATCCGCTCTATCCGCAACATATGGTACGGATCAACCAATGGCAGTGCCGCAAGCAACAGTTTCAACGGATTCTTCGCTAGTGTCAACCAAGCCAATGTGAACACAAGTGTTACAAATGCGTTTAACACTGCCATTACGAATATTGGTAACATGCCTGCTCCTTTCGTAAAATACTGTAGCACCATCTGGGGTATTGAGTTCGCAGACGATGAAGACTGGGACGTAGAAGAGTAATTAGTATAACACATCAAAAACGCTAAGCGCCTCACCCAAAAAGGTGAGACGCTTCAGCCGTTTAAAAGAATAATCTATAAAAATACACATATGATTAAATTCAGAAACCTATCTAAAATAATGTTCGGACTTGCCGTACTTTCCCTGACTGCGTGTTCCGACGACAACACGGCAAGCGGGATTGGCGAGTTAACACCCGAGGAGAGTGCCTTTGGTAAAGCAAACGATGTGTTTACCGCTGAAGAGTGGTATCCTGGCGGACAGTTAGGAACAACAGAAAAAGCAAGTTACTCTGCCGCCACACCTGCTGTAGAGAATGTTGCTGGCATGGAAGAAGACTTCAATACTGGTGAGGACTTCTTTGAGCATTTGTACACTTTCGACGTGGCGCCCCGTAAAGGACTTGGTCCTGCATGGGTCCGTAACGGTTGTATCGCCTGTCACCCCAGTTATGGACATGGCAAGCGCCAGACAGAATACCGTGCTAACACCATTGGTAATGGTTATCTTCTGGTTATCTACCATCCCAATGAGGCTTACACGGAAGATGGTGTTCGCTACACCACAGCACCTTCAAGCTATATCAGTGAGGTCACTGGTATGCCCCAGACACAGGCGATGTCACCTTTTAAGGCTCCTATTGACGAGAGCCAGATTAAGATTGAATGGAAAGATGTGACGAAAATGCCCAGCGGACTGTCTATGACCTTCCCTGATGGAGAGAAGTATGCCCTTATCTATCCTGAGGTAACGATTCCTGCCACCGCCTTCAATACCAATCCTGTACCTACCAATTACGAGGTGCGTCTGGAATCTACCATTGGTGTCTACGGTACTGGTCTGATCGATGCCATCAGTGATGATGACATGCGTGAGCAGTATCGTAAAGAGGCTTCCTACGTGGAATTAAACCCTGCCATGTGGGACAAGGCTTCCAACGATTTCGCCGCTTCAGCCTATTATAGTGCTCCCTATAACGACACTGGCTCCCAGTATGGCACACACGGTCCTGTGAAGAAGTTCACCTACGCCATGACCCGTGGCTCACTGCAAGACGGTGCTGGTGCCAACGCTATTTGGAACATCACCAATGTGACTCGTTCCGATCGTCACTGGCTCTATTCCACCACTGCATGGGCACAGGCTCAAAGTGATGATGCCGAAGTCATCGCCTACATCAAAGAGCATGGCGCATCTCCTATGAGCATCCTGCATCCCTACTATGCTGACGGTACTGATGAGGGTATCAGAGCTCGTGTCTATGAGGTTCTGAACACACCCAGTATCGCCTTCAAGGACACTTTTGAGAAGTACCTCCTGAACGATGAGTACTATGGAGGAGAGGAGGAGATGTCCGACAAGCAATACTACCAGTTTATGGTATGGCATCGTGGTCTTGCCGTTCCTGCCGCTCGTAACTTGGACGACAAGGATGTTCAGCGTGGTAAGACCCTGTTCACCCAGATGGGATGCGCCCAGTGTCATCGTCCCTCTTGGACTACAGGTGCCGATAACATGTGGGTCGATGCCAGCACAAAAGCGTATGCGGCAAGCATCGGCAAGGATGCCAGCGAGATGTTGCCGAAATATCCTTATCAGAAGATATGGCCGTATACCGATATGGTACAACACCGTCTCTTCATGGAGAATGACATCCGAACTGGCTGGTGCCGCACCACCCCACTCTGGGGACGTGGCTTGTCTCGTCAGTTGACGGGTGCCGACGACCGCCTGCACGACTGCCGTGCACGTACTGTCATCGAAGCTATCATGTGGCACGCTTACTCTAAACAGTCGGATGCCTACAACTCCGCTGTACAGTTCTACAACTTACCAAAGGCAGACCGTGACGCTGTGGTGAAATTCATAGAATCGATTTAATACACTATTTGCTTGCCTATATGGCAAATAATGTGTATCTTTGCACATGATGAAGAAAACGGTCATAGCATTATATATCGTGGTGATAGCTGTCATGGCTGTCGCCACGATTGTTGAGAAATACCAAGGAACCTCGTATGTAGCTGAGCATTACTACGGTTCCTGGTGGTTCTCCCTATTATGGGCTTTGCTTACCTTCGTGGCAATAGCCTATTTCCTTGGTCGTAAGGTGCGCAGACTTTCCACCATAGCCCTGCATCTGTCATTTGTCATCATCCTGTTAGGGGCTTTGCTAACCCATCTGACAGCAGTCAAGGGTGTTGTGTATCTACGTACAGGACAAAGTACCGACCAGTATATGACAGAGGACATGCAACTAAAGCCCTTGCCCTTTGCTGTGACACTCGACCGTTTTGAGGTCCGCTACCACGAGGGTACCAGTGCCGCCGCAGACTACATCTCCAACATCACCATG
>CALFUF010000069.1 GCA_937916405.1 uncultured Prevotella sp.
CAAGACCTTCAGAACCGGAATCTGACGCTCTATTCAGCTAAGCTACGGGACCTTTTGGTTTGCAAAGGTACTGCAATTTTGATGAAGTGCAAAATAATTTGGCATTTATTTTTATTTTCTGTACAAAATGATAGAAAATAATAAATTTTAGTGTCATTTTGCAAAATAATTCGGAAATTTCCTTGCAGATTAGTTTTAAAGTAGTACCTTTGCACTCGCAAAATAACACATATACAAAAATGAGTCAATTGATAACCCCCATCAACTACCAACCTCTGCTGGATACCAAACAAACCGAGCAGGGTATTAAATTGATTAAGGAATTCTTCCAACAGAATATATCGACGGAACTGCGTTTACGCCGTGTCACAGCTCCTTTGTTCGTACTCAAAGGCTTGGGTATTAATGATGATTTGAACGGTGTGGAGCGTGCTGTGTCTTTCCCGATTAAAGACTTGGGGGATGCACAGGCGGAGGTCGTTCACTCACTGGCGAAATGGAAGCGCCTCTCTCTTGCCGAGTACAAGATAGAACCGGGCTATGGTATCTATACCGATATGAACGCTATCCGTGCGGATGAGGAACTGGATAACCTCCACTCTCTGTATGTCGACCAGTGGGACTGGGAGGCGGTCATCACGAAAGAGCAGCGTACTGTCGCTTATCTGAAGAATGTGGTGGAGCGTATCTATGCGGCTATCCGTCGCACTGAGTATCTGACCTGTGAGACTTATCCGCAGATCAAGCCCTTCCTGCCTGAGAAGATAACCTTCATCCATGCGGAGGAGCTCTTGAAGATGTATCCTGACAAGACACCCAAAGAACGTGAGGATGCTATCTGTGAGGCTTATGGTGCCGTGTTTATCATTGGCATTGGTGGTAAGTTGTCGAATGGGGAGAAGCACGATGGTCGTGCGCCAGACTATGACGACTGGTCAACAGTGGGAGAGAACGGACTGGCAGGTTTGAATGGTGATATCCTCATCTGGTATCCTGTCTTAGGACGTTCCTTCGAGCTTTCCTCGATGGGTATCCGTGTGGATAAGGACTCTTTGTTACGTCAGTTGAAACTGGAAGGCAAAGAGGAGCGTGAGAGCTTGTATTTCCACCAGAAGCTACTCCACGACCAGTTGCCATTGAGTATTGGTGGTGGTATTGGTCAGAGCCGTCTCTGTATGGTACTCCTCCACAAAGGACATATTGGTGAGATACAGGCTTCCATCTGGCCTGATGACATGCGAAAGGCATGTAAGAAGTTAGGAATGACGTTGATATGATCATTGGTAGTTACGCCAATTCTAAGTCAAGGAGATCCCGTAGTTTTGCGACTGCGGGATATTTTTTCTCCATCATCTCAAATTGTTCGGAGCGAGTAGGGATACGTATTTTATCAGGATGCTCCGCTACCCGCATGTCCATCGTGATCTTCGTGTTATGGAGGTAGATCCTCAAAGTACTGAGGATGCTGCCTTTGATCTCCATCATCTGGTCGTAGGCGAGTTGGTTATCCACCACCACCTCCACATGGGATAGCTCCTTGATGACCGGGTTCATGTTCTTCATACGGGTGGCGATGCCACTCAGTTTCTGGGGCATACGGTTACACATCATCATCCATTGGAACTCCAGGTCTTGCTGTGAGAACTCCAGTTCCTCGTTCTTGATAATGGAGTTAGGGTCGTTAGGTGACAGGGAGCCTGGTATAATCTGCATCTTGCTCTTCACCTTACTCTTCTCCCGCAGTTTGTTCCAGGAGAATCCCACCCCCTTATTCGGGACGATTCCCCCTCTAAAACTACTAGGACTATTAGAATCACCAGAACTAATAGGTCTATTAGATCCACTAGTCCCACTAACTTCACCACCCTCAGCCGCAGCTACCTGCGGGGCTGCTTTCTTAGGTTGAGGCTGGTGAATCAATTGCTTAAACAGGGATTTTAATCTTCTGGGCTTACGCCCACTGCCAGCCCCCTCGTCGGGCTGTGTCACCTGAGCGACCTCGATGAGGGTCAGTTCCACCAACAACCGTTTGTTAGACGACTGGCGGTAGTTGATGTCACACTGGTTCATCAGTCGCAGGGCATCATACAGGAAGCGCGTCTCACATTTCTTTGCCTGCTGCTGGTAACGCTCCCGCTGTTGGTCACTGACCTCCAGCAACGGCAGGGTTTGTGGGTCTTTCGCCATCAGCACGTTACGTACATGTTTGGCAAGACCGCCAATCAGCAAGCCCCCGTCAAATCCCTTATTGATAATCTGGTTGAGCAATACCATGATCTCACTCACCTTGTTCTCCACGGCAAGGTCGATCATCTTGAAATAATACTCACTATCCAGCACGTTCAGGTCTTCTATCACCTTCTGATAAGTGATGTTCCCCTGACAGAATGATGCAGCCTGGTCAAATATACTCAGCGCGTCACGCATACCGCCATCAGCCTTCTCAGCAATCACGGCGAGGGCTTCATCCTCGTATTGGATACCCTCTTTCGCTGCCACTGATTTCAGATGGTCGATGGTGTCCCGTACTGTCATCCGCTCGAAGTCGTAGATCTGACAACGGCTCAGGATGGTCGGCAGTATCTTATGCTTCTCTGTAGTGGCGAGGATGAAGATGACATGAGCAGGGGGCTCCTCTAACGTCTTTAAAAAGGCGTTAAAGGCAGCGGTGGACAACATGTGAACCTCGTCGATGATAAACACCTTGTATTTTCCTACCTGCGGTGGAATGCGGGTCTGCTCCATCAGGGTCTTGATATGCTCCACGGAGTTGTTAGAGGCGGCATCCAGCTCAAAGATATTGAAGGAGCGTTGCTCGTTGAATGCCTGACAGCTCTCGCAGTGTCCGCAAGCCTCTCCCTCCTCGGTAGGTGTTAGGCAGTTGATGGCTTTAGCGAAAATACGGGCACAGGTGGTCTTTCCCACACCACGAGAACCGCAGAACAGGTAGGCATGTGCCAGTTTCCCGCTCTTTACGGCATTCTTCAGGGTCGTGGTCAGTGCTTGCTGTCCTACGACCGTGTCAAAGGTCGTAGGGCGGTATTTTCGCGCCGATACAATATATTCTTCCATAAGTTCAGATTAATTTGCCACAAAATTACGAAATAATTTTCAATTTTCAATTGTCATTTCTCCATTTTTTTGTATCTTTGTGGCAAAATATGAAGAGACTGAAGAAAATATTAGAAAAACTATATCGGGTGCCATGGTTGAAATATGCCGTGGTAACGCTCTTGGCTGTGGTGTTCATCGGTTTTGTGGATGAGAACAGTGTATGGCATCATTTCAAGAACCAGCAGCAGATAGGGGAGCTGCAGGACGAGATACAGCGGCAGAACAACCAGTACAACAGGGACCGCCAGAAGATCAAGTTGCTGGACAGTAACCCCAAGGCGATAGAGAAGATAGCCCGTGAGCGTTATTTCATGAAGGAGGACAACGAGGATATCTTTGTCTTCGAAGAGGATCAAAACGAACCAGCGATTACCCATGAGACAGCTGAGTAAGGTAGAGACCCTCCTGCTGTTGTTAGGAGGCTTGCTGATGGTCATTGGTTCTGGAGCCAGTATCTTCCTCCAGACATGGGCACCCTATGTCTTCGCGCCAGGTGCCCTGCTCTTTGCCGCCATGCAGATGCGTCAGCGTTATGAGGGCACGAATTTCACCATCCGTCGTCTTCGTCGTATCATGCTCATCAGTGATGTGCTGTTTCTGATTGCCGCCCTGATGATGTTTGCCAACCAGGCGAACTTCTTCGGGATGGATTTCCTCTTATATATTAAATATGTACACAACAACTGGATTGTCATCTTGTTGGTAGCGGCAATCCTGCAACTCTATACAAGTCATCGTATCGCTAATGAGTTGGAAAAAGAGGCTCAGTAGGCAAAAAATTCTAAATATGTGCACAAAAGTATTAAATTGCGCAAATATTTTTCTTCTTTTCAATCCATCGTTGTACATTTGCAGCACAAATGAATAAGATACCTATGAAGAAAGTACTCATTTTGTCTGTCGTCGTCGCACTTTTTGCTTCGTGTGCCAGCTCTTACAGCGTGGAGGGCTCCTCGTCTGTATCGGCTTTGGATGGCAGCAAACTCTATCTCAAGGCGCTGAAAGATAGCGAATTCAAGAATATAGACTCCTGTGATGTCGTGCATGGTGAGTTCCATTTCACGGGACTGTTGGATACCGTCCGCATGGCAAGCCTGTATATGGACGACGAGAGCATCATGCCTGTCGTCTTGGAGAAAGGTGAGATAGTAGTGAAAATCGACCCGGCAAGACAATTGGTGGGTGGAACACCGTTGAATGACTCTCTTTATAAGTTCATTGATAAGCATAACCAGTTGACCAATCGCATGAATGAGCTCTCCCACAAACAGAGCCAGATGCTGTTGGAGGGTTTGGACGAAGAGGCTATCAACCGCCAGTTGGCTAATGAGGCTGCGAGAATCGCCAAAGAGGAGGATGACCTGGTGATGAAGTTCATCGAGGCGAATTTCGACAACGTCCTCGGTCCTGGGGTCTTTATGATGATTACCAGTCAGTATCGTTATCCGATCCTTACTCCGCAGATAGAGGATATCATGTCAAAAGCGACAGCTAAGTTCAAGAATGACCCTTATGTCAGGGACTATTACTCGACAGCGCAGGAGAACGAGAAACGGATGACAGGACTGGAGAAAACGGAATAGCTTATGCGGACAATCATCGAAGGTGGAACGATTGTGAATGAGGGTCGTACCTTCGAGGGTACCATCCTCATCGAGGATGGCACAATCACTGCTATAGCCCCTATAGGCACTATCGATACTGTCATCAACGCCTCCGGCTGTTTCATCCTTCCAGGGATTATCGACGACCACGTGCATTTTCGGGAGCCTGGACTCACTGAGAAAGCAGATATCGACAGCGAGAGTAGGGCAGCGGCTGCAGGGGGTGTCACCACCTTCTTCGAGATGCCTAACACACAACCGCAGACCACTACCTTAGAGGCTTTAGAGGAGAAATTCAAGTTGGCACGACAGAAGAGTCATGTCAACTATAGTTTTTTCTATGGGGCAACGAATGATAACGTGGATAGCTTTGCCCAACTGGACATCCACCGTGTTCCTGGTATCAAACTCTTCATGGGTTCTTCTACCGGGAATATGCTGGTAGACCGCAGGGAGGCACTGGAGCGGATATTCCGCTCCACACCATTGCCTTTGATGGCACATTGTGAGGATACGGACATCATCAACCGTAATATGGCTGTTGCGAAGGCAAAATATGGGGACGACCCGAAGGTCATCCACCATCCGGAGATTCGCAGTGTTGAGGCTTGCTATGAGAGTACAAGACTTGCCGTAGAGCTCGCCCGTAAATACCATACACGCTTCCACCTCGCCCATGTCTCCACCGCCAAAGAGCTGGCATTCTTCGCCCCCCCGTATCCTATGCAGCGACATAGTCGCTGCCCCCACTCCCCGCTAACCGCCGAAGCCACCGTCTCCCACCTCTATTTCTCCGACCGTGACTACGCCCGACTGGGGACACGCATCAAATGCAACCCTGCCATCAAGTCGGAAAGCGACAGGGAGGCATTGCAACAGGCACTCAGCGACGGACGTATCACCGTGATAGGTACCGACCATGCCCCGCATCTCCTCTCACAGAAGGAGGGCGGATGTGCCAAGGCGGCAAGTGGCATGCCGATGATCCAGTTCTCTCTGGTCACCATGCTCGAACTGGTTGACCAGGGGATACTCACCATAGAGCGACTCGTAGAACTGATGTGTCATAACCCGGCACGCCTCTTTGAGGTACGACAACGGGGCTTCATCCGTCCTGGCTATCGGGCGGACTTGGTCATCGTTCGTCCTCATACAGGCTGGACAGTCACTCCTTCTGTCATCCAGAGTAAATGTGGATGGAGTCCGATGGAGGGGCATACCTACCTATGGCGGGTGGAGCGCACCCTCTGTAACGGGCATACGGTCTATGTGGATGGCAAGGTGGATACGGATTATATCGGAGAGGAGGTTGCCTTCCGATGAGAAAGACCTACGGGATTCACGAGCTACAACCCTATATCAACTGGGCATATTACTACCATGCGTGGCAGTTGAGAACCCCGGAGCAACAGCGACAGAGTAGGGAAGAGGCGGAGCAGAAGCTGCTCCAGCTCAACGGTACTTATCATGTCCATGCCCTCTTCCAACTCTTCGACGCACACAGCACAGGGGATGATATCATCCTCTCATCGCCTAGTATGCAGCGCCCATGTCGCTGCCCCTTCTTACGTCAGCAAGAAGCCTCCTCCCAACATCTCTGTCTTGCCGACTTCATCCATCCCGAGCACGACCATCTCGGTGTTTTTGCTACGACGGTGGATATCGGGATGGAGACGGACTTCGACCATGACCCGTATCAGAAGATGCAGGTACAGCTCCTTGCCGACAGACTGGCTGAGGCAGCAGCGGAGAGACTCCATGAGGAGGTGCGAAGGACCATCTGGGGTTATGCGCCAGAGGAGCACCTGACGATGGAGGAGCTCCATGCGGAGAAGTTTCAGGGCATCCGACCGGCTGTGGGCTATCCCTCCATGCCCGACACCAGTATTAATTTCGTACTCGACAAACTGTTACAGTTTAAACAGATAGGCATCCGACTCACTGAGAGTGGTGCCATGAAGCCACATGCCAGTGTCAGTGGTTTGATGATAGCGCTTCCCGAAGCGCATTACTTCTCTATTGGTAAAATTGGTGAGGACCAGCTCCAAGACTATGCTCATCGTCGTGGACTCCCCCTAGAGACCATGCGTAAGTTCCTCTCCCCACTAACTCTAAACTCTAAATTCTAAACTAAATAAAATGATCGCCCGTTACGCAGTACCTTTTTTCGTGATGATCGCCTTTATCGTAGCACCATTGGTGATTTTTTTCTTGTGTCGTTATCTCATGCCTCGTCGATGTGGTAAGAAAGTCGGCATCTGTATCTCCCTGATCGTCATCCTCTTTGCACTCTACGGCATGCTCGTAGGGTATGAGCAACTGGAAGTCCGTCATGTGGAGTTCCGTAGTAAAGACCTGCCGGCAGCCTTCGATGGCTACCGCATCGTCCAGTTCTCTGATGCCCATATCGGAACGATGACAGGTCATCGTAAATGGCTCTTGGAACGGGATATCGACAGTATCTTGGCACAACATCCTGATATGATTGTGTTTACAGGGGACTTGCAGAATGTGTATCCCGAGGAACTGGAGGAGCACCTGCCCCAGCTGCAGCGGTTGAAGGCACCCGACGGTATGTATTCCGTCTTGGGCAACCACGACTATCCCATCTACGAACCGGATGATTCCCTGACCAAAGAGGCGAATGGGAAGAAGACACAGGAGTGGGAGCGGAAGGCTGGATGGAGTCTCCTGATGAATGAGCACCGCATCATCCGTCGCGATAGTGACTCTATCGTCATTGCGGGAATGGAAAACTGGGGAACGGTCAAGCGAATGCCTCGTAAAGGTGATGTTAAGAAAACCCTCGCAGGCATCCCTAACAGCCCCACTCTTAACAGGGAGGGGAAGGGGGAGGGTCCACAGCCTTTCATCCTTATGCTCCAGCACGACCCCACCGCATGGCGTGAGCTCATCCTTCCGCAGTGTCATGCCCAGCTCACACTGAGTGGTCATACGCATGGCGGTCAGGCGAATGTCTTCGGTTTCTCACCCGCCGCCTTCGGCTATGACGAGTATGAGGGTTGGGTATATGAAGGAGACCGTGCCATGTTCATCTCCACAGGTATGGGTGCCCTCATCCCCTTCCGTCTGGGTCTTCCTGGTGAAATCGTCGTGATTACTTTGCGGAAACAAAAATAATTCGACCTGTAAGGTTGGAAAAAGTAATATCAGGCAGCTTCGGTTTCAGTCAT
>CALFUF010000070.1 GCA_937916405.1 uncultured Prevotella sp.
TTCCATACGTCAAAACACATCGCCTGCAAGCCAGAGGCGGAGTTCGCCGTGAACTCGTCAGCAAAGTATGTCAGGGACAGTCCGTTCTGATGGAAAGCCATCCAGAAGAAGATGACGACAGCGAAGACAAGACACAAAGCGACGATACGCTGCATGGTCTCCTCCCTCGACAACTCCTCGACAGCGTTATCAGCAGCCTGTGCTGCCTTCTTCGTACCACCCTCCGTATGACGGAAGGTAGAGCGGAAGATATTATAGATGGCGATAGACAGGATCAGTGACGCACAGGCAACAGCAAACGAGAAGTGATAGGCGTCGTTGCTGCTATAACCTAACGTGGTCTCCGCATACTCCTTGATCTTGATGGCGGCAGTAGGAGCGAACAGCGCACCAATATTAATCGCCATATAGAAGATAGAGAAGCCAGCGTCACGCTTGTCCTTATACTGCGGATCGTTATAGAGGTCACCCACCATCACCTGCAGGTTACCCTTGAAGAGTCCTGTGCCGAAACCAATCAGCAACAGGGCGGCAAGCATCACCACAAGGGCAAAGGTGTCACCTCCCAGGGGGACGCTCAGCAGCAGATAGCCTGCGAACATGATGATGATACCCGTGGTCACCATCTTGCCGAAGCCGAACTTGTCAGCAAGCATACCACCAAACAGGGGGAAGAAATACACAAACATGAGGAAAGCACTGTAAATCGTACCGGCAAGCGCAGGTGACAATCCATAGTTAGCCCTCAGAAACAGTGCGAACACTGCGAGCATGGTGTAATAACCAAAGCGCTCTCCCGTATTGGCGAGAGCCAGTGCGAATAATCCTTTCGGTTGTCCTTCAAACATAGTATTATTTTATTTTATCGTTTTTAGTCTTCACAATATCAAAGAGATAGGTCGCCTTGATGACAATCTGTCCGAAGTTAGACTTTC
Organism: uncultured Prevotella sp.; assembly: GCA_937916405.1. Lineage (GTDB taxonomy): Bacteria > Bacteroidota > Bacteroidia > Bacteroidales > Bacteroidaceae > Prevotella. Next base: position 936 of record CALFUF010000070.1, read on the forward strand.
CGAAATAGTCGCTCTTCGTGTTGCCATAGATATTCCCCAATCCATAATAGTAACGACCCTCCAGCATGAAATGTCCTACCTTGGGGACGGAGAACTCTATACCGGCACCGCCGGCAATACCATAGTCAAACTTCTTCTCGACAGGCATCGACTCCTGTGCCACGATATTAGAACTGCGGGGCTCTGTCGGCGCATAGCCCTCCACCAGGTTGGTATTCGTCGACTCACCCAGGAAGATGCCAAACTGGGGACCTATCTGGAAGAAGCCCTGCAAGCCCTTGCGCTCCCTTCCCCAGCCCAGTCGTGCGAGGAGGGGAATCTGCAGATACGTCATCTTACGCTCATAATGCAATGCGGTAGCGTCACCCTCATAATACAGGGGTTGGTTGGTCAGTCCTTGTATCTTCTCCTTCCATCCCACTTGTGCGATATTCACCTCAGCGACTATCGCGCAAATGCTCTTGAAATATTTCTCACAGGTATAACGGAACGTGACACCAGCCGTCATACCACCCAGCATGCTTTGTGGCACGTCAGGTGTGAATCCGACATTACTCAAGATATAGCCGCCATTCACACCTATGGCAAAGTCTGTACGATACTCTCCTACTTGCGCCTTCATCACAATAGGAGTCAATAACAATATGATAACCAGTAGTTTACGCATGACTATCAAAAGTAAATTGTTTCCACACTACGCTCTGGTTGATAATGTACGAACATCATACTCCTGTTCTTCAACCCACCGTTACCAATGCGCTCGAAATGCAGGGGTGTCTGGATGGGGGTATAGCCTACCATACCCGATCCACCTGTGAAATTCTTGCCATACATGTGGATACCTTTTAGGAGGAAGTACGCATGGTCGAAACCTGTAATGGCGAAACGTGGCAACGCACTCATCATGTCTGTATGGAAGTTCCAGCGATACTTCTGCATGATACGCTCTGTACGGGGTGATGACAGATTGGTATAGAAGGGGGCTGGGATATACGTGTCAAACTTATAGAAGTTCTCTAACTGATGACGAGTATAGAGCATCCAGTCTGTATAGCCGAACACGCTGATGCGCAGTTCCGGATGCGACAGGCGTAGTCCGTTGAGCTTTGCCATCGCGGCATTAAGCTCCTTGGAACGTCCTGTATTCAGAATCACCATATTACGCTTGGTAGGACTGAATGACTTGAAGAACATCGCGTCACTGGAGTTCAGATTGGTAATCTTATAGGCAATTCCCTTCGCATCCAACTTACGACGTAAGCCAAAGGTGAAGATACCCTTCTGACTCGTCGTGTCGTTACAATCAATAAAGACGGGATGAGTGTCGCTGAAACGATCCATGAAATGCTCGATCACTGACTCGTTCTGTTCTGTCTGTGGCTGGTATACCTGCATAAGATTGCGGTTAACAAGTATCTCATGACTATTGATAGAGAACGGGATGAACACCTTGATGTCATGCTCAGTGGCGAAATCAGCAAGGGGCTTCACCATCTTGGAGTACAACGGACCGATAATCACGTCACAATCGGCAGCCTTCGAGTCTTGCAGGAAGGTACGGATGTCCGTATCCTCTGCCACATTCCAAGTACGGATATCGGTAGAGATATGATTTGCACGCAGACTGTCACAAGCCATCAGAATACCCCGATAGTACTCCAGCATACGCTTTCCATCTCCATTGATCTTATGCAGTGGTAACATCACACCCACACGAACCTCACGATTACGTACATCCACCACCTCGTTCTTAGGTTTGGCGGGGGCTGCGGGCTGTTGACTACTGGCTGTTGGCTGGTCACCCACAGGTGCCTGCGGCTGGTTCTTCGACCAAGGGATATTGATGACAGCACCTTTCTTCAACTCATAACCCGGCGTATTCATCTCCGGGTTCGCATCAATGAGTTCCTGGATGGTGATACCATACATACGGGAGATACCAAAGATGGTCTCCTTTCGTTTCACCTCATGCTGTTGCCGTATCTTGGGTTGTTGGGCAAGTGCCGTCTCTGTCGTCAAAGCCATCAATAGCAACAATATCACATATCTGAATAATCGCTTCATAATCACTTTTTAGTTATTTTGCTTGCAAAATTACAAAAAAAGATGCGGTTAATCCTATATTTTTCTGTAATTTTGCAGTATGAAAACAATTTTATATGCTTTTCTTTTGCTTTTAGCCCTTGTGGCAATGCCCTCTTTCGCCGTTATTGATGATGACGATGATGATGAAGAAACCGTTGACAGCACCACGTTGCAGGCAAGTAAACTGGAGATGCCCAACGCTTTCTCACCTAATGGCGACGGTGTCAATGATAAGTATCAGGCAAAATCCACCTATCAGAACATCGTGGAGTTCAAGGGGATGATCTTCAATCGCTGGGGAACATGCCTATATACCTGGACAGACTGGACCGACCCGGAAAAGGGATGGGACGGCACCTACAAGGGGAGACCCGTGAAGGATGGTGTCTATTTCGTCCGTGTCCGTGCCAAAGGGGGTGATGGAAAAGAATATGACATCAAGAAAGATGTCAATCTACTACGTAAATATAATACGGTAGCTGGCAGCAATGAGCAATGACCAGAAAATCAATGTATGGGGTGCCAGAGTCCACAATCTGAAGAATGTGGACGTGGAGATCCCCCGTCAGTCACTGACCGTCATCACCGGTCTCAGTGGCTCAGGTAAGTCATCCCTTGCTTTCGACACCATCTTTGCCGAGGGACAACGCCGTTATATCGAGACTTTCTCTGCCTATGCCCGTAATTTTCTAGGAGGGATGGAGCGTCCTGATGTGGATAAGATCACAGGACTCTCGCCTGTCATCAGCATTGAGCAGAAGACGACCAATAAGAATCCTCGTTCTACAGTAGGTACCACTACGGAGGTTTACGACTACATGCGACTGCTCTATGCCCGTGCCGGAAAGGCTTACAGCTATATGACTGGTGAGCCGATGGTGAAATATACGGAGGAGAAAGTGATTGACATGGTAACCCACGATTATACGGGTAGGAAGATTCTGATTCTTGCTCCTGTAGTCAGAAGTCGTAAGGGTCATTATCGGGAACTCTTCGAGAGTATGCGCCGCAAAGGCTATCTCCATGTCCGTGTGGATGGCGAGGTGAAAGAGATTACCCGTGGCATGAAGGTCGACCGCTATAAGAACCATGATATTGAGGTGGTCATCGACCGACTTGCCGTCAAGGATACTGTTGACGATCGTCTCAAGAAGAGCATCCAGATTGCCATGAAACAAGGGGAGGGACTTCTGATGATCATGGATTACGAGACGGGAGCCGTGAAGCATTTCTCCAAGCGACTGATGTGTCCTACCACAGGTATCTCGTATAGCGATCCTGCCCCCAACACCTTCTCGTTCAACTCCCCACAGGGAGCCTGTCCTCATTGTAAGGGCTTGGGATATATCAACGAGATAGACTTGGAGAGGGTGATTCCTAATCGTAAGCTGAGCATCCATGACGGTGCTGTCGTTCCTTTGGGGAAATACAAGAACCAGATGATATTCTGGCAGATTGACGCCATCCTTCAAAAATATGAGTGTACCATCAAGACACCTGTCAATGATATCCCTGAGGAAGCGCTGAGCGAGATTCTGTATGGCTCGTTGGAGACCATTCGCATCGACAAGGAGCTGGTACACACGTCCAGTGACTATTTTGTGAGCTTTGACGGCGTGGTGAAATACCTGCGGAATGTGATGGAGAATGATGAGAGCACCAGTGGACAGAAATGGGCTGACCAGTTCCTGGCGGAGTGTGAGTGTCCTGAGTGCCATGGGCAACGGCTCCATCGTGAGGCTTTATCCTATCGCATCTGGGACAAGAACATCTCGGAACTCGCCAATATGGACCTGACGGAACTGCGGGAATGGCTGGACAAGGTGGAGGAACACATGGACCACCAGCAACAGCAGATTGCTGCGGAGATACTGAAGGAGATACGTACCCGACTGGACTTTCTGTTGGAGGTAGGTCTTGATTACCTGGCACTCAACCGTCAGTCGGCATCTCTCTCTGGTGGTGAGAGTCAGCGCATCCGTCTTGCCACGCAGATTGGCTCGCAACTCGTCAATGTGCTGTATATCCTCGATGAACCTAGTATAGGACTGCATCAGCGGGATAACGACCGACTGATTCGTTCCCTCAAAGAACTGCGTGACCTCGGCAACACCGTTATTGTGGTGGAACATGACCGTGACATGATGCTCAATGCCGACTATATCGTGGATATCGGTCCTAAGGCTGGACGCAAAGGTGGTGAGGTGGTGTTCCAAGGTACCGTCGACGAGATGATGAAGGCTAAGACCATTACGGCACAATATCTGAGTGGAGAACGGAATATCGAGATACCACCATCACGACGCAAAGGCAATGGCAAGAGCCTGTGGCTCCGTGGCTGTCGGGGTAATAACCTGAAGAATATCGACGTGGAGTTCCCATTGGGTAAACTGATTCTCGTCACAGGAGTCAGTGGCTCTGGTAAGTCAACGCTCATTAACGAGACACTCTACCCCATCCTCTCCAAGCATTTCTATCGGTCGCTGCAGGCTCCGATGCCATATGAGAGTATCGAGGGACTGGAATATATAGATAAGGTGGTGAATGTCGACCAGAGTCCTATTGGTCGTACCCCACGTTCTAACCCAGCGACTTACACGGGTGTCTTCTCGGATATCCGCTCCTTGTTCGTCAATCTGCCAGAGGCACAGATCCGTGGTTACAAGCCCGGACGCTTCTCTTTCAATGTGAAAGGCGGGCGCTGTGAGACCTGCGGTGGTAACGGGTATAAGACGATAGAGATGAATTTCCTGCCTGACATACAGGTTCCTTGTGAGGAGTGTCATGGTAAACGCTATAATCGGGAGACCCTGGAGGTGCGTTTCAAGGGTAAGTCGATTGCTGATGTGCTCGACATGACGATTAACCAAGCCGTGGAGTTCTTCGAGAACGTCCCTGATATTCGGCGTAAGATCAAGACTATCCAAGAGGTGGGTCTGGGTTATATCAAACTCGGACAACCCTCAACGACCCTCAGTGGTGGTGAGAGCCAGCGTGTGAAACTTGCCACCGAACTGTCGAAGAAAGATACTGGAAAGACCCTTTATATCCTTGACGAGCCTACTACTGGCCTGCATTTCGAGGACATACGCATCCTCATGGATGTACTACAGAAACTCGTAGACCGTGGCAATACCGTCATCATCATCGAGCACAATCTGGATGTCATCAAACTCGCTGACTATATTATCGATATGGGACCAGAGGGCGGTCGCAATGGTGGCACCGTCCTTTCCATAGGTACTCCCGAAGAAATCGCCAAGAGCAAGAAGGGCTATACCCCCAAGTTCTTGAAAGCGGAACTAAAGCGATAAAAGATAAAGATATCACTTATCTCAGTAAATTCAGTGTGTTTACTTAGTAAATTCAGTGTATTTAGTGAGTAAATTCACTGAATTTACTTTGATGCCCCTATAGTCCGTATTTAATGGAGATGATTTGACACAAAAAAGGAGCACATCCGAAGATGTGCCCCCACTTAGGAAATTTATTTAAATATAATGCTTTTCCTTTATTAGAGATTGTAGTAAACACTGAACTGGAGGCTGCTACCATCAAGACCGATGTTGAAATCGTCACCCTTAGGACCATCGGTAACCTTTGAATGCGCATAAGAAAGTGCACCAATCTTGGTTACAAAGCTGATCTTTTCGTTCAAGTTAACAGCAAGACCTGGGAACAGACCTACTCCGAAAGTGTTAGTCTTAACATCACCAGCCTTGGTGTAGTCGTAAGCAAGACCTAAGTCACAGAAGAGATTAACCTTCTCCCACTTTACGAAAGTATGACGGAGATAAGGAGCAATGGTGAAGCCATTTGTCTTATCGTCACCAGACTTCTTGTAAGTATAACCGATACCCAGTCCTACAGCCCATTTCTCATCCAGGTTGTAACCAACCTCAGGAACGATTTTGAAAGTGTTGGTCTTTACATCGGCAATCTTCATGTGGTTGTAACCTACACCACCACCAACATACCACTGAGCGTTCATTGTTGTTGCCATTGCTACTGCAACGAGGGTCATCAAAATCTTTTTCATAATTCTTTTTACCTTTTTAAATTAATAATTATCCTAATTTCTTGTTCATTGCAACTCTTTCTGAATTGCGATGCAAAGGTAAGGACTTTTTCCTTTCGCTGTCCCCGTTATCGCACACAAAATGGCAAAAAGGGGTGTTTTAGATGACTTAAATCAAGATTTAAGGGGAATTTTCTGTAATATTGGTAAAGGAATCAGTAATATTTTTAGTTGGTATTTCAAATTTTATATGTACTTTTGCAAACAACATATAAATGACAAGCAATTTAATATACGTATGAGAAAATTATTTGTAACTATCTGCATGATGGCTATGACGATGAGTGTCATGGCACAATCGAAGGTGTATTTCACCAAGGAGATTACACCTGAGTCTTTAGTAAAAATCCACAAAGCACTTGGTTGCGAGGCTAAAGGACGCGTCGCTGTCAAGATCTCTACTGGTGAAGGTGGTAACACACACTATCTGAAGCCTACGCTGATTCGTCAGTTAGTAGACGAGGTGAACGGTACCATCGTTGAGTGTTGTACTGCTTATGGCGGTTCACGTCAAGACCCAAAGAAACACTGGGAGACGATTCACGACCATGGTTTCGACAGTATCTTCGCCGTTGATATAATGGATGAGTTCCATGACATCCGCATCCCCATACAGGACAAGAAACACTTAAAGTACGATATCGTCGGTGAGCATCTCGCCAATTACGACTTCATGATTAACCTTGCCCATTTCAAGGGTCATGCCATGGGCGGTTTCGGCGGTGTGATGAAGAATGCCTCCATCGGTGTTGCCTCTACTGCCGGCAAGGCATATATCCATACAGCAGGTAAGACTGATGATGCCAAGATAGCATGGGGTCCTGACTATCTTGCCGCTGGTAAGACACAAGACCTGTTCCTTGAGTCAATGGCAGCCGCTGCACAAGCTGTTCATAACTATTTCAATGGACGTGTCATCTACATCAACGTGATGAACAACATGTCTGTTGACTGCGACTGCGACGGTCACCCTGCCAAACCAGAGCTGCAGGATATGGGCATCATGGCATCTCTCGACCCTGTTGCTGTTGACCAGGCTTGTCTTGACAAAGTCTTCAACTATCAAGGAAAACCCGGTGATGACAACAAGCCACTGATACAGCGCATCAATCGTCAGCATGGTACCTACATTACAGACTATGCGGAGAAGATTGGCTTCGGCTCCAAGAAATATGAACTAATCAATATTGACAAGTGATAAAGAGATTTCGACTGGTGCTCGTGGCGATAGCTGCGAGCACGTTTTTGTTTAATGAAAAGCTGTTGGCAGAAGAGGTCAACGATTCTTTGTCATTACAGGAAGTGGTGGTAACTGGCACCCGAAATGCAGTCGATATACGTCACCTGCCCATGACGGTCACCGTTATCGAACGAGAGAAATTGACCGAGCAGCACCAGACCTCGGTATTACCCACAGTGATGCAACAGGTTCCGGGTTTGATGGTTACCAGCCGTTCTGTGATGGGTTATGGTGTCTCTACTGGCGCGGCAGGAGGTATTAACCTGCGTGGTATAACAGGTGGTGCAGGACAGTTGCTCGTGCTGATAGACGGCCATCCACAATACAACGGTGTTTATGGTCATCCTATCAGTGACAGTTATCAGACGCTGATGGCTGATCGTGTGGAAGTGTTGCGTGGTCCAGCCTCTGTGCTCTACGGAAGCAATGCCATGGGTGGTGTGATCAATATCGTCACCCGCTCTATGCAGAAAGACGGTGTAAATACCAACATCAACCTTGGTGCAGGTAGTTATGGTACTATTCAGGCAGAAGCCTCCAACCAGCTACGCAGTGGTAAGTTCTCCTCAACCATATCCGCACAGTATAGTCGTACTGACAACCATCGTCCCCGCATGGGATTTGAGCAATATGGAGGATATCTGAAACTGGGATACGACTTCAATGCTCATTGGAATGCATATGTGGATGCTAATATCACCCACTTCAACAGCAGTTATCCTGGTAAGTTAACAAGTCCTCTATACGATGCAGACCAGTGGATCACACGTGGTGTGGTATCTGCCGCTTTGGAGAATCATTACCAACGCACAAGTGGTGCTTTAAGCGTGTATACTAACTTCGGACGCCATAAGATTGACGACGGGACAGCAAATCCAGAGGAACCCACCAATCGTTATTTCCGCTCTAAAGATGCCCTGACGGGTATCTCATGGTATCAGAGTGCCCAACTCTTTGAGGGAAACCGGCTGACTATCGGCGTAGACTATCAGCACATCTATGGTCATGCCTACTATACCTCGAAGCAGACTGGGGAAGTGATGGACACTCCTAACAAGCAAAGTGGTAAGTCTTATCGCAATGAGATTGCGGGTTATATCGACTTCCGTCAGGACATAGCCACATGGCTGACCATTGACGCCGGACTTCGTCTCGATCACCATTCAGTAACAGGAACGGAATGGATACCACAGGCTGGTATTGTCATCCGACCAATGACTACTGGTGAGATCAAGGCTATGGTTAGTAAAGGTTTCCGCAATCCTACCATGCGCGAGATGTACCTCTATCCCCCTTCCAATGAGGAACTGGAGCCAGAGCGGTTATGGAATTATGAACTATCATGGAAGCATCGTCTGGGAGCGTTTAACTACGGTGCCAACCTTTTTTACATAAAGGGTGACAACATGATTCAGACCATAGAACGTAAGAATGTGAATACGGGAAAGATTGAGAACTATGGCATGGAACTGGAAGCCAATTATCAGATTAACAACCATTGGAACTTGAATACCAACCACTCTCTGCTACACATGGAGCATCCTGTCATTGCCGTACCTACCTACAAAGGATTTATCGGTGCAAACTACTATTACAATAAATGGACTGTCACCGCTGGTCTCCAATATATCGGTGGACTATACATTGAGGTTGGCGACAATGAGCAAAAGAAGAACTTTTGCCTGTTGAACGCTTCTGTAAGCTATGCTTTGCTAAAGGGACTCCATCTCTGGGTACGTGGAGAGAACCTCCTAGCACAAAGTTACGAGATCAACAGTGGTTATCCCATGCCTCGTGCTACCTTCTTGGGAGGTATCAACTGGAACTTCTAATTTCCCTGATACAAAAAGAGAGGGTGCATTCTGACGTGCACCCTCTCTTTTTATTTGATGTTGATACCTTATTATATAATGGAGGCATTATACAACCAGTCGTATATGCAAGAGCAAACACCAAAGAGTACGATGCCTGCCGTGCAAACCGCAAGGGCAAGACGGGTATAACTATCTGTCGTGAAAGTGGGCAACGGATTCTCTGACGACTTGATATACATCGCCTTTACAATCAGCAGATAGTAGTAGAGTGACACTACGGTGTTGATCAATGCGATGAAAACAACGAAATATGCCCAGAAGGAACCCTGCTGCGCTGCTGCCATGAAGACGAAGAACTTCGAGAACATACCAGCAAACGGAGGAATACCTGCCAAAGAGAACAAAGCAAGTGTCATCAGGAAGGCAAGCTTCGGATTGGTCTGATAGAGTCCATCATAACTCCTCATCATCGTCGTACCACCATTATTCTGCTCGACGGTTGAGATCACCGTGAAGACAGCCATATTGGCAACGACATACACTAAAATATAATACATCAGCGCTGCCATACCAGCCTGACTACTTCCTATCACGGCAAGCATGATATAACCTGCCTGTGAGATAGAACTGAATGCCATGAAGCGCTTCAACTCCTTCTGACGGATAGCAAAGAGGTTGGCAATGGTGATACTCAGAACAATAACGATATAAAGCATATACTCCCAATACTCGGTAAGCGGAGCAAACACTTTCATCAGGATAGTCATCAACGCAAAGGCTGCGGCACCCTTAGAAACAACACTCAGATAACCTGTAACGGGTGTGGGAGCTCCCTCGTAGGTGTCTGCTGTCCAGAAATGGAAAGGCACGAGTGAGAGCTTAAAGCCAAGTCCGCTGAAAAAGAACACTAATCCCATAATGAGCATTGGCACTTGACTCTTATATTGAGCAAAGAAAGCAATGCGCTGCATCACATCATCAAAATAGAGTGTACCCGTTGAGCCATAGATAAATGAGATACCATATAACATCACAGCACTTGAGAAGGTGGCAGTGATAATATATTTGGCTGCACCTTCTGAAGAGTTCTTCTTCATCTTATCGAAGGCGACAAGACATGCCATCGGCACACTTGCCATCTCCAATCCGAGGAAGAACATCAGAAAATTGCCACTTGACACCATCATAAACATACCCAGCAAAGTGGAGACTACTAATTCGTAGAACTCACCTACCCGCTTGCTAGCCTCATTCTTCAACCAAGGCTGAGCCATGATAATTACCACCAAAGCTCCTGCGGTCAGAATTACCTTCATCACATTAGCAGCTTGTGTTGATACATACATACCGCCAAAGGCTACTGAAGGAACAGCCAACGCACATGCCACCAACTGGGCACACATCAACAGAGGAACAAAGACACCCATCGTCTTCACCTTAACATCTCTTTCCCTACTGCACATCATGTCAGCAAAGAACACAAGAATCAGAATCACTACGAGGGTTGCCTCGGGAATCATATGTAAGAATTGTCCGTAATTCATAACTTTAACCTCCTTTTTTAAATGATGTTAGCCAAAATGGGACCTACTGCATCAGAGATAACGTTGCTTGCCCATAAGGGGAACAGACCGAGACCTGCTACACAAGCAATGAGGCAGATTACTGCAACACGCTCATCCCATGTGGCATCTGTTAGCTCCAGATAATGCTTATTCTTTACCTCGCCATAGAGAATCTTACCTACCACACGGAGGATATAGACCGCCGTTACTACGATAGAAGTACAAGCAATAATGGTGGCAACACGATGGAATGTATCAGAATTCTCAAAAGAACCTACAAAAATCGTCATCTCAGCAATGAAACCAGAGAAACCTGGCAAACCGAGGTTGGCAAGACCTGCCACCACGTAACCTACGGCAAGGAATGGCATAATCTTCATCAGACCATCCAAGTAACGGATATCACGAGTATGGGTACGACCATAGATCATACCGATGAGGGCAAAGAAGAGTGCCGTCATCAGACCGTGAGACAACATCTGCAAGATAGCGCCAGTACACGATGTCTTGGTCATCATCAACAAGGCAAAAAGAACCAGACCACAGTGTGAGACAGAAGAATAGGCATTGATATATTTCAAGTCTGTCTGTACACATGCAGAAAAAGCACCATACACCACAGAGATGGTCGTCAGAATCAGGAATATCCAAGCCAACTCATTAGCAGCATCCGGTAACAGATACATAGCTACACGGAAACAGCCGTAGCCTCCCAGTTTCATCAACACACCAGCATGCAACATAGATACTGCTGTTGGCGCTGAAGCATGACCATCAGGAGACCATGTATGGAAGGGGAACAAAGCACCTAACACACCGAAACCGATGAAGATAAAGGGGAAAAACACCTTCTGTGTCTCAACTGGGATATTATGCATGGCGGCAATCTCATTGACATTCATTGTCGTGGCACCACTATAATAATAGATGCCCAGAATACCGAGAATCAACAATGCAGAACCTCCCATCAACATCAGAGTCAGCTTCATAGCCGCATACTCCTTATTACCACTACCCCACACACCAATCAATAAGTACATAGGTATCAACGCTACCTCGTAGAACATGAACATCGTGAACATGTCGGTGCAGATGAAGAATCCATACACACCTGTAGAGAGGAGAGTAAACCAAAGGAAATACTCCTTCGTCATCGGCTTCAACTGCCAAGAGGCGAACGTTCCTGTGAATACGATAATACTCGACAACAGCAGCATCACCACCGAGATACCATCAACACCAACCGAATAGGCAATGTTCAATGGTTTGAACCAAGGCGTGGATGCAGCCAACAGCATCACATCAGTATTGCCCGCCGCACGCTGCTGGATGAAATAGATGGTCAGCCATATAGACAGGGCAAGCAAGCACGAGGCACCAGCCACCATCACGCCACGCACCTGATGAAGGTTCTTGGCTAGCCAAAGACCTAACAACATCAGGGCTGGAATGCAAACAAATAAACTTAATATATTCATTTTCGATATTTCTTTTTTATAGTGACTATATTGCCAATAGGATTAAAGTTAATGCGACTGTGCCTGTCAGGAACCATACAGCATAATGACGCACATCACCACTCTGCCAAGGACGGATAGACTCACCTGCCTCATTGGCTCCCCATGCAAGGAAGTTGAAGGTGCCGTCAACAACATGACGGTCAAACCATGCAATGGGTGTAGAGACACAACGGAAGATAATACGGTGAGTGACATACTGCCATATCTCATCTTGATAGAAACGCTTGTAGGCTGCCTGATGCAACTTCGGGAACGTCTTGTACAGACGGTCGGCGATGGGCTGACTCTCACCTTTATAGATATAGGTGGCGAGACAGATAGAGCAGACAGCGATCACAATAGAGGTGGCAGCCACACTCCAGTCGAGGTGGATGTCATAGGCTTGACCACTGGCGGAGACGAGATGTCCGAAAGGCAGGAAACCACACAGACAGGTCACTACCGACAGGAAGATGAGCGGGAATGTCATCGTCCAAGGTGCCTCGTGCGGGGTGTGATGCTCATGAGCCTCCTTATTCTCCGTACCCCAGAAGATACCGTAGTACAGACGGAACATATAGAAGGCGGTCATAGCGGCGACACCTGTCATGATCCATCCGCAAACGGGACTGTAGTGCATACATGCCGTCAGGATCTCGTCCTTCGAGAAGAAGCCAGAGAAGGGAGGAATACCGGCAATCGCCAGACAGGAGATCAGGAAGGTGATATGGGTAATAGGCATATACTTACGCAAGCCACCCATCATCGACATCTCATTGCTATGTACGGCATGGATGATACAACCAGCACCCAAGAACAGACATGCCTTGAACATGGCATGAGTAAACAGATGGAACATACCTGCCATGAAACCTAACTGAGCATGGTTGTCGAGCACAGACTCATGACCTGGAAGAGAAACGCCAAGAGCAACCATCATAAATGCAATCTGTGAAATGGTTGAGAAAGCAAGCACACGTTTGATATCACTCTGGGCACAGGCAACTGCCGCTGCATAGAAAGCGGTGAACACACCTACCCATACCACAATGCTCAACTGTGGCTGAGCATATTCAATCCACAAGGGGAACATACGGGCGATCTGGAAGACACCTGCAACCACCATCGTTGCTGCATGAATAAGTGCACTGACAGGTGTCGGACCTTCCATGGCATCTGGCAACCAGATATGCAATGGGAACATGGCACTCTTACCTGCACCACCAATAAACATCAGGACCAAGGCGGTGGGCAAGATAAATCCACCTGCGGCTATAGCTTTCGCCGCATTGCCCTCGATAAACGGAGTCGTTCCTACTCCCATCTGGATATCTCCTGCAAAGGAGAAACTGAACGAGTCAGTATAATAACCAAAAAGCAGAATACCAATGAGGAAGAACATATCCGCAAAACGTGTCACTATGAAAGCCTTCTTAGAAGCCGCAATAGCTGGTTTCAAAGGATAGTAGAATCCTATCAGCAGATAAGAGGATACGCCTACCAACTCCCAGAACGTGTACATCTGGAAGATGTTTGTGGCAACCACCAATCCCAACATAGACATCGTGAAGAGGCTCAGGAACGCATAGTAACGCTGGAAACCTTTCTCACCGTGCATATAACCGAAAGAATAAATATGCACCATCAATGAGACAGTCGAAATGACAATGAGCATCATTACCGAGATGGGATCCAAGAGGATCCCCATATCAAAATGCAGATTGCCCAACGGTAACCATGTGAAATTATAAGGAACTACAGTAGCGAAAGTACCATCAGCAAGACGATCAGCCCCAAAATAGGAGAATGCCGTCAAGTATGACAATACCGTTACCAGTCCCAACGATGTTGTACCAATAAGACCTGCTGTCTTATGGGACATCTTCATACCAACCAACGCAAGTATCACAAACGAAAGCGCAGGCAGTAGAAGGATTAGAAATGAATAACTATATATCTCCATAACCATTTACCATTTCATATTCTTAATACTGTCAACGGTATCGCTCTTGAAATTACGATATACATTGATGATAATTGCAATAGCTACAGCACACTCAGCTGCACATACTCCGATAGCGAAGAGTGTCATAAACATACCCTCCAAAGAGCCAGGATAGAGCAGACGATTGAATGCGGCAAAATTGATATCAACGGCATTGAGTACCAACTCAACAGAAATGAGCATGGCAATCAAATTACGACGGGTAATAAAGCCGAAAACACCAATGAAGAACAGTAGTGCACTCAGCACATAATAACATTCTACAGGTACCATTATTCGTTCTCCTCCTTTCTTGCGATTACTAAGCCACCGATGATACAGGCAAGCAAGAATAAGGAGATAAACTCAAAGGGAAGAATATATTGATACTTATCCGCCCCTACAAGAGCCATACCAATCTTTTTCATCGGTATCTCCTCATCTGGTGTTGCCATAGCAACATACATGAACTTATTCTTCAATAAAACTAATATTACAACTGCACAACCTATTAAGCTTAACAAACCTCCCCAGATAGCACGAGATAATTTGACATGCTCAATGAGTCCCTGCAGTGTGCGCTTGCTTACTAACTGTATAGCGAAAACGAATATCATCGTGACACCTCCAGCATAGACAGCAATCTGAGCTGCACCTAAATAGGTATAATCAAGCAGGAAGTAAAGACCTGCCACACCTAAGAGCACAAACAACATGAAAGTTGCGGCTCGCATGATTCGCGTCGTCATCACG
Organism: uncultured Prevotella sp.; assembly: GCA_937916405.1. Classification (GTDB taxonomy): domain Bacteria; phylum Bacteroidota; class Bacteroidia; order Bacteroidales; family Bacteroidaceae; genus Prevotella. The sequence continues at coordinate 15,954 of CALFUF010000070.1, forward strand.
CACATCAGTGCAGATGCGATGATAACGACTGCGAGGATGCAAAACATAACTAAATTTGCCATAGTCCTTACTTCGTTTTAGTATTAAACTTACCAATCGTAAAGTCGGCACCACCATCTATCAGATTAGGCAGGGAACCGCCTTGATATACTTCCTTGTCAAGATGGAGTACCAATTTACTACGGTCGAACACCGCATTCTCGAAGTCATTGGTAAACTCAATGGCATCAAAATTACAAGCATTGGTACATAACTGACAGAACATACAATCACCTAAATCGTAAAGATAGTCATCAAGTACCTTCTTCTTCTTTCCCGTCTCAGAATCTTCCTGCATATGGGAAACAATCTTAATAGTACCATTGGGACATGACTTCTCACACAAGGTACATGCCGTACATTTATAAGAACCGTCCTCATTACGCTTAAACACCAAACGTCCACGATGGCGTTTTGCGACATGCAGCGTTGTCTTGCGGTTCTCAGGATACTGCTCTGTTGACTTATTGGTAAAGAAGTCCTTGAAAAACTCTTTCCAAGTGACTCCCATACCTGTGGTAAGGGTCTTCAGGGCATGTCCGATTTCTCCAAAATATGATTTATTATCTTCCATTTTATTTTTAATTTATATAGTTACTATAGGTATTATAGTTACTATAGATACCAGCCTAAAGCCACCACAACAGTCATCAAAACAAGATTGATTAGTGATAGAGGCATCAGATACTTCCACTCAAGTTTAAGAATCTGGTCAATACGCAGACGGGGAAATGTCCACTTAATCCACATCAAGATCCACACCAAGAAGAATGCCTTACCCATAAACCAGACAATACCAGGAATATAATTCATCACAGCGTCAAATGCCTCAACGCCAATATTCAGAGGAGCCCAACCACCTAAGAATACTGTTGCGGCAATACCAGCGATGATAAAAAGGTTCAAGAATTCCGCCAGATAGAAAAAGCCAAAGCCCATACCAGAGTACTCAGTATGGTGACCAGCCGTCAACTCACTCTCTGCCTCTGCCATATCAAACGGGCCACGATTAGCCTCCGCATTTCCGGCAATTAAGAATGTGAAGAAAGCAATGATAGCAGGAATATGTCCCTGGCAAATCAACCATTTAAAAGGACCAGTCTGAGCCTCAACGATACCAGACATCTGCATAGTACCTGTCAAGATTACAGCAGTAATCAGACACAGACAGAGTGACATCTCATAAGAAATCATCTGAACGGCACTACGCATTGCCGATACCACGGAATACTTGTTGTTAGAGCCCCATCCCGCGAGGAAGATACCTACCACACCAATTGAAGAGATGGCAGTGAGCAGGAATACACCCACATTGAAATCAAGCACTGTGGCACCATTGTTCCATGGGAGAAACGAGAAAGCGCCTACAGATCCTATGATCACCAATAGAGGAGCAATTGCATACAAGAGCTTGTCAGCACGATCCACAAAGAATATCTCCTTGATGAGCATCTTTAATACATCGGCAAAAACTTGTAACAAGCCCCAATAGCCTACTCGCATCGGACCTAAGCGACACTGGAAATAGGCACATACCTTACGCTCCATAAATATCAGTACAATGGCAATTAGCGCATATCCCACAAGGATAGCCGCACCTACCAATACGCACTCTATCAATATCGACAGAAAATCTCCCAGACCTAATGTGTCACGAAGGAGAGCGTCGAACCATTGTGTAACAATACTAAAATCAAACATAACTTTCTACGCTTTTATCTGTCAATATCAGGAATTACAACATCAATAGCGGCACACGTTGCGATAAGGTCAGCTATCTTCTGACCACGTAACATTGGATCGAACGCGCCAACCAGCGAGAGTCCCATCGGACGCATCTTCATACGGTATGGGCTCTTGTCACCACGAGAGTCAAGATATACACCAAACTCACCGGCAACACCCTCGACAGAGTAGTACCACTGTCCCTCTGGCACTTTGATGATTGGTTTTTGTTTTACATAGAAGTCACCCTCTGGAATATTATCAATCAGTTGTTCAATAATGTTCAAACTCTGATACATCTCATTGATATGAACAAGATAACGTCCCATTGAGTCACAAGTGTCAAGAGTGCATTGCTCCCACTCTACTTTGTCATACATATCGTAAGGGTGGTTTTTACGAACGTCGTTCTTCCAACCAGAGGCACGTCCGGCAGGACCTGTCACCGCATAGTTGATACAATCTTCGAGTGACATCGGACCACATTTCTCCAAACGATTATGGGTGATGACATTATCACCAAACACATCCATATACTCCTGAATAGTAGGACGCAGATACTTCACTAAATCCTTCACATTCTTCACAAAGTTCGGATCTATATCGTCCTGCAAGCCACCTATTCTATAATAATTCTGGATAAGTCTGCCACCAGTAGTCTCTTCCATGCAGTTCAGTACATGCTCACGATCACGCATACCATAGAGCATTGCCGTCAGCGCACCGAGATCCTGTCCAACGCATGATGTATAGAGCAAGTGCGAGTCAAGACGCTGGAGCTCATCCATAATGGTACGGATATACTTGATACGGTCAGTGAGTTCCACGCCCATACCTTCCTCAATAACACCTACAAGGGCATGACGATGCTGCATCGCGCCCAAATAATTCAGACGGTCTGTCAGTGCTAGTGTTTGGGGATAGGTCATTCCTTCCCACATTTTCTCAATAGCACGGTGAATATAGCCCAAATGAGGATAGATGCGCTTAACGGTCTCACCGTCGAGAACAGTCTGCAAACGGAGGACACCATGAGTTGCAGGGTGCTGGGGACCTATATTAAGAACATAGTCATCTGCTCCGAAAAGCCTGTTCTGCTTAGACTGCAAATTACCATCTTTATCGATGTAATACTCTAAGCCGTAATCATTCTCTTTATCGTCCTCAAGTGTATATTGATCATTGAACTCCCAATCTTTACGGAAAGGAAATCCCTTAAAATCACTGCGAAGGAATAATCGTCGCATGTCGGGATGACCAAGGAACACGATTCCGTAAAAATCGTAAACCTCACGCTCCAACAAATCGGCGACACGCCATATATTAGACACCGTAGGAATATACGGAATCGACTGTCCGTCTGTCTCACCAGTCCCGTTAGATGACATGCCATCACCACAAACCTGTGTCTTTGCTATCATTTTCACGGAGCAACGCTCATGAGTAGCGGTGTTTTCTAAAATATAGATACAGCCAAGTCCTTCTTCCTTACCAAAGTCTTCACCTACTATCGTAACAAGATAGTCGAAACCTTTTTTATTCTTTAAGTCCTGCATCTCAGATGAGAACTTATCGAAATCAAATGATAAGAACTCTAACTTCATACGGCAGCCTCCTTTCCTTCTTCAACTTTTGCATTCTGCAGTTCTTCCACAAACTCCTGGGGAACATCAGTGACCACAATAGGATTACGACGGTTATCACCGTGTTTCTCACGGAATACCAGTTCCTCATTGGATACACCTAAAGCTTTCTCCTCTGCTGTCTGCTTGTGATTAGCACCACCGAAGAATTTTTCAATCTTCACTTTACGCTGCAACTGCATCATTCCATACATGATAGCTTCTGGACGTGGAGGACATCCTGGGATAAACACATCGACAGGAACAATTTCCTCAATACCTTTTACCACATGGTAACTCGACTTAAAGGGACCTCCACTAATAGCACAGCCACCGACGGCAATCACATACTTTGGCTCAGCCATCTCATCATACAGACGTTTCAGGGCTGGCGCCATCTTATGAGTGATGGTTCCAGCACACATGATCAAATCAGCTTGGCGGGGAGAGTTACGAGTCACCTCAAAACCAAAACGAGCAAAATCATAACGAGCACATCCACATGCCATGAACTCAATACCACAGCATGAAGTAGCGAAAGTCAATGACCACAAGGAGTTCGAACGTCCCCAGTTAATCAACTGATCCAGTGTCCCTGTAACAACATTTACGCCACCCTCATGAAGCTCATCAACGATTTTCTCCAACGAGCTGTTGTCATTCCACTCTTCGTAGGGAATACTCTTGATGTGCGGTTTTCTTACTTCCATTCCAAGTCTCCTTTCTTCCAGGCATAGGCTAACCCGAATACTAATACAACCAAGAAGAAACCAATGCTCAGCAATGCTGCGGCACCGAACTCCTTCACGACGACTGCCCATGGATACAGAAACATCGTTTCCACATCAAACATCAGGAACAAGATAGCGAAGAGATAGAATCCCACAGAGAATGGCAACCAAGAACTGCCACGTGTGGGTATACCACTCTCATACGGTTCACCTTTCACTTTCGCATAGGATCTTGGT
>CALFUF010000071.1 GCA_937916405.1 uncultured Prevotella sp.
ATCGGGCATACCCTCTGAAACCAGCAACGCCACAAGTGATGCCCAACAAGTGGATAACGAATTTCACATTTAGAGAAGAGTCACTATATGCTCAACTCTGTTGTATCGCCTATTGGCTGAATGCCATTGACGCCAACAACACTTTCGTTGGCGATTTAAAGCTGCTGCTGCTTCGTAATCCGTCAATAGATCCTGCCATGATGGGGTTCCCGCTAAAAACTGGCGACAGGAACCCCTATGGCAGTTGTAGAGTCTGGAGACCACGGTGATTGTAGAATTGAAGAATGGAAAGATGGAAGAATGGAAGTCTTCTGATGCGTGGTACACGCTCGACGGTCGTAAACTTAATAGTATGCCGACAACTAAGGGTGTGTACGTCGTGAAAGGTAAGAAAGTAATCATCAAATAAATGGAGGATGACGCGATGAAGAAACTAATCGATTTTAATCGCTTGCCAAAGCAAGAATATATGAAGCCCACGATGAATGTGGTGAAGATACAGCAGTCGCAGATGCTCTGGTGGTGCCAAGTCGCTCAACAACAGTGAGGGCTTCACTCTTTCCGCCCCCTTTAAGGACGACGTGTAATTCCAATAACAATCAAACGGTTGGCAAAGCAACGACTTTGCCAGCCGTTTTTATATCTCCATCATACAAAAAAATTATCCTGCTATCCCTGCTACAATGTGGGTGAAATGCCGATGTATAAAGGGCGGAGCCTGTAGCACGATTGGGATTTATCGTGCTACAATGGTGCTACAACCCTGCTACAAGATATAATAATCCCCCTATCGCACTACCCAAATGGCAGAAATGCCGATACACAGAGGGATTGCGGGTAGTGGGATTGCCTAAAAATCTCACTACCATCTCACTACCATCTCACTACCATCTCCCTACCCAGACAGCGACTGTTTTTTGAGCGAGTTGCTTTCGGCTATAGGCGTTCAGTTGTTTGGCTGGAGCCGTTCAGTTGTTCGGCTGGAGCCGAACGGTTGAAAGGATGCCACTTTACCCCTCGAAGGATGGCACTAATACCCCAACAACGGTAATCGCTACCCCTACGCAAAACACTCAAATAAATTTGGTGTTTCACTCAATTTGGATAAATTTCTCACGCTCAATAATGCAAATTTATTTGCATTCTCTTCACTTAATCGAAATTTTGCACTACCTTTGACCTTCGGTCGAAGGTACTCACGCTCGGAAAATTGCAAATTAATTTGCATTTTCACTCGCTTATTCGTACCTTTGCAGCAATGAAGCAAGTACGACCGAAGAAAAACCTGGGTCAGCACTTCCTGACTGACCTGTCGATAGCTAAACGGATAGCCGATACGGTGGACGAGCCATATAGCGACATCCCTGTATTGGAGGTGGGACCCGGTATGGGTGTGATGACCCGGTATCTGGTGGAGAAGGAACGTCCTTTCAAGGTGGTGGAGATTGACAGGGAGAGTGTGGCGTACTTGAACGAGCACTTCCCTCAGTTGAGGGAGAATATCTTAGGGGAGGACTTCCTGAGGATGGACTTGCGGAAGGTGTTCGACGGTCAGCAGTTCGTACTGACTGGTAATTACCCCTACGATATCTCGTCGCAGATATTCTTCAAGATGCTCGACAATCGCGACCTGATACCTTGCTGTACGGGTATGATCCAGCGGGAGGTGGCACTGCGTATCGCCTCGAAACCCCATAACAAGGCTTATGGTATCTTGTCCGTGATGATACAGGCATATTATGACGTGGAATATCTCTTTACCGTTGAGCCTAACGTTTTTAATCCTCCGCCCAAGGTACAGAGCGCCGTCATCCGCATGACCCGCAACAAGGTCAGCCGTCTGGACTGCAACGAGCAGTTGTTTAAGCAGTTAGTGAAAATGGCATTTAACCAGCGTCGTAAAATGCTGAGGGTTAGTTTAAAACAGTATGCGTCCGTCTCCAACTCCCGTTTTGCGACGCAACGTCCTGAGGAACTGACAGTTGCGGACTTTGTGGAGCTGACGAACGTGGTAGAGAAGAACTTTTTGTGTGCGGACACAAATTTTTGATGTAGGTCAAGAATACTCCCCTTTTTCGCTCAAAACGCTCAGATTTCATTGTCGGATGATGAAATCTGCTTACCTTTGCATCGTGATTCAGAGGAACACACTTAGGTAATAGATTGAGGATAACAGACAATAGGTAGTAGAAAAGGAAAAGATTGAGGATAACGAATAAGACATAAGTTTAGGTTTGTTAGTAGTTTTAGGTTAGTAGTATGGTATTAGTTTTAAAAGAGAAAGCAGGTTTTTAGTTATTAATAGGAAAAGAAAAGTAAGCACGCCGGAAGAGTGATCTCCCGGCTGCTTTGTTTCTATAAACCCTGTTTATTCGCTTTTGATTCCTTTTGCCCAATTACCAAAGAACAGGCGCAGAAGGAAGATCGTACCACGGAACGTGAGCTCCACAGCCATTGCCGTCCATACACCAGGCAGTCCGTAGATAGGTGCCAGATAGGCGGCAAAGGTCAGACGGACAGCCCACATGTTGGTGAGGTTCATGATAGACGGCTTCAAGGTATCGCCAGCCCCCACGAAGACACCATAGCAGACGATAGAGGCTGCGAACATCGGTTCTGCGAACGCCTCGATGCGCAACGACTGGGCACCAATGGCGATAATCTCCTCGACAGGGGTCAGCAGGGACATCAGCTCTGGGGCGAAGTTCCACATCAGTACCCCCATGATTGTCATCACCACCATTCCCAGTCCTACCGACATACGGGCAAACGACTGGGTGAGCAACCGTTTGCCGGCACCAAAGCTCTGACCAACCAGTGTCGTCGCAGCGTCGGCAATACCATAACCGGGCATGTAGCAAAGACTCTCGACAGTGATGGCAAGTGAGTGGGCGGCGATAGCGACCGTTCCAAGAGGAGCCACGATGATGGTACTCACGATCTGCGCACCACCCATCAGCATGTGTTGCAGTCCCATCGGCGCTCCGATCTTGAAGGCATTGTTGACGATATCAGCCTGTGGGCGGAAAGAGCGGTGTGGGCGACCTTTCAGTCTTAATATCTCAGAGCGGCAGAGCAGGAAGTAAAGCATCAGCGAGGCTGTCACGAGTTCGGCAAGTCCCGTACCTATTGCAGCACCCGTCACCCCCATGTCAGCGATATAGATGAAGAAATAGTTGAAGACGACATCCAGCACACACGCCATGATGTTCAATGCGGAAGGAATCTTCATGTCACCAGAACATTTCAGCATCGAGCTGCCTAGTCCGTTCATCTGGAAGAAGATGCCACAGAAGCCGATGATGGCAAAATAGACAGAGGCGTCATGGGCAATCTCCTCGGAACCTCCCAACCAGTAGGGCAGGGGACCGCTGATAAGGATACCTGTTGTCGAAATGGCAAGACTGAACAACAGACAACAGACCAGTGCCTGCCGTAGGATGCGGCGTGCCCGCTTGAAATCGTTGGCACCAATGGCATGAGCCACCTGCACGGAGAATCCCATATTAGCAGCGGAACCCAGTCCACCCATCAGCCACCCCGTCGTCTCCACCAGTCCGATGGCAGCGGAAGCCTTGGCACCCAGATGTCCTACCATCGAGGCATCGATGAAGAACATGATGGTGGCGGAGATCTGAGCGAGGATACTAGGAATACTCAGGCTGATGATCAGCCTGAGTTTCTCCCCCTGTGTCATCTCACGCCCTTCGCGGATAGATGCCAGCAGGCTCTCGCTTTTTCCGATTGCCATTATTCTTTCAAGATTTCGAGATGTCGAGATTTCAAGATTTCGAGATGCCGATATCTCGATGTTATTCTGCCTCCAGCAGAAGGACACGGCTCGACCAGTCGTTCTTCTTCGACCACTCAGGCTCGTTGCGATACGGCATGTCCAGACCGTGGTTCATCAGGTAGGCGCCACTGAACGACTTCCCCTCTACACTCATCGGCTGGAGGTCGATGCGGTTCAGTTCCTTCACCTTATACATACGGTTGGCATCCAGTCCTGCCATCCTCACACGGGGCAGGTGCTCGTTCTGGAACGACTCCGTCTTCCACCAGTAGAACACCGCCTTGTCCTGTTGGTCAGTGACATACATCAGAGAGGCGAGTCCCTTCTTGTCGTAAGGAGACACCAGACGATAGATGTTGCCAAACTGTACGATAGGACGAATCTGCTTGTACTCGGCGATCGCCTTGCGACATAACTCCTTCTCATCGTCTGTCATATTCTTTGGCTGGATCTCCATACCCAGTCGTCCGCTCATCGCCACGTCAATACGGTATTTCAGTGCTGTGGTACGGAAAACGGTGTGGTTCGGGGTGGCGGAGATATGACTCGCCATCGCGATGGCAGGGAAGAAATAACTGGTGCCCCATTGCATATAGATACGCTGGAGAGCATCCGTATTGTCGCTGACCCAGAACTCGTCGAAGTAGGGGAGCACTCCCCAGTTCGCACGACCACCACCACTGGCACATGCCTGGATGGTGACATCGGGATACTTGGCACGGATACGCTGACAAGTCTTCTCGAAACCACGATGGTACTTAATATACAGGTGGCTCTGGTCGTTCATCGTCAGATACTGTGAGCCATGATTTAAAATCGCCATGTTGGCATCCCACTTGATATAGTCAATCTCAGGATATTTCGACATCAGGTTGTCAACCACACTGAATACGAAGTCCTGAACCTTTGGGTTGGCAAGGTCAAGTACCACCTGTGTACCACCACGTCCCAGCACAGCGTCACGCTTGGGAGCCTTGACGATCCAGTCGGGATGCTGCTCATATAGCTCACTGACGGTATTGCTCATCTCCGGCTCTATCCAGATGCCGAACTTGATACCATGTTTCTTGGCGTCACGAAGGAGTCCCTCGATACCCTCCGGCAACTTGTTCTTGTCAACGACCCAGTCACCCAGTGAGGAGTTATCCGTCTTACGAGGATATTTGTCACCAAACCAGCCGTCATCCATGACGAAGAGCTCACCACCCATCGAGGCGATATCCGCCATCATCTGGTCCATCCCCTTCTGGTTGATGTCGAAATACACACCCTCCCAGGAGTTCAACAGGATCTTACGCTCCTTATCGCCATGCATGAGCATATATTTGCGTCCCCACTTGTGGAAATTGCGGGAGACACCAGAGAGTCCTTGCTGGGAGAAGGTCAGAGCCAGTTTAGGAGTGACGAAGGTCTCCCCCTTCTTCAAGTGATACTCAGAGTTGTCCTCGTTGATACCAGCGAAGAAATAGTGATATTCCGTATCATCAGTGGCGATTTTCAGTCGGTAGTTGCCAGAATAGCAGAGTGCGGCACCGATTACCTGTCCGCAGTTCTCCTGTCCCTTGCCGTCGAGCGAGAACATCACCTCGGCATGGTCAGTATGCGAGTTGCGGGTACCGTCTTTGTTGACGATGACCTTCTGACCAGGTGTCAGAGGCTCTTCCACCAGTTGTGTCTCGTTAGCCCATGAGCCATAGAAATGACTGAGCCAAACATTACCACGACGGATAGGCAGCATGGCGGAGGCAAAGGTCGTCAGGGTGACGGTCTGTTTCTCGTTGTTGACAATCTCTGTCCAAGCCTCGATCATATCCTCATCCTGATAGGTCTTGTATTTCATATTGACAAGAATCGGATAGACAGGGTCTTTCAACTGAATAGTCGTGATATTACCGGCACGTTGCACACCCTCTACCACCAGTGCCGTAGAGAGGTTGCCGTCAGCATGGCGCATGGCAAGGGCAGCCTCCGCAGGGGTGTTCATACCATAGGCGGGATAGGCGTCCATCCGTCCGAACATCTCAGGCTTCTGCATGTTCTGCAGTTCTCTCCCATTCAGCTTGGCGCCGAAATAGACATACTGGGGTTGGGCGCCCTTGGTAGCCTCAAGGACCATCGACACGTTCTTGGTCTCTATGACGACCTGTTCTGCCCATGTTGTCATGGTAGACAGACAAAGCAGCATTGCGAAAATGATTCTTTTCTTCATCTTATGATAGTATTATTGATAGACCTTATTATATGATATATGCTGTGGGCATGGGTTCTATCTCCTTGATATTGACAGGAATCCAGAACCAGAAGGTAGAGCCTTTGCCCACCTCACTCTCCACATTAATCTGCCCACCGCATAGCTCGATGATAGACTTACAGATGGCAAGTCCTAATCCTGTTCCCTGCACAAACTCATTCAGTTTGACAAAACGCTCAAAGACCATTGCCTGTTTCTCTTTGGGAATACCGTCACCCGTGTCCTCGCAATAGACATAAAGTCCCGTCTTGCCGTAACGTTGATCCAAGCGATAGCCCACGCAGATATGTCCCTCGTGAGTGTATTTGACAGCATTAGTGACGAAATTAGTGATGACCTGTTGGATGCGTCCCATATCGATGCTGGTAATGAGCTTCGTCTGTGGGTTCTTCTTCTTGAATTCCACAGCAGGATTATCCACACGCTGGGCAAGTGCCTGACACAGTATGTCGAACTCCTTGGCAAAGTCCACCTCTTTGGGGATAATCTGCATCTGTGTGTCGGAGAGATTAGCAGCCTCCAGGATGTCAGTGATGAGTCGCAACAGGATGTCACAATTCGTACGGATGATACGGATGAACTCCTTGCGTTCTTCTGGTGTGTCGATAGAGCGTAACAGGTCGGAGAAACCTACAATGGAGTTCAAAGGGGTGCGTAACTCATGGGTCATGGAGGCAAGGAACATGCTCTTCTGATGACCGCTGCTCTCAGCACGTAACGTCTCTTGCTTCAGCTTACGCTCAGCCTCTAATCGCTCAGTGATATCATGGATGATACCAAAGGTACTTTGTATCTTTCCTTCCTCGTCCCGGATGGGGATTCCGGAGATGTTATACCACCTGTCAGCGTCACCCTCACCAAAGAGTGGCTTCTTGAAATGACGATCCAGAGAGAAAGGTTTGTCCCACATCTCCGGGGTATCCATTCCTCTCTTGACAATAGGTTTCTCTTCCTCAAAAACACCATCGTAATATTCATCGAACGTCTTAATGTATTCGGGTCTTCTCAACAGACGGGTATATACAACGGTCTTCTTTCGGAAATCAAGTCGCCAGACATACATATTGGTATTCTCCAGGATGTATTGCAAGCGTCGCTCCAACTGGTTCATCTGATTGACAGCTGTCTCTATCTCTTTGGTCATCTTATGGATGTCCAAGTCGCGGTCGTGCTCCTCAGTAACGTCAAAGGCAGACACAATATAGTTGAACACGTCTCCCTGTCCATCCAGCAAGGGACGAATCTCAAACTCGATATAGGTGTTCTTGTCTGAGAACGGTTTGTCTATACAATGGCATGCTGCCCTCGCTTCCTCGCTTCCTGAGGGGTAGACATCATGGAAGACGGGGATGTCAAACATGTTTGACTGTCGGAAGAAACGCTCATTCTCTGCCTTGTCGAACTCACAAAGTTCCTTCATCGTGTCGTTGGTGTCTATCAGGAAGCCTTCTTTGTCATAGAAAGACATGGCGAGTTGTGGCATGTTGCTCAGTCGCTCATATTTTCTCACTAAGTCATGAGCCGCTTTCTCTTCCTCCACATCTTGGGTAATATCATTGATGGTATTGATGATATAGGTGGGATGCCCATAGTCGTCATACTCCACCATCGAGTGTCCTTTGAAATTGAGCCATTGCGGATGATCTGCCGTGCCGATGTTCCAACGTTTGTCGATAGCGGTCTTCTGCTCCCTTCCCGTCTCCATGAGGGTCATCTTGTTCCTGAACTCTTCTTGCTCCATGGGATGGATATGGGCGATGAACTCTTCCAGCGACATGCCATTATGGGGTAGGAAAGTGCCATAGCGGTTAGTGAACTGGTCGTTGGCGATATCGTATTCCATGACATAAAAACGTCCCATGTGTAATGCTTTGTACATCATCTCATTCAATTCCACGGAATTGTGTGATGCTTTCTTGGCATGTGACTGTGCCAGGCGGGTGAGCAGATAACAGAAGATGGTCAGTAGGATAATAGTCAGAATGATGATGACAGATACAGGAATCTGTTGGCCCACTGTTATCTTCTCAGGATGCAGCCAACGGGTATTGATCGCCTCCACATCACCACTCTGTTTCATACGGGAGTAGATATCGTCTATCTTATCGATCAGTTCCTTGTCGCGTCCGATGACGTGGATGTCACTGACGGGAATGTTGACCTCGTTCAGGATAAAACCTTCCTGCTCGAAGCCCAGCTCCTTCATTTTCCTTTTCAGAGGCTCCTCTCCCCACACAAAATATTTGTAGTCGTTGTCACGTAGTCCTAACATAGCGACTTTAGGTGACTGGAACTCGATGCTGTTGATGTAGTCAGAGTCTTCTGCTATGAAATAGGCTATTGTGTAGTCAGACGGCTTTAACACGACACCGCCCTCAATCAGTTGTTTAAGAGAGAGCGGGGGGACGGTGTCACCTCGCATCATGACACGGATACGATTGTAATTGATGATGTTCTGCGTATAATAGTAGGGGGCTTTCTTATATCTGCGCGCATTGGCAAGAATCAGGTCAGCCTCACCTCGCTCAAAAGCCTTGATGGCGTTACCCCATTCTTTCAACAAGAACTTGCAGGGGATTCCCAGCTGTTTCATGACAGCACGCATGACATCAATGTTGGAGCCTGCCGGTTCTCCCTTGTCGTTCTGATATTCATAGGGCGGCTTGTCCCAGTCACCAGCGATAATGATAGGGTGCTCCTCGTCGTACTTCTCCTCAAATGACTGATGGGCTTCTATAGGGAGGCAGAAAGCCAACAGCACTATCAGGATGAGATGTTGTATGTTGTACCTGTGTTTATTCATATCAGATGTATTTCTTTCGTTTGACGACCGTAGCATGACAAGGGATGGTAATCCACACGGTAGTACCCAGTCCTTCCTCGGAATTAATCTCAAGTGTTCCTCCCATCTGCTCTGTGAGCTCCTTACATATAGGCAGACCCAGTCCGCTTCCATTGTTAGGGCCGGAGGCAAAGCGCTCATAGACGCATTGCAGGACTTCCTGACTGATGCCTTGTCCTGTGTCTTCTATGGAAATCATCAGTCGTCGTCCGATATAGTCGTAGCGGGCACGGACTGTTCCCTGTCTGGTGTATTGCGCCGCATTCGCCGTCACCTGTTCGATGATATGTTGGAGATTGGTAACGTCTACGTCGACGACCAGTTGCTGGTAGGGGTTCTCCACGATATACTTGACACCCTCGTGCTGGTATCGCTCCCATCCCTGTTGGCAGAATCCCTCAAAGACGGTAGCGAAGTCGTTAGGCTGTTTGTGAATCTCTATCATGTGGGCATCCAGTCGTGACAGGAAGAGGATGTCGTTGATCAGCTGTAACAGACGGTCGGAGTTCTTGAGAATCTCCTGGATGAAAATCTCCTCATCCTCTTTTGAGTGATCCATCTCAAAGAGTTCCGCGAAACCTACGACAGCATTGAGGGGAGTGCGGATCTCATGACTCATGTTTTTCAGGAAGCTGTTCTGGGTGTTCTCCACTTCTTGTGCCTGTTTGGACTTCTGTGCCAGTTGTTGCTCGTTATAGGTCTGCTCTGTCACGTCACGGCACAATCCGAAATAGTCTTTCACTTTCCCATCCTTGCCGTAAGTCGGTACCATGTTGAATTGCAATTGCATCAGCTTATTGTTATGTACATGGATACTGGTCATGATATCCGTATTGATAGACTTCGCGACAAGGTTGTCCATATTGTTCAGCAGGTGCATCGCTTTTCTCTTCGACTTGTCGTGCACAAGGGTCATGCAGCGAGTCTGCGTAATCTCGTATCGTACCTTGTTAATACCACTGTAGATAATCAGCGTATGTGACGTAGGAGAGTATGTTACCATGTGGACACCACCAAACTGAAGCACATAGTTGATATTGGTGATGTACTCTGTCAATCCGTTGACGATACCTCTGGTACGGTCCGCATGCTCATGCTGCTGGTTGCTGGCGTTGACACGGTCTGTCATGTCTCGTCCGATGGCAAACATACCCATCAGTTGGTCGTTCTCGTCATAGACGGTCATCAGCTGTATCTCATGCAGGAGCTTTCCCTTGCGCTTACATGCCTTAACCCTGCGTTCCTCTGCGGGAATCTTGTCGAGGTTGACGATCTGAGTGAAATGATAGCCTTCAGCCTCCTCCATATCGATGTCGATGTCCAGCAAGTCATGGAGCGATACCCTTTCGGCTAATAGCTCCTCACGGTTGCAGGCGTAAGTCTCACAAGCCTTCTCGTTGATGTTCACCAAGATACCGTTGTGATTGAAGAACATGATACCAGCCAGTGGGGTGTTGAAGATAGCCCAATACCGCATGGCTCTCTCTTCATCCATACGTTGCTGGCGCCGTTCTTGGGTGATATCTTTCTTTGTTCCAAGAATAATAATCGCCTTTCCTGTCTTGTCTCGTCTTAAAACAGAGAGTGACATGATGAAGTCATGCTCTTGCAAATCCCCATCCTCGCTGTCTTTAGCCCTCACATGCAGACTAACCTCTTTTTCCTTGTCTTGCTGCTCGTTGCTATTTTCCAAATTGTGGAGTGCTTGGAGGAGTTGCTCGAAATCACCAGGATGGTAGCGGTGGGAGAACTCCTCAATGGTATAATTGAAAGAAGGCTGGCCTTTCTCGTTACGCCAGGTGAATAAGTTTGTCTTGGTGTCGTAAGTCCACATTCGGACGTGACTAGCTTCAAGAATAAGCCCCAATCGCTGGTTGTATTTCTTGGTGAGTTTGACAAGTTGTCGTTCCTTGATTCTATAATTGATGGCGTAAATGAGGAATAGCAAGATGATGATGCCGCCGATAGCGGAGACATACCATATCCAAGGTGCTATTTTTTTCTCGTTACGCTCAGGATAGAACCATTTGTTCTGGATCTCTGTGAATTTCTCCGCTGAATTAAGGATCGTATAGATACTGTCTAGTCTCGCCAAAAGTTGCGGGTTGTTCGACATGAACTTATACTCTCCATGAGGCATGTCGACAGGGGTAATCTGAACGTTGTCAATCTGGTATTTATGAACAAGCCATTTCAGAGAGAGTGTGTTCCATACGATTTGTCCATCCTCATTCATGCTTATATTCTCAATGGCGTCTCTCATGTATTTCGTCGCTAACGCATTCTCCTCCCATCCATAGTCTTTCATCAGGTGATGGCAGATACTTCCTTCCCATACCGTGACCTTGTGTTTTTCTAAATCACGGAATGTCATGATCTGGATAGGCTTGTTGACAGGTGTTGCCACACTCTGGGTAAAGAGCGTGATGGTATTGTTGCTATATCGTCCGAATCCGTCATTGAAACCAGCTGCCAGGGCAAACATCAAGTCTGACTTACCTTCCTTTATGTCGTTGAAGCATTCTTGTTTGGGCTTCATCTTGATAATGTAAGGGATATTCAGTTCTTTGAGCATGAGACGAATCAACTCCACGTTATATCCGTCAGGCTCTCCATTCTCATTCAGGAAGGAATAGGGCCACAAATCGAAGACATCTTCATAAACGAGAGGGTGCTCTTGCGTGTATGCCCTGATATTCTCGTCTTGTGACGCGGCTAAGAGGGACAAGGGGGATCCCCATAGTAACAAGGTAGCCAGCAGGTACTTATAGTTCTCTCTTATCATGGTTACTCGCTGATTTCAGATTTCTCAATAATACAAGGTACCCAAATCCAGAATGTGGAGCCTTTTCCTACCTCGCTGTCTACACCGATCTTACCATTGCAACGTTCTGCAATAGCCTTGCAGATAGAGAGTCCCAGTCCAGTGCCTTGCACGTAGTCGTTGAGTTTGACAAAGCGGTCAAAGACTTTGGAGCATTGTTCTTTGGGGATACCAGTTCCAGTGTCCTCACAATACATATAGATACCATTGTCCTTCATTTGATAGCCCACGCGGATATGTCCTTTTTGGGTGTATTTAACGGCATTGGTGACGAAATTGGTAATGACCTGTGTCATTCGTCCCACATCCAAACGAGTGAACAATGACTGATAAGGGTTCTCCTTGATAAATTGGACATTGGGGTTCTCTACACGCTGGGCGAGCGACTGGCAGATGTCGTTAAACGCCTGGGCGAAGTCGGTCTTGACAGGATTCATGACCAGTCCGTTGGAATCCATTGCCGAGATAGCCATGATGTCATTGATCAGACGGAGCAGCATGTCACAGTTATTGTGAATCACATGAATCAACTCACGCTTCTCCTCTGTGGTAGTCATCATCTGTAAAAGGTCAGAGAATCCCACGATGGCATTCAACGGTGTACGTATCTCATGCGTCATATTGGCAAGGAATACGCTCTTTAGTCGTCCAGATTCATTGGCACGTTGTGTCTCATGCTTGAGTTGCTCCTGAGCCTGGATGAACTTTGTCATATTACGGATCAGTCCGAAACAACCGGTAAGTTCTCCATTTTCATCATAAACAGGGACATTGTTAATTTGATTCCATTGTATTTCCTGTGTTGAATGGAAGACAGGGCGCATCTTACAGAGGTAGGTGACGGGTTCAGTGAAGTGAATCTCAGGATGGGCGAAATTCTCACTGATGACACCTGAGTCATCAATGAAGTAGGTCTCATATTCGTCAAAGGTCATCTCACGCTCAATCTCGCTCAGTCCCTTCATGAATTGTATCTTGCGGTCTTTGAAGGAAGTGCGCCATGCTCGCATGTCACAAGACTCCATCAGGTATCGAAGCTCTATCTCATAACGCTTGATCTCCTCATTGGCTTTCTGGATCTGTATGTCGTTGAGTCGTGATTGTAGGTACATCTCACGCTCTTCTGTCACAACGCGTACAGCAATGGCGATGTAGGTCAGCTTGCCGCTCTCGTCATGGATGGGGTGAACACGAATTTCCAAGTATAAATGCATGTCTCGCTCGGGGATGTCACTGCGGGAGCAGATCCAGTATTCCTCCACGTGATTCTTATCTAGGAACTCATTGAAGGGTGCAGTCTCGAACAGGTTCGCATTGGAGAAATACTCGTCTCCGACCTCACTGTCGAAGTTGCAAATGGTGCGCATTTTCTTATTGGCATCCAGCAACCATCCGTCAGGGTCGTAGAACGACAAGCCGATGATAGACTCCTCAAAGATCAACTTATATCTCTGGTGCAACTCGTCTTCTTTCTCCTGTTGCTTGATGATGTTTGTCTCGTCTGCCAAGGTACTGATGATGCCCACGGGACGTGTCATGCCTGGGAGGTATTCTGCCACGCTGACATTATGCATATAACCCCATCTTGGTCGTCCTCCGCTATAATCAAAGTTCCATCGGCAATTGAATTCTGCTGATTTCAATTTTCCATCAATCACCTGATGCAGTTGGTCAAGAGCATAGGGAAGATCGTCTGGGTGTACATGTGCCTTCCAGTCTTCTGCCGAAATCCCCTCATCAGGAATCATGTGTCCATACAGCTTGTCAGTATACTTTGTGGAGACATTATAGTACACCACATGTTCCTCGCTGATTTTTAATGCCTGTTGCATCACAGCATTGGTGTTGCTTGACTGTAAAGAAACTTTGCGTATCCTTTTCAATATCAGATGGTTGAAAAAGAGTACGATGCAGAATATGAGTAAGACAAGAACGACGACGCTGATGTTGAACTGGTTCAGCGTATTTAGAAAAGGCAGTTGCCCTGATAATAGCGGATGGATGCAATATATGGTATTCATATTCATCTCGTTAATTGGTGAAATTACTTTTCTTCTCAACCCTTTTGGCATGGCAAGGTATGAAGATCCATACAGTAGTTCCTTTCTTTAATTCAGATTGTATTTCTATCGTGCCACCCATTTTCGTGACAAGTGACTTGATGATGGGGAGGTCAAGACCTGTTCCGCACAGTCGCTCATCTTTATCACGAACGAAACGGTCAAAGACATGGGACAGGGTTGCCGGATCAATACCGCCACCAGTATCCTCAATACAGATAGCTAATTCATTACGACGGTATTCGTATTTAGCACGGATTGTACCTTCCTGGGTGAAGAAGGCAGCATTAGCACAAAGTTTCTGGATTGCCTTGCCGAGCTGTTCGATATCCCCATTCAATACCAGATGCTCGTATGGGTTCTCTATATTTGTCTTAACACCAGCAATGACACTACTCCATCCCATCTGACAGTAAGCGTCAAAATACTCTGCGAAGTCAAAATCATCATGTTTGAACTCCACCATGTCGGCATCCAACTTTGAGAGGAAGAGGATATCATTAATCAGCAGCAATAGCGTGTTGGTGTTCTTCTTGATCTCCTCAACGAAAATAGGCTCATCTTCCTCATCATGGTCAGTCTCAAACAATTCGGCAAATCCGAGGACAGTATTCAAAGGTGTACGGATCTCATAACTCATATTGGTGAGGAACGATTCTTTTAATAATTCCGCTTCCTGAGCCTTGCGTGTCTCGATAGCAAGCTTTCTTTCGGTCTCCACCAGATCTGTCTGGTTGCGGAACATCCCGAAATAGTGGGAAATGTGGTTGTCCTTGTCAAGGATAGGCACCAAGTTGAACATTAAGGAAATCTGTCGTCCCTTCTGGTCCCTGATCTCTGTCTCAATAGTCTGCTCAATGTTATTGGTCGTTAAATGATCCATCCGATTGAGAATACTCGACACGGTACGACGGTAACGTGGAGCGGCGATACGAATACAACGGAGTTGTGACAGTTGGAGCTGTGTCTTGCCGATAATATTGGATATACTTGTAGTATAGGTCTTGGGATCATAATTGACTAATCGTACATTACTGATTCGAAGGGCGAAATTAATGTTCTCAACATATTTCTGAATCTGCTCGGTAGCCTTCTTCAAAGCTATCGCACCTTCTTGCTGCTGATGGAAGGAGGTCACCATTTCTGTGACGTTACGTCCGGCTATGTAAATTCCCTCTAACTCTCCTTGCTGGTTGATAACTGAGTTAATCGTTGACTCATAATACATCTTGTCTTCCTTTCCTGGACTCTTGATGTGGTAACGAGAGTGCTCGTTAACTGCGCTGTCAATGATCGCCGTGGTATACGTCTGATTAGATTGACTGACATCGATATGGTTGAAAAGGGGGTTCTCCTTTAATAGGAGATCCTGACGAATGGCTTTCTCGCGGTTTGGGATGCCGAATGACTCACAAGCGGTATTGTTGATGTCTGTAAGCACGCCGTTCTTGTCATAATACAACATATCAACCAGTGAGGAGTTGAACACGGTCTCATACCGCAGGGATAAAGCATTAGCACTAGCCTTCTTCTCATGAATGTCTGTGACATCATGCTGTACACCCAGTATTCTGGTGACCTGTCCCTTGGCATTACGGTCTTGTATTGACAGGTGTATTTCGTAATGGGAGATAGTCCTGTTGGTGTTGGCACTTTTGATATTCAGTGTGGCGGTGAGTCGTCTGCCCTCAATAATGTCGAACATGAAAGAACGCATCTTCTCGAAATCGTCACGGTCGTAGAAAAGGGCGAAGTCCACAGGGTTGTATTCTTTGGCGTCTTCTCCTGACACAGATAGAATCCGGTAGTGTCGTGTCTCTGGATAATATGTCCATAGGCGCAATCTTCCTGCCTGCATCACAAGGGCGAGACGGGCATTACTGCTCTTATGGAGATCGATGACCTCATGCTCACGGAATACGTATAGTCTGTTGTAGAACAACAAAACGAAGATGGCGATGAGCAGTCCTGCCACTACATACCCAAGAATGTGGTCGAAGTCGAAAAGATTGTAGAAAAGGGTGTCTTTCGCTTGCAAAATTGCTGGTATGAATAGCAGTATTGCAAAGATAGCGATTCGGGAAGATATGTTATGTCGTTGTAGTAGGCTCATTGTCATTGGCGATAGATTAGTGCTATCAGCCTACAAAGATAGGGTATTTCGTTTACTTTCCCAAATTTTTTTCTTTGTTTTTTATAAAAACAGCCGCAGATGAGGACGTCTACGGCTGCTGAATGAGTAGGAAAAGAATATTAAAGTGGGTACTCTTCAAAGGCATAGAGGACGGTAGACAGGTAACGTTCACCAGTGTCAGGCAGAAGCGCTACGATCGTCTTTCCTGCATACTCAGGACGTTGAGCGATGATATAAGCACCGTATGCGGCAGCTCCAGAAGAAATGCCGACCAGCAGCCCGTCTTGCTGTGCAAGCTCGCGTCCAGTGCGGATGGCAGCGTCATTCTCTACGTCTAATACTTCGTCAATGACATTAGCGTCATAAGTCTTAGGAACAAATCCTGCTCCAATGCCTTGAATCTTGTGAGGACCACTCTGCCCGCCATTAAGAACAGGTGAAGAGGATGGCTCTACGGCGATAATCTTGATATTGGGGTTCTTTTCTTTTAAGAACTTACCGACACCGGAAATCGTTCCACCTGTTCCAACACCTGCGACAAAGACGTCAATTTTCCCGTCAGTGTCTTTCCAAATCTCCTCAGCTGTTGTAGCATAGTGCTTAGCAGGGTTTGCGGGATTCTCAAACTGTTGCAGGATGATAGAGCCGGGGATGTTGTCACGCAGTTCTTCTGCAGCACGGATGGCACCTGCCATACCGTCTTTACCACTGGTCAAGCGTACCTCCGCACCGTATGCCTTCACGAGGTTACGGCGTTCCACACTCATCGTCTCAGGCATGGTAAGAATCAGTTTGTAACCTTTAACAGCTGAGACAAGGGCGAGTCCTACACCTGTGTTACCGCTGGTCGGCTCGATGATGGTGGCACCGGGCTTCAACAGTCCTTTCTGTTCAGCATCCTCGATCATGGCGAGGGCGATACGGTCTTTCACACTGCCACCAGGATTGAAGAACTCTACCTTGGCGATAATAGGGGTTTTCAGTCCCTTCTTCGCAGAGAACTTGCTCAGTTCGAGCAGTGGGGTACCTCCGATAAGCTCGGTCAGTTGTTTTGCAATCTTTGTCATAATATTTCGTCTTTTATTTGTTGTTGTATATATTAAATCTTATCAAATGCCTGTGCGAGGTCATCGATGATGTCGTCGATATGCTCTGTTCCAATGCTGAGTCGAACAGTGGAGGGAGTGATATGCTGCTGCTCCAACTCCTCTGGTGACATTTGAGAGTGAGTGGTGGTATAGGGGTGTATCACCAGACTCTTCACGTCAGCGACATTGGCAAGGAGGGAGAAGATCTCTAAAGAGTCAATAAATTTCCAAGCCTCTTTCTCACCGCCCTTGATCTCAAAGGTGAAGATGCTGCCGGCACCATTCGGGAAGTATTTCTGATAGAGGGCATGATCCTCGTGGTCTGGCAGGGCAGGATGGTTCACCTTTGCCACCTTCGGGTGGTTCTTCAGGAAGTCTACAACCTTCAGGGCGTTCTCCACATGACGCTCCACACGCAGACTCAGCGTCTCCAGTCCTTGTAATAAGATAAACGCATTGAATGGTGAGATGGTGGCACCAGTGTCACGCAGGATGACGGCACGGATACGGGTCACGAAAGCGGCAGCACCGGCAACATCAGCGAATACAGCACCATGATAGGATGGGTCTGGCTTGGCGAGGGTGGGGAACTTGTCGGCATTAGCCTTCCAGTCGAACGTGCCACCGTCAACGATGACGCCACCCAGTGAGGAACCGTGTCCGCCGATGAACTTTGTGGCGGAGTGTACCACGATGTCGGCACCATGCTCGATAGGACGAATCAGGAACGGGGTTCCAAACGTGTTGTCGATAATCAGAGGGATGTTGTGTTTGTGGGCTACCTCGGCGATTCCCTCGATATTGGTGACATCGGAGTTCGGATTACCGAAAGTCTCTGCATATACTGCCTTGGTGTTCGGCTGGATTGCCGACTCCAGAGCGGCGAGGTCGTTCACCTTCACAATGGTATTCGAGATACCTTGTGTCGATAGGGTGTGGGTGATCAGGTTGAAGGAACCGCCATACAGATTGTCGGCAGCGACGATATGGTCACCTGCCCCGGCGATATTCTGCAAGGCATAAGTCACGGCAGCGGCACCACTTGCCACGGCAAGACCTGCGACACCACCTTCCAGGGCGGCGACACGATCCTCGAAGACACCCTGTGTGGAGTTGGTCAGACGACCGTAGATGTTACCAGCGTCACGCAGTCCGAAGCGGTCAGCGGCATGTTGTGAGTTACGGAACACATAGGATGTGGTCTGGTAGATGGGCACGGCACGAGCATCGGTAGCGGGGTCGGGCTGTTCTTGTCCTACATGCAGTTGCAAAGTCTCGAAGTGAAGTTTCTTGTTGCTCATAATCTTTTTATTTTATTTGTTAATATGTTACTATGTCTTTAAAACAGTTACTATGTCCTTTCGACGATGCAAAGGTACGGTGAAATCCGCATACCCGAAATAGCACAAATGGGGCATTCTGCATACCACGATTGTGGTATTTAGCAGAATACCCCTATTTTAAATAAGGTGGCAGAGCTTATCTTGCCGCTACATATTTATGTAAGGTGGCACGTACGGCACCCTTACCAGCATACAGTTCTTTGACCATTCCCTCTATCTGCTCACCCAGTCCAGCCTCGTAAAGATCGAGTCCGAAGACGTCCTTTCGACTGTAGAGGCTGCGCAGACAGCTGTAGTCCTGGTCTTCCTTTCCAACCTCTAAAGGAGCTATGATAGCCTGCATCTCCTCCAGCATGGGATCAGGTGACGGCTCAAAGGGTGTTCCGTCATCCTTGATGCCTTTCAGATAACGTGCATAACCTGCCAGTGTAAGAGGTATCAAAACGAGGTTCGACAGGTCGAGTCCACGGGCGATATATTTCTTGATGGTCTCACCAAAGCGGATAGGCAGTTTTTGGGAGGTGTCCATGGCAATACGCTGTGGCGCGTCAGGCATGAAGGGGTTGGGCAGACGACGGTTAATGACAGCACCGATAAACTCGTAAGGATTCAGCACACCAGGGTCGGTCACAACGGGCATCGCCTCGATATAGCCGATCTTCTGGATGAACGGACGCAGGTCCTCGTCATCCATCTCTGCGGAGATGAGGGTATAGCCCAGCATACAGCCGTAGATAGACATAGCGGTATGCAGGGGGTTCAGACAGGTGGTCACCTTCATCGTCTCCACCTTGTCGACCGTCTCGCGGGTAGTATAGAGCGCACCGCCCAAGTCCAGTGGGGGACACCCGTTTGTGTATTTGTCCTCAATAACGAGATACTGCACCTCCTCGGCATTGACGAACGGTGCCGTGAAGGTGTGTTTCTCCGTCTCGATATAGTTGTTGTCGTCAAATCCGTCAGCGGCAAGCATCTCCCTCACCTTCTCATGAGGACGGGGAGTTATCTTGTCAATCATCGACCACGGGAAGGTGATCCTCGTCTCGTCTTTCAGATAATCGAGGAAGCCGGCAGGAACGAGTCCTTCCTTTACCCAACGCTCCGCATAGGCGAACACCCCGGCCTTCACCTTGTCGCCATTGTGCGAGCAGTTGTCCATCGACTGTACAGTCAGCGGTAACATGCCAGCCTTAAAGCGCTCCAGCAACAGTGTCGTTACCTTACCCATGGCGAATACGGGTTGCAAGCCACGTGCCAGATCGGCATCGTTGAAGCCGTAGCCTTTCTCCGTGATGGTGAAGGAAATCATCTGCAGCGACGGATTGCGGAAGATTTCCTGTAGACGTTGCCAGTCGCTGAACTGATAGTCTGCCTTCAAAGCCTCTGTCACGGATGCGATCACTTTCTTCTCAATGGTACCGGTGGACTGCAGACTTACCAGCAGCGACAAGTTATTGTAAGGGGTATACGCCTTGTCGACCACCTCGAAGTCAAAGGTCTCCGCAACGATGACACCACGGTCATACTTACCAGTATTCAAGGTGTCATTAAGGATGGCGGCAGGGAAGGCGCGGAATATGTTTCCACCTCCGAAATGTACCCATGTGGGAGCCTCGTGTGTCTTACGGCGCACCGCCTCTATATCGTACTTGGGGAGTTGATATCCTTTTGCCTCCCAAGCGTTGGCATCGAAATTGCCATTCATTATATCATTCAGTCTCATAATTTCCTTTCTAATCAAAGAATCCCGGTTGTTTATACTCAATTCCCAATTCACGGTCGACGGTGGCGAGGATGCCCTGTACCTGTCCGAGGGCAAACATACGTCCCAGCAGGGTATAGCCGGCATTGTGCCCGTGACTGCTCTCGTCCATGATGCCGCCTTGCTGGTCGGTGAAGGTCATTCCATGGTCGACACGCATAGGCAGTTGCGGGTCCTCCTTCATTCCCGACGTTCCGTCGCCTACCCGTTGCCTTTCGAAGATACGGCACAACTCA
>CALFUF010000072.1 GCA_937916405.1 uncultured Prevotella sp.
TCACCTCCTTGAACCCGCCGTGGCTCTTGTCCACCACCACAACACTGATAGTGCCGGTCCTGTTTCTCTTCTTGCGTACAAACATGGCACAAAGGTAGCAAAAAATCGCCTTGCGTCACCCAAATCACCCGAAAAGTTTTTGTAACTTGCTGAAAATCAAATACAGTGTGCCAGAAAAATTGATTTTTGGGAGAAATTCCCGAAGTCAGGAACATAAGCGTCCTACTAAGATGGCACTTAGCAGGACGCTCATGATGTATTTTTGACTCTCTATCAGAAGGAATAGGTCAGAGAGCACTGGATCTGATGACGGTTATCCTTGACACTGACGGCATCACAATGGTTGGAGAGTTCCACTTGGTCACCTTCCTCATCAATAAAGGCTGAGGAGTAGTCCTTCATGAAGGGATAGAAGTCACCTTTACGCATGCTGTACTGATAAGCGAGGTCGAGACGGAACTTGTCGAATGTGAAACCTACACCTGCAGTAATACGATGAGTGTCCTTCCAGTTGATGTAATGGGTGGTGGAAGCGTAATAGACACCAGGTGACTGTAATGTCTGGTCACGAACACCATTCTCCTGATACATTGGTGACACATAGTTATAGCCAAGACGGAGGGCGAGGTTCTTGTCTGCCTTGAACTCTGCACCTAGTTTCACAGTAGAAACACCCTTCAGCGTTTTCTCCGTAAGACGCTTCATCACGTTATCGCTGGAACTGCTCTCACTATAGGTGTCATAATACCAGTCGTAATAACGACCGTCAACTGTTCGCATGTCACAAGCACCATAGTCTGCATACTCATACACAGCACCCAGTGCGAGATAATCGCCAACAGTATGTCCAAGACTCAACCCGAACTTCCAAGGAGTATTGAAACGGAAGTCCTCCTTTGCCGACTCACGGTCGACATTAGTACCAATAGTGGTATAGTTCTCGGTCGTCAAGCGATAGAAGGTTGGAGTGGCAACAGAAACACCTATACGGAAGGGAGACTCCTCGACTGGACGGAAGATCAAACCAGCCTTCACGTTATAACCATGACCAGTGATCTTATGATTGTCTGAGATCAGGACATCCGTGATCTCCGTACTGTTGAGTGTCTCGTAATACTCACTATAATTCTTATAATGTACGGAGTGTACACCAACTGTCAGACCCAGATAAAGACGATTCTTGATATTACCACTGATATTGAAGTCAAACTCTCCGATATAACCTGTGTTGGCACGATTGAAATCATAGGAGACACCAGCATAGTCATGAAGCACATCATTCTCGTCAAGCACCATATTACCTAAGTACAGGTCATCGAGTTGTGAGCAGGCAAGTCCTTTATTCAGAAACAGCCCGTTCATATCCTTGAGGACCGTCATTGTACTCTGTGAAGAGCCATTCAGCGCATTTGCCGCATACAGCACATGATTGAAGTTGCGATTCTTATGGTAGTTGAAACCAAAGTTCAGATAACTCGATTTACCTGTACGACTGCTGAACACCACACCAATCTGGTCGAAAGACACATGCGTCTTACTACCATCTTGGAAAGACTTGCCTTCCTCTTGGATGTTGACACCCAGTGTCGCAGAAACCTGTCCTTTGCGGAACAAACCGATACCTGCAGGGTTGGAACCCATGGTAGAGATCTCAGCACCTAAGGCATCCATCGCTCCACCCATACCCACATAACGTGCCGTACCATTCAAATCCTCTGTGGCAAGAGCCGCACCGACATAGGTGTCCTGTGTGGCATTCTGTGCCTGCATCTGCATGGCAACCATTGCCATTGCTGCGAATAAATATATCTTCTTCATATCCTTCAAACTCTAAACTTTAAACTTTAAACTCTAAACTTTAAATCATCTGCGTCCTCCATAAGAGTGTCCGCCACCTATTGAGCGACCACCACCGCCTCCAAAAGAACCACCGCTGCGCATGGTCGGAGAGGAAGAACGATAACCTCCAAGGCTATGATTACCATAGGAACGAGTACCATAACTGCGAGTGGTACCAGAGTTATAACGATGGTTGCCACTATACTTGTGGTGCGAGTAACCTGGACGGCTCCACCCTGCCCCGGCATGGGTGTAACGGCTGTAACGAGGTCCGTACCATCCATAGTAGCGATAGCGCCAAGGTGAATACCATGTGGAATAGTAATATGGTGAATGCCATCCCCAATAACCATAGTAGCCATAGTAACCACCATAATACCAGGGGTCATACCAAGGATCATACCAGCTGTAATAGCCACCATAATACCATGGAGAAGACCAGCGACCGTCACGATAGCCCTCCCAATATGCGACACTGGGGTTGTAATCGTCGAAACGACTCATACGACGGGTGTACTTATAGTCTTGAACCTCATTATATGCAGAGTCGGGATATACCCCACGCTCCGCTGAGAAGTCGATGATATCGTTGCCCGCTGAGTCTATCGGGGCAACACGGCTCCACGCACGGTGGTTGTATTCGTCAGTGCTACGCGTACTGCCCGCATAATAAGTATCGGTAGGCATCCCATACTTCTCGGCTTCCTTAGCCACGTTCTCCTTCGTCGGAACGAAGTAGAGATCGTCGTCCTGTGCCATCATGGTGATTGGCATGGCTCCAAAGAGGACTGAGAGTAGAACTAACTTTTTCATATTCATTTCCATCATTTTATAGTTTCACGTTGCAAAAATACAACGAATTTCACTGCAAAATTAGGGAAAAACCCTAAACTGAGGTAGGTTTTTCCCTAATTTTTGTAATTTTGCACTAAATTTTTAACATACGATGAAGTATTACGAGGTTATTTTTAAGATTCAGCCAGTCACTCAAGATGCCCGTGACATCTTAGCGGCAATGGCTGGTGAGGTAGGTTTCGAGACCTTTGAGGAAACAGAGGAGGGACTGAAGGGATATGTACAGCAGACACTCTTCAACCAAGAGGCTCTCGACCAGACCATTCAGTATTTTCCCATGGAGGGTACACATATATTATATAATGTGGTTGAAGCCGAGGACAAAGACTGGAACGAGCAATGGGAACAGGAGGGGTTTGAGCCTATCATTATCGATGACGGCAAGATGGTGATCCATGACGGACGACATCTGCCAGAAGGTCAAGGGTCAAAGGTCAAAGGTCCATTGTCCATTGAAATCGATGCTCACCTCGCCTTCGGAACTGGTACGCATGAGACAACCAGAATGATATGCTCTACTTTGTTAAGAGAACCTCTTAAAGGGAAGAAACTACTCGATGCCGGATGTGGAACGGGTATCTTGGGAATAGCTGCTCTAAAACTTGGAGCAAAAAGTGTAACCGCTTATGACATAGACGAATGGAGCTCTGACAACACTCGCCATAATGCCGTTATTAATCAAGTAGATCATCGCATGACTATCCTCTGCGGAGACGCTTCCCTACTCGACACCATCAGTGAGCGTTTCGACTATGTCGTGGCAAACATCAATCGCAATATCCTGTTGCAGGATATGGAGCGCTTCCGACAGGTAATGGCAAAGGATGCCACCCTTATCATGAGCGGATTCTACACAGAGGACATCCCCTTATTGGAGGCAAAAGGACAAAAAATGGGACTCACATTGGTGAGTCAGCGAGAAGATCATCATTGGGCTTCTATCATCATGCGTACATAATTAATTATTAAAACTTTTCCGCAGTTCATAATTATTTTGTAACTTTGCACCGTTTTATTCGAATAAACATTAAAAATTAAGACATAAATTATGCTTACATTAAAACTCATCACTGAGGAGACAGACCGCGTGATTCGCGGATTGGAAAAGAAACACTTTAAGGGAGCCAAAGAAGCTATTGACGAAGTTCTTGCCGTTGACAAGCGCCGTCGTGAGGCTCAGCAGGAATTAGACGCAAACCTGAGCGAGGCAAAGAAACTCGCCGCACAGATTGGCGGTCTGATGAAAGAAGGTAAGAAAGACGAGGCGAATGCCATCAAGGAGACGGTATCTAAGATGAAGGAATCCAACAAGCAGTTGGAGGACACCATGAATGAGGCACAGGAGGAGATGACTCGTCTGCTCTGCCAGATCCCGAACATTCCTTATGACGAGGTACCTGAGGGGGCTACCGCTGAGGACAACCATGTGGTGAAGAGCAACCAGAAAGAGTGCGACGGTACGGATACCGTTGGCAACTGGACGGCTAATCCGGAGATTCCCACGGCAAAACTGCCTCACTGGGAACTTGCAAAGAAATACAACCTCATCGATTTCGACCTGGGTGTGAAGATTACAGGTGCAGGATTCCCCGTATATATCGGAAAGGGTGCCAGACTGCAGCGCGCCCTCATCAACTTCTTCCTCGACGAGGCTCGCAAGAGTGGTTATACGGAGATCATGCCGCCAACGGTAGTGAATGCCGCCTCTGGCTATGGCACTGGTCAGTTGCCTGACAAGGAGGGACAGATGTATCACTGCGAGGTGGATGACTTCTATCTCATCCCTACCGCCGAGGTGCCTGTGACAAATATCTATCGTGATGTGATCCTCGACGAGGCTCAGCTGCCTATCAAGAACTGTGCATATACAGAGTGCTTCCGTCGTGAGGCGGGCTCTTATGGTAAGGACGTTCGTGGTCTGAACCGCTTGCATGAGTTCTCTAAGATTGAGATTGTACGCATCGATAAACCTGAGCATTCTAAAGAGAGCCACAAGGAGATGCTGGAGCATGTGGAGAGACTGCTGAAGAAACTGGAACTCCCCTACCGCATCCTGTTGCTGTGTGGTGGTGACCAGAGTTTCACCTCCTCTATCTGCTATGACTTTGAGGTATATAGTGAGGCACAGAAGCGCTGGCTGGAGGTATCGTCAGTATCTAACTTCGACACCTATCAGGCTAATCGCTTGAAATGTCGTTATCGTCGTGCCGATAATAAAAAGATAGAGTTATGCCATACACTGAACGGCTCTGCTCTTGCCTTGCCACGTATCGTTGCCGCTATCCTGGAGAACAACCAGACGGAGAACGGCATCAAGATTCCGGCAGCCCTCGTGCCTTATACTGGTTTTGAGATGATTGACTAGACAAACACGAACAAACAAATACTGAACTATGAATAAGATTATCAAGAAGGAGCAATTCTCTGAGAAAGTCTTTCTCTTTGAGATAGAGGCTCCACTGATCGCAAAGAGTCGTAAGGCTGGTAACTTCGTCATCGTACGTGTTGACAAGAAGGGTGAGCGTATGCCGCTGACCATTGCCGGCGCTGACATCGACAAAGGTACCATCACACTGGTGGTGCAGATGGTTGGACTGTCATCTAAGAAGTTGTGTGCGCTGAATGTAGGCGACTTTGTCGCAGATGTCGTAGGACCATTGGGTAATCCCACCCATATCGAGAAATATGGTACCGTCGTATGTGCCGGTGGTGGACTGGGTGTCGCACCTATGCTCCCTATCATCCAGGCATTGAAAGCAGCAGGCAACCGAGTGCTCTCCGTGATGGCTGGTCGTTCCAAGGATCTCATCATTCTGGAGGACAAGGTACGTGAGTCCAGTGACGAGGTGATTATCATGACAGATGACGGTAGTTATGGTGAGAAAGGTG
Organism: uncultured Prevotella sp.; assembly: GCA_937916405.1. Taxonomy (GTDB): domain Bacteria; phylum Bacteroidota; class Bacteroidia; order Bacteroidales; family Bacteroidaceae; genus Prevotella. The sequence continues at coordinate 5,584 of CALFUF010000072.1, forward strand.
TGGTAACAGTGGGTATCGAGAAATTCATCCAGCAGGAGCCACACGTCGACAAGGTATTTGCCATCGGACCTCCTATCATGATGAAGTTCTCCAATCTGACAGCCCAGAAATACAATATCCCTTGTGAGGTGAGCCTCAACACCATCATGGTAGATGGTACGGGTATGTGTGGTGCTTGTCGTCTGACGATTGGCGGCAAGACGAAGTTCGTCTGCATCGACGGTCCTGAGTTCGACGGTGCTTTGGTTGACTGGGATGAGATGTTCAAGCGTATGGGAACCTTCAAGCGTGCCGAGCAAGAGGAGTTAGAGCATTACGAGGAGCATCTGTCCTCTGAAAACACTATAGATACTATAGGAACTATAGCCACTATAGATACTACAGAAACAAAAGAGACCACTGACCCCATCGAAGTGCTCACCGACCGCAATGCCCCATGGCGTGAGGAAATCCGCAAGAGCATGAAGCCCAAGGAGCGCACGGCGATCGAGCGTGTTATCATGCCTGAGTTGGATCCCGTCTATCGTGCCACGACTCGTACTGAGGAGGTGAACATCGGACTGACCAAGGAGATGGCGATGACGGAAGCTAAGCGTTGTCTCGACTGTGCGAAGCCTACCTGTGTGGAGGGTTGTCCTGTTAATATTAATATTCCTTCTTTCATCAAGAATATCGAGCGTGGACAGTTCCTCGCTGCTGCGAAGGTTCTAAAGAACACCTCTGCACTGCCTGCTGTCTGTGGTCGTGTTTGTCCGCAGGAGAAACAGTGTGAGAGCAAGTGTATCCATCTGAAGATGAACGAGCCTGCTGTTGCCATTGGCTACCTTGAGCGCTTCGCTGCCGACTACGAGCGTGAGAGTGGCAATATCAGTCTGCCGGAGATTGCTCCTGCCAACGGTATGAAGATTGCCGTGGTTGGTTCTGGTCCTGCAGGACTGTCATTCGCTGGTGATATGGTGAAGAAGGGATATGATGTCTATGTCTTCGAGGCACTGCATGAGATTGGTGGTGTATTGAAATATGGTATTCCTGAGTTCCGTCTGCCCAACAAGATTGTAGACGTGGAGATTGAGAACCTCGCTAAGATGGGTGTTCATTTCCAGACCGATGTTATCGTAGGAAAGACCATCAGCGTGGAGCAGTTGGAGAAACAGGGCTTCAAGGGCATCTTCGTTGGCTCTGGCGCCGGCCTGCCTAACTTCATGAATATTCCTGGTGAGAATGCCATCAATATCATGTCGTCAAACGAGTATCTGACTCGTGTCAACCTGATGGATGCCGCTAACCCCACCACAGACACACCTATCAACTTGGGGAAGAACGTGTTGGTAGTCGGTGGTGGTAATACAGCCATGGACTCTTGTCGTACGGCAAAGCGTCTGGGTGGTAATGTCACCCTCGTATATCGTCGTTCTGAGCAGGAGATGCCTGCACGTCTGGAAGAGGTGAAGCACGCCAAGGAGGAGGGTATCAACTTCCTGACCTTGCACAATCCTATCGAGTATCTTGCCGATGAGAACGGTGCCGTCAAGGCTGCTGTCCTTCAGGTGATGGAACTGGGTGAGCCTGATGCTTCTGGTCGTCGCAGCCCTGTTCCTGTTGAGGGTAAGACTGTGACACTGGATGTCGATCAGGTAATTGTTGCCGTTGGTGTATCCCCCAACCCTCTCGTTCCGAAGTCTATCGAGGGACTGGAGCTGGGTCGCAAGAACACCATCGTCGTCAACGAGGGTATGCAGTCGGCTCGCAGTGAGATCTTCGCTGGTGGTGATATCGTTCGTGGCGGTGCTACCGTGATTCTGGCTATGGGTGATGGTCGTCGTGCCGCTGCCAATATGGATGAATACCTGCAAGCTAAGTAGTCATGAACGGACTATATACCATTATTCTGCTCATACTAAGCAATGTGTTTATGACACTTGCTTGGTATGGGCATTTAAAATTATCAGAGACGGGGGTCAGCAGTAACTGGCCGCTCTTTGGTGTCATCGCCTTCTCATGGATGATAGCCTTCTTTGAGTATTGCTGTCAGGTACCTGCCAACCGCATGGGCTTTGAGGGCAACGGTGGTCCCTTCACCTTGGTACAACTGAAAGTGATTCAGGAATGTATCTCGTTAGGAGTCTTCGCTGTCATCGCCAATATCATGTTCCAAGGACAGAATCTGCATTGGAACCATATCCTTGCTTTCTTCCTGATTATCTGTGCGGTCTATCTCGTATTTATGAAATGAACGTAGGGCAACGACTTCAAGAAAGATTTCGAAAAGCCCTGCGAGACTATCGCTTGATTAATGATGGAGACAAGATTCTGGTAGGGTTGTCAGGGGGGAAAGACTCCCTCTGCCTAGTGGAACTGCTTGCTCGACAGTCTAAGATATTCTTCCCTAAATTCTCTGTGGAGGCAGTTCATGTCCGTATGGAGAATATCCAGTATGAGACAGACACCACCTACCTCCAGCAGTTTTGCGCCAACCTTGATGTTCCCCTCCATATCATCACTACCCGTTTTGAGACAGTGAAGGATGGGAAAAAGTCCAAACCTGCCTGTTTTCTCTGTTCGTGGCAACGTCGCAAACAATTGTTTAACTTAGCGCAAGAGATAGGTTGTAACAAGATCGCTCTCGGACATCATCAGGATGACATGATCCATACGGCATTGATGAACCTTACGTTCCAAGGGCATTTCTCGTCCATGCCACCATCACTGAAGATGGATAAGATGCCATTGACCATCATTCGTCCGCTTTGTCTCTGCGAGGAAGCGGATATCATTGAATATGCCACTCAACAGGGCTATCAGAAGCAATTGAAGCAGTGTCCATACGAGCACGAAACCAATCGTACGTCTGTGCAGGGACTGTTTGACTGGATGCGTCAACTGAATCCAGAGGCTCGCTATTCTGTTTGGAACGCCTTGGAGTCGGTCTTTAAGACATCTGTCCTCATCCTTCTGTTGATAGCGTTACCCTTCTCTTCCTTGGCACAACGGCGCAAGAAGACACCACAGAAGGTGGAGCAACCAACAGAACAGACAGAGCGTGTCAAACGGATGACCATGGCGACGCAGCGTATCATGTTCATCGATAGCATTGTCGTTGAGAAGAAGGATTTCCTGAAAGCTTACCATCTGTCTTCTGAGGCAGGACGGATAGCACCCTACTCTACCTTTTTCCCTCATCAGTCTTCGCAAACGCTCACCTTTATGAATGCACTGGGTAATCGTTGTTTCTTTGCAGAGAATGACAGTACAATGTTTACACAAGAACGATTACAACATCTATGGACCAGTGCCGACACACTATCTGGTATAAACAGCGACAGACAGTTACAACAGATCAACTTCCCGTATATGTTGTCGGATGGGATGACACTCTATCTGGCAGCAAAGGGTGCCGAGAGTATCGGTGGGTATGATATCTTCATGACGACTTACGACGCGGCAGAAGGACACTACCTGAAACCAGAGAACATCGGCATGCCATTTAACTCGACAGCCAACGACTATCTGTTTGTAATCGATGAATACAACCAGTTAGGGTTCTTCGCCTCTGACCGCCACCAACCGGATAGCCTGGTATGTGTCTATACTTTTATTCCGGCAGAGAAATACCAGACGTATGATGAGTCACAATACACACCTGAGCAGATTGCTTCTTTCGCCCGTATCGACTGCATCAGTATGACATGGGATGATAAGAAGGTACGACGGGATGCTCTCAAAAGACTAAAACAAGCAAAGAGACCTGATAAAATAGTGGTGGCTGACTTTGATTTTGTCATCAACGACCACCTGACCTATCATCATCTGAATGATTTCAAGGCGGCTGGTAATCAAGAACGTTATCAGGAGTTAGTAAGACTTCAAAAACGTTACGATACCATGACCATGACTTTGGAGAAAGGACGTAGATTTTATCCGAAAGCAAAAGGCAACGAGCAAAAGACGCTTGCTCGTGAGATTCGTGAAAACGAACAGACACAGCATCAGTTATATCTTGCTATTCACCAACAGGAGAAAGCAATCCGACAAAAAGAGAATGAATATTTAACGAAACATAAATAAAGCCTTATGACTAAAAGACATTTTCCAGAATCCGAACTGATTATTAATAATGATGGATCTTGCTTCCATCTGCATCTGCGTCCAGAACAACTTGCCGACCGTGTCATCCTCGTAGGGGACCCGGGACGTGTAGAGACCGTTGCCTCCCATTTTGACAGTCGGGAGTGTGAGGTCAGCAGTCGGGAGTTCCATGCCATCACTGGTATATATCAGGGAAAGCGCATCACAGTACAGTCAACAGGTATTGGTTGCGACAACATCGATATCGTGATGAACGAGTTGGACACGCTGGTAAATGTCGATTACCAGACTCGTGAGGAGAAAGACGAGCATCGCAGTCTCACTATCGTGCGTATTGGTACTTGTGGCGGATTGCAGCCTTTCACTCCGACAGGGTGTTTCGTCGCCTCTGTCAAGAGCATTGGCTTTGACGGACTGCTCAACTACTATGCAGGGCGGAATGAGGTATGCGACCTGAAACTCGAAGAGGCTTTCAAACAACACATGAAATGGAATCCCATCAAAGGTGCTCCCTATGTCGCTGTCGCCAATGCTGACCTCATCGACCAGATTGCCAAAGACGATATGGTACGTGGATACACCATTGCCTGTGGTGGTTTCTACGGACCACAAGGTCGCCGACTCCGAGCCGAGATCGAGGATCCAGACCAGAATGCCAAAGTGGAGTCGTTCGAATACGATGGCATGAAGATCTGTAACTTCGAGATGGAGTCCTCAGCCCTCGCTGGCATGGCTTCCCTCTTAGGACATCGTGCCATGACCTGCTGTATGGTAATCGCCAACCGCTACACCACAGAAATGAATACGGAGTATAAGAACTCCATTGATACCCTTATTACTAAAGTGTTAGAAAGAATATGATTAACAGCATCGTTTTGGGTATTGCCTTTCTCATCCTTGCGGTCATTTTTCTGATGGGCAAGGGAGATAAACTCATTGCTGGTTACAACACATTATCTGAAGAAGAGCGTCAAGAGGTTAACATCCACAGATTACGTATTCTGATGGCTATCCTCTGCATCATCACAGCAGGATTCTGTACACTCTTGTATTTCATCGGTAAGGATAGGAACTATGTCTTGACTGCCACGTTCTTCTTCATACTCATCACCTTAGTATTTGTCATTCTCGCCAACACATGGGCAAAAAAGAAATGAATAACAACGATACAATCTGCGCTTTAGCAACAGCTCCAGGTGGTGCTCTTGGTATCATTAGAGTCAGCGGTCCCAACGCTTTCAAAGCGGTTAGTGCCATCTGTTCTATCAGTTGCGACTCTGTCGCTGCGAACACCATTCATTATACCCACATCGTTGAGTCTATTGCTGCCCTACAGCAACAAGAACCAACCATCATCGACGAGGCTATGGTCAGCATTTTCCGTGCCCCCCACTCCTACACAGGTGAGGATAGCGTGGAAATCTCCTGCCATGGCTCACGTTATATATTAAATAATGTGTTGGCATTATTAGTGCAGAATGGTTGTCGCATGGCTGGACCAGGTGAATACACGATGCGCGCCTATCTTAATGGGAAGATGGACCTCTCCCAGGCAGAGGCTGTTGCAGACCTCATTGCTTCTACCAATCAGGCGACTCATCAACTCGCTATGAGTCAATTGAGAGGACAATTCTCTTCTGAGTTGGCTGATTTACGCAAGCAACTATTGAAACTCACGTCACTGTTGGAGCTTGAACTCGACTTCTCCGACCATGAGGACCTGGAGTTTGCTGACCGTAAAGAACTTGACGAGTTAGCGAAAAATATTAACAAGCACATCACTCAACTCATCCAGTCTTTCGAGACTGGACAGACACTCAAACAAGGGGTTCCTGTCGCTATTATCGGTAAGACGAACGTCGGTAAATCTACCTTACTTAATCGACTGCTGAAAGATGACCGTGCTATTGTTTCTGACATCCATGGCACAACCAGAGACACCATCGAAGACACCATCGACATCAATGGTGTCACCTTCCGTTTTATCGACACTGCCGGTATCCGTCAGACCACTGATGAGGTGGAGAAGATTGGTATTAGCCGTACTTATTCCGCCATCCAGAAAGCCCGTATCATCCTTTGGCTCATTGATGAAGAACCGACAAATGAAGAAATAAGTGAAATAAAGAAACAGGTTGAAAACAAGAAAGTTATTGTTTTAAAGAATAAATCAGACTTAGACAAAAA
>CALFUF010000073.1 GCA_937916405.1 uncultured Prevotella sp.
GGCTCAGCAAAAGAATGTGTTTAAGGCAAATGCTCCTACGCCCCATACTGGATGGCTTCAAGTTTATACCCGCCCAAGGAACGTGAAAACTAATCCATTTGATGCCAATGAGGTCAAGTCTTTGCCTGTCGGAACTTATCAATTAGAATTCTCACGTAGTGGATATGTTACCCAGAATCATGAATATATAGTTCGCCATAATGAGACTACACGTGACACGGTTACTCTCTCACGCATTGACTATGTCAAACCTCTTGCTTTCTATTTTGGCGTAGGAGTTTCACTAAATTCGTTGATGGGTATTACTGGTGTTTTAGGTGCAGTCTTCCAGCGTCACGATATTCAGTTACACTATACCTTTGGCTTGTCAGACTCAAAAAATGTTCATGCATACAGCAATGATGGCAATGACAACTATCTGAGCAGCCTTTCTTTCAAGAAGAACTCTTTCGGACTGAAATACGGTTACCAGTTTAATCTGATGCGTCAGTTTGCGATCACACCCCAGTTGGGTTTTAGTGTCGACAGATTGTCAGCCTCTGTTACCAGTGGCAATGGTCTTTATGCCGACGGTGCCTCGTGCAACAACATAACATTGGGAGTTAAATTACTTTTAGTTCCTTTCCAACATTGCTATATCTTTGCCGCTCCAGAATATGATGTACCAGTCAATAAAGATGATAACTATAAGAGATTAACTGAGATTAGTGACATTCAGGCTGGTGGTTTTTCGGCAACAGTTGGTGTCTTGGTCAATTTCTAAATATCCACATTATTATATAATAAAGAGCTATGAAAACGAAAATAATCATAACAGGAATTGTATGTACACTAATAATGGCGTGTTCGTCGGAGAATCTAACAGAAGCAAAACTTAGTGACGAGTTGTTGAATGTTGAGAAAGAGGTCGAACTGACTGCTGTTGACACAGAACATTCTTTGGAAGTATTAGCAGACTGTCATTGGGAGGTGAGTGTCAGCAAATCAAATTGGGATGATCTGACTGTTCAGCCATTGTCTGGCGACGGGAACGGGACAATTAGTTTAAGAACAAGCCAGAACAGTTCTGTCAGCGAACGTTCTGCTATATTGACTATTTCGTCAAAAGGAGGGCTGAAGCAAAAAGTGACTGTTCGCCAGACATTGGGAGGAGCGACCTTAGAGGTAAACAAAGAGTCGTTAGAGTTTGCGGCAGTGCCCACGGGATCACAGACTTTCACAGTTACCAGTAATTCCGAGTGGAGTATCTTAGGATATGAAGGTGGTTGGATTACAGTAGAACCTATGAGTGGAAGTGCTGGAACTACTGAGGTGAAAGTCACTGCTGAGGAGATACAGGATGATGCAGATCGCAGTCAGATTCTGACTGTCGCCCTTAACAATGGCACCAACAAGCATGACATCAAAGTAAGTCAGGAAGGTAAGACCAATATCTCGCTAAAACTAAATCCTGAGGAATTGGAGGTGTTTGAAGCAACGGGTGGTACGCAAACGGTCAATATAGAGTGCAATGCCCGTTGGTATGTTGACGCTCCCGGTAGTCCTGATTGGTTGAAACTGAGTACAGACAGTGGCACAGGAAATGGGCAGTTGAATATCACCTGTGAGCCTAACAAGACAACAGAATCACGCTTACTACGCATTCATGTGACATCAGGTTCACGTACTCCACGAGAATCTACTCTCAAGATAGAACAGAAAGCGGCAACGTATCCTATATTCACTTCTCCGCTTACTGCGACGAATGTGACTTCAAATAGTGCATCTCTTACTTTTGGTTATCAGTCGATGTATCCTCTGACAACTTGTGGTATTTGTTATAGCACTTCGCAGCATACGCCTACTATGGCTGATACGACCTTGCCAATAACAGCAGGGGGAACTTCTGTAACTACGTCGTTAACGGGGCTTGAGCCTATGACAACATATTATGTCCGTGCTTATATACAGAGCGACATAACTCCGTTACAGACCATCTATAGTGATGTGGTGACTATCACTACATTAGGTGAAGAGCCTGGTAGTGGGGACAATCCATATCCTAAAATGTCACGCAAAAATTAATCAAAACAATAACAAAGAACTTAGAAATTATGAAAAAGAAAATGTTTTTGGCATTAACATGCCTGTTTACCTTAGGAATTGTCAAGTCTGTTGCACAAACCGCTGTTGCAGCATTACATCATAATGGGAATGTGACGTTGTATAGTGGAGGACAACTTCAAGAAGCCTTAGATGCAGCAGAACAAGGAGACACAATCTATTTAAGTGAAGGATCTTTCGCAGGAAGAGTTAATGTAGACAAAGGGCAAGTTATTATTGGTTCAGGAGAAAAAACAATAATTCATGACTATATACATGTTAATACTTCTAGTGACGAATTAGGTTATAATTGTGTCTTAGATGGTCTAAATATAATAGGTGATATTCAAATAAGTGGAAAGATGAGAGGAATGGTAATTTCACAATGTCAATTTAATAACTTAAAAGCTTCTGACACTTCGCCTATTGAGGCAACAATAATTAGAAGTTATTGTAAAAAAACATTGACTCCACTGTACTTTTCAAACCTTTCTGTTGTTTCATCAAAAATTAATAAAATAGATTATAATAATAGTAACGGGACCAGTTCTTTTCTTAATTGTAATATTAAAAATGTTTATACCAACGTGGATCCTATATTTTTATTTACAAATTGTATTATAAATAATTACTCTTCAGGCGGTTACACATACTATTGTCTTATAGGAAGTAATAGTGAAACATTGAATGGTCAAGGTTGTTGGTTTCAAACAAACGACGTTCTAGATGAAGAACTAAATTGTAATTATGTAGATATCAACAACTGTATTGGTAACGATGGCACAGTAGTTGGAGTAACTGGTGGGGATAATCCATACACTCTCACACCGTCTACACCACATGTGGCTTCTCATAAAATAGAAGTAGACAAAGCTGGTCAGAAGTTAAATGTCACTCTAACGATTGAGAATTAAAGTTATGCATAAAAGGCTATTAATATTTGGGATGCTCATACTGTGCGTGTTAGTTGGTAGAGCCCAGACAATGCATGGCTATGAGTATTGGTTCGACAACGATTATACAGGTCGTACCACTGCTATCAGCAGCCAATCAGAAATATCTCTGAATATTGATATAGGAACCATCCCGTCAGGAATGCATTACCTTAACTTCCGTGCACAAGGAACAGACGGTAAGTGGGGAGGTCTTTCTCGTTATATCGTCTACTTGAGCACTCAAGCTACCCAATATGAATACTGGATGGATAACGACTATACCAATAGGACTGTTGTTAACGGCAGTGTGCCCAATATCTTGAGTATAGATGTTAGTAAGATCTCCGCAGGAATGCATTATCTGAATTTCCGTACTCGTAATGATGGTGGAAGATGGGGCGGTCTGTCTCGTTATATCGTCTATGTCGAAAACAATCTCTCCAATAAGTTGTCACATATAGAATACTGGATTGATGACCAGACTGAGGTGCAGACTCAGCAAGTTAATGAGAATACAGTTTTGCTTAGTGTGGATATTAGTGCGTTGGAAAATGGAACACATAAACTGAAATATCAGGGTGTGACGCAACGTGGTGGATACTGTATGTTGGATAGCATTGAATTCGAGAAATCAATAACCCCCGTAGCAGAAAAGCCGACTATCAGCCACGAAGGGAACACTATTACAATCAGTGTAGAGACATCTTCAGATGATAGCAACCTGCCCGATGTGTATTACACTACAGACGGCTCGACACCCAGTGCCTCCAATGGTACCAAATATGCAGAGCCGTTTCAGGTGGAACGTAATGGTGTCATAAAGGCTATCTCAGTGAAAGAGGGTTATGAAGACTCTGAAGTGGAGAGCCTTATTGTTGACTGGTTTAAAGTGGAGTCTGTTCAGTTCACCCCCAATGGCTACCTGTTGTCTATGTCAACACCAACTAAAGATGCCGTCATTTATTATACGGTTTCTAATGGCGATGGGCAAGTTACAAAATACACGGAGCCTTTGACTCTTACAGAGGATTGTACGATTGAAGCCTATGCCACTCGTGATGGTTATGACGATTCTGACAAGGCTCAATACAATTTTGTGGCAGCAGACGTGACAGTAGCGGCACCTGTGATTGAGCATAACGATAATTTTATCTCAATCAGTTCCGTTACCCCTCAGGCTCTCATCTACTATACTACTGATGGTACGACCCCAACCAGTGAGAGTACGCTGTATACAGAACCTTTTGAAGTTACACGTAACTGCACAGTTCAAGCCATTGCTTTACGTGATAATTACTATCAATCGCCTGTTAGTTCTTTGGTTGTTGACTGGTTTAAAGTGGGTATTGTTACTGTAAATTACGATGGTCGCTACTTTACGTTGACGGCAGAGGAAGGAACACAATTGACCTATTCGATTGACGGTAGTTTGCCAGAAACCTATATATCACGTGTAGAATTAGATGGGCTATGTACCATTAAAGTTACTGCTGAACGTGATGGGTGGGAACCGTATGAGACAATCTATGATGTCAATAGTTTCTTCGATGGAGTGACGGCACAAGTTCGTAACAATGGATCTTTGACTAAGGCATTGGAATGGTGTGGGGGAACCGCAGGCGCAGACCATATTGCTGCTATTATTTGGAATGCCGATCGTGGTATCACAAATGCAGAATTTAGCGGAATCAACAATCCCAACCTACTGCTTTACGTGACAGATAAGAGCCATGCCCCAAGCACTGTGCAGAATGTGGTTGTAAATGGGACAGCAGAGCAAATTATCTTAGAGGATGTTTCTACAGGTAATAGCAATTTCTATTGTCCCTTAGAGTTCACGGCAATGAATATTTCGTATACTCACGAATATAAAATGAAGACAGTTCGAGATGTAAGCCAAGGATGGGAGACGATTGCCTTGCCATTTGCAGTTCAGTCTATCAATCACGAGACGAAAGGAACGCTATCACCGTTCGGTGGCGATGGTGGAGGAAAACACTTTTGGCTGGCAGAATTAGCAGCAAACGGACTGGTAAGTGCTAACAAAATAGAGGCTTACGTACCTTATATTATTAGCATGCCCAATAATCCGAAACTCTATATGCCTGAATATAATATCGCAGGTAAGGTGACTTTCAGCTCTACGAATGTGACTGTGGCTGTTACCAATCCGATTAAAAAAGAGGGTGCAGGCATCACGTTTGTTCCATCATTCCAAAATGTTGACAAGAGTCCTTCTGTATTCGCCATCAATAAAAATGAAGTATATAACGGATATGTGGAAGGTAGCATTTTTGTCTCAGACTATCGTGAGGTAAGACCTTTCGAAGCATATACTTTGCATGCTGATGCCAGCAGGAGCATCATTGCTCTTAGTGAGTTATTTGCAAATATCGAAACTGGTATAGGCATCATCGAGAATGGCAGTGACGATGTGAAGGTATACAATCTCTCAGGTCTGTTAGTTGCATCAGGTAAACGTGGGGAAATAATAA
>CALFUF010000074.1 GCA_937916405.1 uncultured Prevotella sp.
TGATAGATGACCCCTATGTGAAGCAAGAGGTGGAGAAGAATATCGTGAAGGCGATTATCGACCAAGGGGCTATCACCTCTGGAGTCATCGGCTCAGGATGGCTGATGCATGCGCTGACCAGGATGGGGCGTACGGATGTCGCCTGGTTGCTTGCCACCAATAAGAAATATCCCTCATGGGGTTATATGGCAGAACATGGTGCTACCACGATCTGGGAACTGTGGAATGGTGATACGGCATCTCCTAAGATGAACAGTGGTAACCATGTGATGCTGCTCGGCGACCTGCTCTCATGGCTTTATGAGGACGTGGCAGGTATCGGAGCCGCCGATGTGGGCTTCAAACATATCACCATGAGACCCGACTTCTCGGTGGACGAGATGGATGATATTGATGCCAGTTACCAGTCTGTCTACGGCAAGATTGTCAGTCGCTGGAAGAAGGAACACGGGAAACTCTACTGGCATGTGGAGATTCCTGCCAATACCAAGGCAATGCTTTTCTTACCCAATGACGAGACAAAGAATATAGGCTCTGGTAGTTATGATCTCACTCGTGATCTTCCACAACGGGGACCGCAGGTGGTGGTGGATGAGTTCCTCTATAAGCATGCCGACTTCCCACAATGCCATTCGGCAAGTATCGTGGAGACGAAGAAGGGTGACCTTATCGCCACCTATTTCGGAGGCACAAAGGAGCGCAATCCAGATGTCTGCATCTGGGTGAGTCGCAAACCCAAGGGTAGTCAGGAGTGGACAAAACCGCAGATGGTTGCCGACGGTGTGGAGTTACAGCCCCTGAAACCGAATCCAGAAGGAAAGGTCAGTCAGGTGACGACCAGTGCGAAGCCTGCCTTTGGCGCACAGTTTATGCCCTTGCCACAATGGGTGGGAAACAGGGGAGAGTATGCTATTGGCGACAACTACCGTGAGGCATGTTGGAATCCAGTCCTCTTCGAGACACCTGATGGTGAACTGCAGTTATACTTCAAGATCGGTCCCAATGTGGCAGGCTGGCTGGGTTGGTATGTCACCTCCAAAGACGGAGGCAAGACATGGAGCCAGCGTAAGAAGTTACCCGATGGCTTCTATGGTCCTGTGAAAAACAAACCAGTCCTGAGCAAGGGACGTCTCATCGCACCGACGAGTGACGAGCGTGACGGTTGGAAACTCTATTTCGAACTGTCTGATGACATGGGAAAGACATGGCGAAGAACGGCTTTCGTGGATGCGGATAAGGACGTGAAGGCAATCCAACCCAGTATCTTGCTGCTTCCTGACGGACGCTTAGAGGCTGTCTGTCGTACCCGTAGTCGTCATATCGGTGTCACCTACAGTAGTGATAACGGTGAGACATGGAGTAAACTGGAATTCTTGGATACTCCTAATAATAATAGTGGTATCGATGCCGTGACCTTGCAGGATGGTACCTTTGCCATGATTTGTAATGACTGGCAGATAGAGCCGACGAAGGAGAAAGGTGCTCGTACACCGCTGTCTATCCTCCGTAGTAAGGATGGAGTCAACTGGACACATTGGATCACCTTGGAGGACAGTCCTGTGTCACAGTATTCCTATCCCTCCATTATCCAGAGTCGTGACGGTCACCTCCATGCGATCTATACATGGCGTCGTCAACGCATCAAACATGTAGAACTTATTCCATAATCATGATGAAGAAGATTTCTTTGCTGTTTCTGTCTTTGTTTGCCATGCTGCCCTTGATGGCATCCGTATCTGTCGCAGGACTGTTTCCTATAGCGAATAGCGGTCGCATCGTCTATAACTTCAATGAGGGCTGGTGCTTCCGCTTAGGTGATGTCGCTGGTGCTGATGCTGTCAACTATGATGACTCGCAATGGGAGATGGTGTGCGCACCTCATGCTGTCCGTTTGGAACCTGCCGATGTCAGCGGTTGCCGTAACTACCAGGGGGTATGCTGGTACCGGAAGAAGTTTGTGGTGCCTGCTGATCTGCAAGGTAAAGAGGTGACGGTTCATTTTGAGGCTATCATGGGTAAGCAGTGGGTCTATGTCAATGGACAGCTGGTGAAGGAACATCTGGGTGGTTATACGCCTATCACCATCAATCTCTCCCACATGGGTGTCAAGGCTGGTGACACTTGTCTGATAGCCGTCAAGGCGGATAATAGTGACGACAAGTCTTATCCTCCAGGCAAGAAACAGACCCAACTTGATTTCGCCTATCATGGGGGAATGTATCGTGATGTGTGGCTGATCGGTAAGTCACCGCTTCATATCACTGATGCTGTGGAGCGTGGACAGGTAGCAGGCGGTGGTGTCTTTGTCCATTATGGAGATATCACGGAGAAGCGTGCTGACATCTTTGTCGATGTGGAAGTAGAAGGACAGGGTAACGTCACCGTCGTTGCCAGCATCAAGGATGCGGAGGGACGACTCGTCAAAACCGTCAAAGCATCTAAAAAGATAGCAACATCATCCGTCTTCCATCTGACATCTTCAATCACCTCTCCCCACCTCTGGTCACCAGAGCATCCTTATCTCTATCAAGTAGAGATATTGGTGATGGATGGGAAAGAGGTGATGGATGGTGGTATGGTCCGTGCTGGTATCCGTAAGGCGGAGTTCAAAGGGAAGGATGGCTTCTGGTTGAATGGCAAACCCTATCATCAGTTGATAGGTGGTAACCGTCATCAGGATTTCGCCTATGTCGGTAATGCGTTACCCAACTCCCAGCAATGGCGTGACGCCAAGCGGTTGAAGGATGCTGGCATGACCATTATCCGTGCTGCCCACTATCCTCAGGATCCGTCCTTTATGGATGCCTGTGATGAGCTGGGTCTCTTTATCATCGTTCCTACTCCTGGTTGGCAGTATTGGAACAAGGACCCGCAGTGGGGTGAGATGGTGCACCAGAATACCCGTGACATCATCCGTCGTGACCGTAACCATCCTTGTGTACTGATGTGGGAACCGATCCTTAATGAGACACGCTATCCAGAGGATTTCGCTCTGAAAGCATTACAGATAACCCGTGAGGAGTTTCCTTATGAGGGTCGTCCAGTGGCTGCCGCCGATCTGAACTCCGCAGGGGTGAAAGCGCATTATGATGTGCTGTATGACTGGGCAGACAATATCGGAAAGGGAGCGTTGGATACGGACAAGTGTATCTTCACCCGTGAGTGGGGAGAGTATGTGGATGACTGGTATGCCCATAATGCCATCAACAGGGCGGCACGTGGCTGGGGCGAGCAGGCTCAGGTGACGGCGGCACTCTCTCTTGCCGACACCTATGGGATGATGTATCGTGGACAGCGTCAGTTTATCGGAGGTTGCCAGTGGCATCCTTTCGACCATCAGCGTGGCTATCATCCTGACGCTTATCTGGGTGGTATCTATGATGCTTTCCGTCAGAAGAAATATGCTTTCGAGATGTTCCGTTCCCAGAAACAGGATGACCCGATGGTGTTCATCGCCCATGAGATGACGCAGTTCTCGGATAGTGATGTCGTGGTGTTCAGTAATTGTGATAGTGTGCGTCTGACTGCTTTCGGAGGATGGAAGTCTGAGACATTGCCTGTGGTGCATCAACCAGAGGGAACTCCCAATACACCGATTATCTTCAAGGGCTTCTGGAATTTCTGGAAGGCACGTGAGCAGAGTTATACCAATCGTCGTTGGCAGGATGTGAAACTGGTGGCACAGGGTATCAAAGATGGTAAGGTGGTCTGTGAGGAGACGAAGATGCCGTCCCGCCGTAGTACCAAGATACGTCTGTATGCGGATGAGATGGGAAAACAGTTGATAGCCGATGGTTCCGACTTTGTCGTGGTAGTGGCGGAGATTACGGATGATAACGGCAATGTCCGCCGTCTTGCTCGTGAACAGGTGTCGTTCTCTGTGGAGGGAGAGGGAAGTATCATAGGTGATGCCGCTATCGGTGCTAATCCCCGTCTGGTGGAGTGGGGCAGTGCTCCCTGTCTGGTACGCAGTACCCATCATGCTGGTAAGATTCGTATCATCGCCCGTCCTGCCTATGAGGGTGTTCATGCTCCTGCTGCGGATACCTTGGAGATAGAGAGTGTTCCTTACGAACTACCTGTATGTGCCGCCGATCACCAGCGGAAACAAAAGTTTTCCGCTGTGACACAGAGGAAAGTGGAAGGCGGACAATCTCAGGCAACGATGTCTGACGAACAGCGTCGTAAGGAATTGGAGGAAGTGGAGAAACAGCAACAGGACTTCGGTATCGAGCATTGAAAAGTCATCAACCGTATCAGAAATACTCTCTGACAGCAAACTCAAATTGGTTGATGAATATCTGTTTGAAGGCATAGAGGTTGTTTTGCTCATAGAAAACAAGCATCGCTTTCTTGTAGTCGATGGAGTCAACAGAACGGAAACTCAGGGGACAATAGCCATTGGCTATCAGTATGGCATTGCTGGTGATGCGTGCAGTGCGCTTATTGCCATCAGAGAAAGCCTGGATGTATGATAGCAACATCAGCGTAAGAAAAGCCTTTTCGAAAACATTTTCTTTGGCATTGACTAAATCGCAGGTGTCGCGCATGGCTTCACGAATCTGGAATTCATTATCCAGTGGGTGATAATTGGTACCCGTGATACCCACACGGCGGTGGCGGATGCCCCTGTCAACAGATAGTTCCTTAGTGAGCAACTGGTGGATGTCTTCAATATGGCTCACGGTCAAGGTCTGCAAATAGTCTGGATTGTCAAGGATGAAGCGCAGAGCGTCTTTATGGTTTAGCAGCATGACAGCCTCTTCCTTGGTCTTGCCGTCGGCTGTCTTGCTTTCACGAAGCAGGCGTTCGGTCTCTAATAGGGAATAGGTGTTACCTTCTATCTGAGAAGATTTCCAACTGAGGTCTATGCCAAATCGCTCCATCTCCTTGCGATATTCGTTGGGGGTCATTTCACTCACGTGATGGCGAAATTCTGCCTGAAGTTCATCGAGATATGCTTGTTCTTCGTCAGAGAAAAGTCTGACGACAGGGAGTTGCTTACGAATTAACTCAAAGTTGAAGGATGTCTGCACCTGACGCTGGTCTACATCCATTGAGAAATAGGTATCAAGATGAAGTGGCATTAAAAGATGAGCCTGATTAGAAAGGTGATAACGAGTAGCACGAGCTTTGCCTTCAACGTCTATATCGCCATTCTGAACACTGGCTGCAATAAGTCGCTTTAAGGTTGCATCACTGCCCTCAAAGGCTATACCTTTTGCTATTTCATCACGCGAAGAATGTGGATGATAGTGTAGATATTGTAGTATTTCTCTTCGCATCGAGGAGGCGGCACCTTCCTGTTTGTTCCATAGGGTGGAACACTTTGTTCCATGGGGTGGAACATCTTGTTCCATGGCATGGAATAAAGTGTCCCCTTCTTTCGGATAAAACGTCCCTATGCTTGGAATGGTTTATTCCAATGTCTGGAATCATCGACTGGTGCACCACCTCCATCACACCTCTCACCTCTTACCTCTTCAACTGTAGCAAGCAAAGTCTTGCGAAAGTTGAGTTATTTAACCTCATTTTTAGGGCAAAATCGCCAATCGTTGTCACCGTTGCCGCTTCGTTGTTACCGCCAATCGCTTGAAAATCAAATAGTTTTGCAAGGTGGCAACGGTGACAAGGGTTTTAAAAAATACGTGTAGGGAGTTCTTTCCCGCTTCTTTTTGTTCATCATTGATTAAAGGAGGAGGGGAGTTGGAAGTAGCAATTAAATAAGGTATTCCCGTTCGGAAAATTGCAAATAAATTTGCATTTTTACTCACTTATTCGTATCTTTGCAACGACAACGAAAAAAGTTTGAAGATGAGTAAACAGGAAAAAGAAGAAAAACCCGCACCATGCGCTCAGATTCACGCACCATTGGTGCTGGAGAACCCATCAACTGGGACGAAGTGTATAGTGGATGCTAAAATTATTGGGTGATTTTTACATAAATCCATTGTTATTTGAGAAAAAAAGACTAATTTTGCACTCGAAGAGTGCGAGAACGGGCTGCACTCGGCAATTCAAACAAGTTTGATTGCTCTTGGTTTGCACCGTCCAGAAACGGAAAGGAGACGTAGGTCAACTATCAACAAAGAAGATACAAATGACAAAGGAAGAGAGGTGATTATGCCAGAGTTTGATTTGTATACAGGAAGAGAAGAAAGAATGAAGGCTGTTGCCAAGAAGGCTGCAGCATCTAAGGAAAGTGCCATCAAGTTTTTGATTGAGGCTGGTATTTTAGAACCATCAGGCGAATTAGCACCCCATCTGAGATGAAGGAATCTCTTTATTCAAGGCGATCCAACCTGATTATTGGTTTCCACGGATGTGACCAGACCGTCGTAGACAAGGTGCTGGCTGGTGAGGAAAACCTTCTTGCCAGTACCAATGATTATGACTGGTTGGGCAATGGTATCTACTTCTGGGAAAACAACGAGACACGAGCCTTGCAATGGGCACAGGATTTGGCTGAACGCAAGAGCTCTTCAGTAAAGAATCCCGCAGTGATAGGAGCTATCATAGATTTAGGTTATTGCTTTGACCTTACAGATAACATCTATCTGAATGAATTAAGGAACGCATACGATGTTTTCTCTGACCTCTATATTAAGACAGGTCAGCCACTCCCCCAGAATACTGATATTGGTAATTCAACGGACAAATTGATTAGATAGTTGGATTGTGCAGTTATTCAGACAGCCCATAAATTAAACCGTGATGCAAACAAGCATCCCTACGACTCTGTACGTGGTGTATTTTGGGAAGGAAAGCCGCTTTACCCTAATGCGGGATTTGCGGAAAAGAATCATATCCAGATATGCGTCTGCAATCCCAATTGTATCAAGGGCTATTTCCTTCCAAGAGGTATTGATGCGGCATTTCCCAATCCATAGCAAACCGCATAGCACTCGGTAATCATTTAAAGCGAGAGGTAAAATACGTTACCACAGCGAAAAACGTTGTATTTTAATACACAGCACCCTCGGCAGGATACTCGTACCAGTCTTGTGCGTCGGCATGGTTGAGGATCCACTCACCAAAGGAGTGGCTGTTTGTCTGGTAGGCACCTGACACGATGGAGTTCTTACGCATGCCGATCGGTTCGCCCTCAAGGGGCCAGCGGAACTTTGCGTAAGGAATGGCGAGAGCCCATGAGAAGCCGTTGTTATAGCTGGAGGCTGCACCATTATAGTATTTGAATAGGATCTCTGTCAGCTTGTAGGGGTGGGTGTGTACCTCCCAGAAGTTCTCACCAGAAGTACCATACTGTACGATGATGAAGGGGTCGAGCTCGTCAAGGGTGAAGTTACGAGCCGTGTACTCGTCACCAAAGTCGAGGTAGTAGGTCACGGTGGTCGGAGCCTGTGTGGCACCATTATTGGTACTGCTGGCATTCTCTATCGTGTTGAAGTAACGACGATAGACGCTGCCGTCAGAGCCGAGGTGGAACATAGCGAGGTGGGCATCGTCGAAGAGGTTGATGACGGCATCACCTTCTGTGTTGATGGACTTCAGCTTCACATCACTCTGTTTGATGAACTTACGCTCCCGATTCGGCTCACGGACGAAGGTGGAAGTCTCGTCCTGTGTGATCTTCACCCGGTCGTATTTGTAGTCCACCAGTCGGATGGCGGCGGCAATCTGCGTCAGGTAGCCCACCGCATCGAGTCGCACCTTCAGCGCCACCACGTTCTCATCGTCTGTCGGCTCCTTGGTGATGCTCATCACGACATCGTTATAGTCCCAGTCGCCAGGGTTAGGGTAGTCAGCCTCGAAGCAGTAGTAGATACGCTGTGGGGTGACGGTATTGGGAGTGCCGGTAGGAGCAGTATCCCCCACATTGATATTGTCGGCATTGGTGGCACCTTGTGTCAGGCTGAGGTAGTTGCCCTCCTCGTCGAGCACTGCGACATAGATATGGTTCAGCGTATTGGGTACGACATAGTCGAGTTGCTTGCTGATGCTCATCGTTGTTTTTGTCTCTGCAAGAATCTCCACCCCTGTCTCGCTAAAGGGATTACCAGAAAGAATCTGCACCTTGGCAGCGTCAGCCACCCTTCCATTCACGAAACTGGAGCATGACTTTGTCAGTGTCCAAGGATGCGACCCTTCTATTTGGTCGACAGGAAAGGTGCCCTCCAGCTGGTCCTCGTAACCATAATACTGGAAGTCATTACGTATGCAACTGCTTGAAATGGTGGCAGTTGCCGCTAATATTAATAAGGAGTATAATACGTTCTTTCTCATGTTATTGTTGCTTTTGGGGTGTAAAATTACAAAAAAGGACGGAACTTTAAGCTATTTCACAGACAAAATCTTGATTTGCGCAAACGTTTCCGTTGAATTTTGTATTATTTAACACTCCGTCTCTGTTTTTTCTAAATAAATAATGTATTTTTGCAGCGTCAGAAAATATAGACAAGAGAAAAGACAACAATTAAGTTTAAATAATCATTAAAATTTCGGAAAGATGAAAAAGTTATTTTTGATGGGTTTCGTAGCCCTTGGACTCGCCAGCTGCGTTAGTGACAAGGAAGTTGCCCCACAGACTCAAGACCAGAAGTACACTGCTGCCTTTGAGAGTTTCGTAGGCGGTAAGGTTAATCCCAATGTGAACTGGGGATTTGATGATCAGACTCCTCTCCAGTTTGACGCTGATGGCGAGCTGATTGACGGTTTGCGCGGACATGACAAGAACAATAACCAATGGGGCAAATACGTAGAAGTACCCGACTCTATCAATGAGTTGATTAGAGAGAAAGTAACCAAGTACTTCACTGAGACCAAGAATCCTCAGGGTGTTGCCGTTAACTGGAGTGACTATTTCTGTCAACAGGTAAGCAGCACAGAGCGTGGTCGCAACATGGATTTCCTTTATAGCGGTGGCATGAAGGAAGAGCACATCAACGACTTTAATAATGGTAATGGTGGTGGAAAGCGTAATGTTGGTATGAAATTGCGTCCAAATGACACCAACAATTGCGTTGAGGAAGACTACTATGATGGTATTACCTTGATGACTAATAGTAGCACCACATCGTTTGCTTTCCACAATTCATACGATGCTACTTACTATGAGGACAACTATGTTATCATTCCTGGTGAGGTTATTGATGCCGCTTATCCTAACATGCAGCCCTCTTTGGCAGGTATGTGGTTTGTAGGTTTTGATTATGAGCATGACAAAACTCATATGGGTGAGAATGACATTGTTGAGCGTGATTTCTATTTCAATGACTGGATTGTACGTATCAGCCCGGGAATCTATAAGGAAAGTGACCGTGTCTTCGCTGAGGACTTGATTGACGGTAGTCTTGATAATCTTGATATCAGTGACTGGGACTTCAACGATGCAGTATTCGATGTACGCTTTGTTACTCAATATGGATGGTCTGCAGAGAGAGGTAACTATACAGAGAAATCTGCCATTATCACCCTTTGGGCAGCTGGTGGTACCAAGTCTCTGACTATTGCAGGTAGAGAAGTACACGAATTGTTTGGTCAGTCTACTGGTACGATGATTAACACCAATGCAAGTGGTGGTGTTGACGGTTTGGCTCCTGTTATCTTCCGTGTAGAGGTAGGAGACAATGTAACAAATGCTATAGATATTCCTGTTAAGGTTAATGGTACTGAACTGGAAGCAAAACAGGGTGATGCAACTCAGAAGATGGCTGTTGCTTATGGCACTAAGTGGATGAAGGAGCGCAAGATTATCACAGGCAGTTATACCTCATTCAAGGATTACGTGAAGAACAATGATCCTCTTGATTGGTATAAAACAGTCACAAACACTGGTGATCTGTATACCCCATCATACATCAGTACAGCAGCCAATAAGTATTAATTTGAGGTTTTAATAAGTTAGTTATATTTTAATGAGAGAGAGGGTGCCTGCGTGATGTAGGCATCCTTTTTTTGTTACATATATATTATTGATCGAAATCGAAAAAACATATCCCCTTCTCCCGTTTTCTTCTGGAACGCCCTTTATTTATCGGGCTTTGAGCCACATGACGGGAGAAGGGGAGATGTCAACACCTCCCAAGCCCCACGCAGGCGGCACCTACGATGGCGACGCATTTATCAACCCATAAGCTCTTGATAAAGAGCTACTGGTCCTAAATGCCACAATTTAGTCGTATCGTCCTCCAATTTTCGATAAGTCTCCGACTTATAGATTTCCTTTACTGCATCAGCAATACTTATCTCTTTATCAGATGCCAACATTTCTGCCATCCAACTAACCTTCGATGGGAGAAACAAATAAAGATTCTCTTGTGTGACTTCTAGATTCATTTCATGACCTCCTTTTCTTCAATAAATTGCAAAGCAGATAATGCCTTTTCTGTATGAAATAAATACTGATCTACAAGTTTATATGTTTTTAATTCTGATATCAATTCCTGCTTATTGAGAACTCCACCTTCGTAAAGTGCGAATGCCGCATAGACACGGTCATTGGCAACAGGACCATAGACAATATCATAGTCATGACAATAATCACGATTTGTACGATTATTCATGACGAAATCCAGCCATTCCTCTGTAGGTGATTCAAAAGACAATGATTTAAAAGAGTTCATTAAATCCTCGTTAAACTCATATACATTCACAAACCCTAAATTGACATCATGCTCTTTTAAACGCCTTTTAACCCAATCAACAGCCTGGTCATAGGACGTTGTACAATAAAACCCTTTCCCATAATCGAGTGTACGATTAGATTCTCGTATTTCGGGTTTTTCTACAATATCTATACTGCCGTGATAAAGTTTCATTCGAATTTCTCCTTTCTTATGTTGATAAACTCGTCAATATCTTCTAAAAGCCATTGACGGCTTTGGGTATGAAGAACTTCATAATGATGCTCCAGATACTCCATTACTCCATACTTCTCAAAAATGTCTACCGTCTGTTTTCCTGTCAATTCTTTAGCGGTTTTGTATTGCTCAATACAAAACGAGAGAAAATAGGCTATGTCTAAATTCTTCTTATTCATTGTTTTTATGAGGACAAAGGTACGAATAAGTGAGAAGAAAACCAAATTTATTTGCAATTTTCCGAACTTATTCGTACCTTTGCAGAATGGAAGACGCTGAAAGGAAAATCGACAGTTACAAGACGCTGAAAGTCTATCAGAAGACTATCTGCGTCTTTGATATTACCTGCTATTTCGTCGACCATTTCTTGGATCGTGGACATGACCGCACGGCAGACCAGATGCAGCAGGCGGCACGCTCTGGAAAACAGAATATCGTGGAAGGATATAGTGACGCAGAAGGCTCAACAGACAGTGAGCATAAGCTGACCGTTATTGCTAAAGGTAGTCTGGAAGAACTGAAAGAAGATTTTCAAGACTATCTTCGTATCCATGGGCTGACTATTTGGGATCAAGAGCATGAGAAATACAAAGCATGTGTACCTCGTTTCAAGAAGCATAACGATACAGCCTACTATATGCGACAGATAAATGGCAGGAGCGCCGAGGATATTGCCAATATTGCTTTGATAGTGATTTATCAGGCATTGTCCATGTTGCATGGATATATCAAATATATTAATCGGAAATTCTTGGAACAAGGTGGTGTCAAGGAGCAGCGCTATTGGAAGAGAGTTCAATATAGGGAGAGTAGGGATGGTAGGTTTAGTAGGGATGATAGGTTTGGTAGGGAACAAGATCCTAACAACCCTAACACACCTACTGAACCTACCACACCTAAAAAACCTTTAAAACAATAGACTATGGTATTAAATTATATATGGGTCGCTTTTTTCCTGCTTGCCTTTGTGATAGCAACGGTGAAGCTGGTGTTCTGGGGAGACATGGATGTGTTCCCCACTATGATGGACTCGACATTCTCGTCGTCTAAGACGGCATTTGAGATCTCGTTGGGACTGACTGGTGTTCTGTCACTCTGGTTGGGTGTGATGAAAGTCGGAGAGAAAGGTGGTGTGGTCAATGTGCTGGCACGACTGCTGTCTCCTGTGTTCACCAAGCTGTTTCCTGAGATTCCCAAAGGGCACCCTGTCACTGGCTCTATCTTTATGAATATCGCAGCCAACATGTTAGGACTCGACAATGCCGCTACTCCCCTCGGACTGAAGGCGATGGAGCAGATGCAGGAGCTGAACCCCAAGAAAGACACAGCATGGAACCCGATGATCATGTTCCTCGTGCTGAACACCAGTGGACTGACCTTGATCCCCGTCTCTATCATGGTATATCGTGTGCAGATGGGAGCCGCCCAGCCCACGGACATCTTCATCCCCATCCTCCTTGCCACCTTCTTCTCGACCTTGGCAGGAATCATCGTCACCTCTATCTTCCAACATATCAACCTGCTGAACCGTACCCTGCTGCTCACCTTAGGAGGAGCCTGTGCGGTAGTCGCTGGTATCATCTGGGGCTTCTCGCAGTTAGATGGTGAGTCGATGAACAAGGTAAGCACCACTGTTGCCAATATCCTGCTGATGGTGATTATCGTCAGTTTCATCGCTGCTGGAGTACGAAAGAAGGTGAATGTCTATGATGCCTTCATCGAAGGAGCGAAAGACGGGTTCCAGACAGCCGTCCGCATCATCCCCTACCTCGTTGCCATCCTGGTAGGTATTGGTGTGTTCCGTGCCTCTGGTGCCATGGATATGCTGATAGGCGGTATGCGCTGGTGTGTGGAACTGACAGGTGCCAATGCCCAATGGGTAGATGCCATGCCTACGGCAATGATGAAACCCCTGTCAGGTAGTGGAGCGAGAGGTATGATGGTCGATGCCATGACGACCTACGGAGCCGACTCGTTTGTGGGCAGACTGTCGTGCGTCTTCCAAGGCTCCACAGATACCACCTTCTATATCCTTGCCGTCTATTTCGGCTCAGTGGGTATTGCCAAGACCCGCCATGCCGTCGCCTGTGGCTTGCTTGCTGACTTGGCGGGTATCATTGCGGCAATTGCGATCTGCTATTTATTCTTTGGGTAGGGGCGAGATAACGAAATAATGAGATAACGAATTATGGCTAACATGAAATCACTGGCGAAAGATACCGCCATATATGGACTTTCGAGCATCGTGGGACGCTTCCTCAACTATATGCTCGTCCCGCTCTATACACACTATATGCCCAAGGATTCGGGCGACTACGGCATCAGTACCAATATCTATGCATACACAGCGCTGATCCTCGTGCTACTGACCTTTGGCATGGAGACAACGCTGTTCCGCTATGCCAACGATGAGAGGACCAAGCCCGATACAGTGTTCTCGACGACCATGGCTGTCGTAGGCTCACTGACAGCCCTCTTCCTGCTATTGGTGTTTTGTTTCATCACCCCCATCAGCGGAGCATTGGGCTATACGGAACATCCCGAATACCTGCAGATGATGGCTGTCGTGGTGGCGCTCGATGCCCTGCAGGCGATTCCATTCAGTTATCTGCGCTTCCAGAAACGCGCCATCCGCTTTGCCTCACTGAAACTGCTGTTCATCGCACTGAACATCACGCTTAACGTGTTCTATTTCGTCGTGTTGGGCAAGACCTCCGTCTTCTATGTGTTCTTCATCAACCTGCTATGTACAGCATTCATCACACTGTTCTTTCTGCCCGACCTGCTGCGCATCCGATGGTGCTTTGACGGACAACTGCTGCGACGCATGCTCAGTTATTCATGGCCTATCCTGATACTGGGTATCGCTGGCATCCTGAACCAAGTAGCCGACAAGATCATCTTCCCACTGGTCTACCCCAACCAGGCTGATGCCAATGTACAACTGGGCATCTATGGCTCATGCGTTAAGATAGCGATGATCATGGCAATGATCACCCAGGCGTTCCGCTATGCCTATGAGCCTATCGTCTTCGCCAAGAGCAAGGACTCGGACAAGACAGAATACTATGCCTCGGCGATGAAGTTCTTCCTGATCTTCACCCTGCTCGCCTTTCTGTGTGTGGTCGGCTGGATGCCTCTGTTGCAGTATATCATTGGCGCAGACTATCGTGAGGGATTGGGCGTGGTGCCTATCGTCATGGCTGCAGAGATCATGATGGGTGTCTATTTCAACCTGTCGTTCTGGTATAAACTCATCGACAAGACCATCTATGGCGCCTGGTTCTCCCTGGCTGGCTGTGCGGTACTTCTTGCCGTCAACATCCTGCTCATCCCCAAGTATGGCTATTGGGCTTGCGCCTGGGGTGGTGTGGCTGGCTATGGCACGGCAATGGTGCTGAGTTACATCGTAGGGCAGCGGAAGAATCCTATCCCCTATCCCATGAAGGATATCTCGCTCTATGTCGTGCTGACCTTCGTGTTCTATGGCTTTATGAAGACCGCCAGCGACTGGTCTGCACTGGCTTCACTTACCTTCAACACGCTACTGATTATCCTTTTTGTCGCTGTCATTATCAAACGCGACCTGCCTCTGGGCAGTCTCCCTGTCATTGGAAAATATCTCAAAAAATAAATATCGTATGAAAAGAATCCTGGTATCTCTTGTAACACTAGTATCTCTAGTAAATCTTGCCCATGCCGACGAGGGCATGTGGACACTTTACAACCTGCCTGCGGCAGTCTATGAACAGATGAAACAGTATGGGTTCCAGTTGCCACAGGAGCAACTGTACCAGAGTGACAATGCCGTGAAGAACGCTGTCGTCAACTTCGGTGGCTACTGCTCGGGAGTCGTGGTGTCACCCGACGGATTGGTATTCACCAACCACCACTGTGGCTTTGAGGCTATCCGCAGCCATTCTACCGTAGAGCACGACTATATGCTCAACGGTTTCATCGCCAACTCGTATGAGGAGGAACTGCCTAACGAGGACCTCTTCGTCAGTTTTATGGTGGACCAGAAGGACGTGACAGACAGCCTCAACGCACTCGGACTGGACGCGTTGCCCATCACGAAGGTAGAGGCGTTTGTGGACTCCGTGCAGAACGCATGGCAGAAGAGCATCCGCCAACAAGACTCCACCCTGCGTGTGGAGATCCTGCCATTCTATGAGGGTAACAAATACTATCTGACAACCTATCGCGACTTCGAGGATGTACGTCTGGTATTCGCCGTACCCAAGTCGATGGGTAAGTTCGGCGGAGAGACCGATAACTGGATGTGGCCCCGTCAGACCTGCGACTACAGTGTGTTCCGCATCTATGCGGATGCCAAGACGAATGGTCCTGCGAAATACTCCAAGGACAATGTGCCCTACCACCCCCAATCATGGGCACCTGTCTCTATGGAGGGCTATAAGCCTGGCGACTTCGCCATGATATTAGGATATCCTGGCTCCACCAGTCGTTACCTCAGCAGTTATGGCATCCAAGAGCGTCATGATGCCATCAACGCCCCACGTGCCCAGGTACGTGGTGTCAAACAAGAGATTATGCTGCGCCACATGCGCGCCGATGAGGCTGTCCGTATCAAATACGACTCGAAATATGCCCACTCCTCCAACTACTGGAAAAACTCCATCGGTATGAACAAGTGTATCGACTCCATCGGACTCGTCCAGCAGAAACGTGACTTCGAGGTGAGACTGAAGCATTGGCAGGACTCTACGGAATACCTGAAAGGACTGCTCGACTTCGACAAGATGGCAGAACTCTACGGAAAACGCCTTGCCATCACCCGTGCCCGTATGCTGTTTATCGAGACTTTCGTCATGCAGGACGAACTGAGCACCCGTGCATGGCGCATCAACTGGGGCATGCCCGTCAAAGGTCCGGAGGATAAGCCCAAGAAGCAATACCACCAGTTTGATGACAACAGCAACGAGTGGGATGAGGCTACCGACATCGAGATACTGGCGGCACTGTTGAAGAACTATCGTGAGCAGATGACGGATGCCTACTATCTGCCTGAGTTCTATGAGACCATTGACCAAAAGTTCCATGGCGACTATACTGCCTATGCCAATGCGCTCTATAGGAAATCTGCGCTGATGAGCGACAAGCCCATCTATTTCAACAAGAAAGGTTTTTACAATGACTTAGGTATCCAGTATGGACTGGCACTTAACGAGTTGTTGGCAAAGATCAATGCGGACCGAAAACAACTCAGTATCAAAATCGCAGAACAGGAGAAATATCTCTGTGCTGCCAAACTGCGCATGGAACAGGATATGCCCAACTACTCTGACGCTAACTTCACCATGCGTATGACCTACGGACAGATTGGTGAGTACACACTGGGCGGGCGACCCTCAGGCTACTACACGACGGCACGCAGTCTCTGGGAGAAGATGCAGAAGGCTGACGAGAACTTCGAGTATTTCGCTGAGCCTGTGATGCATGAACTTCTCTCTGTCAAGGACTTCGGCAAATATGCTGACCCCTTGACGGGTACTCTCCAACTCTGCTTCCTGTCGAACAATGACATCACAGGTGGTAACTCCGGCTCACCTATCTTTAATAATAAGGGAGAACTGCTTGGTCTTGCCTTCGACGGCAACTGGGACAGTCTCTCCAGCGACATCTTTTTCGACCGGCAACTGGCACGCACCATCAACGTGGACATCCGCTACATGCTCTATATGATGGACCGCTGGGGACATGCCGACCGCCTGCTCAAAGAGATAGGCATCCAATAAGATAAGATATGGATATATAAAAAGGTTGAGAATGATCTCAACCTTTTTCCTGACTTCGTCATCGTGTCACCCAGAATTTCTCATTGAACAGAAATGC
>CALFUF010000075.1 GCA_937916405.1 uncultured Prevotella sp.
TTTTATTACTGTTTATTATTAATTTCTCTAAGAATCGTATCTGGTCGGCAAAGTAAGCGTTCTTCTCTGGGAAGTTGTTGCTAAGCCGCTGGATGATGTCGAGTGCCTTCTGGTAGCGTCCTTGTTTGATATAGATGCGTGCCAGTGTCTCTGTGAAGTATTCCTCCTCAGCGGGCTCTTCCTCGATGACGGGAGTCTCCACATGCTCATCCTCGTCTTTCAGTTCGTTAAGCAGGATGCGTCCTTGCTCTTCTTGCAGGAAGTGGTCGATAAGGTCTTGTCCCTGCATCTGTGGCAGTTCCTCGTTCGTCTCATTGTCCTCACTCTCCAGCAGATAGGCGACATAGTCGACGGTCGCATCTTTGGGAGTTGGGCGACGTTTTGTCTTCTTCTCCTCAGACTCCTCAACAGGGATGGAGTCGAGGAAGGTGTCGATGAGTGCCATCGTGCGACTCTCGTCTTTGGCATTGGCTGCAGGCTGTTGGCTTTGTGCCGTATTCCTGAGCTGATAGTGTGCCGCCTCCACCAGATTGAATAGTTTTCTGCGATCAGTGATATAGACAGCCGCACGTCGTAACTCCTCGTCGAAGGAGGGGTCGTGGAGCAGGTAGAGGTTTTGGAGCATCAGCAGACGGACGGTCTGGAAGTAGGGATGTAACGCCAGTTGCGAACGCAACTCATACAGCGTGTCGCGGTCCATCTGTTCTGGGTGGTTGATCAGCTCTACTAAGTCCATTTCCTCATTATATTACCAATTAGCCACTGTGGCATTGAATATCTGCTCACACAAGTCTTTGACCATCTGTGTCACGAGTTCCTCCTGTACGGCATTCAGTGACTGTGTGGTCTCGTATGTCGAAGTCGCCGTAAACTGGCGTTCGAAGTCTTCTTTGTGGTTGACGTTGTTGGTGAAGCGCACGTTGACGGTCATGGAGAGTTCCGTCTGTGCGGAATAGCCCTCTGCCGATACCGACTTGTTGCGCTGCTGGTATTGCGTTATCTCACCCTCTATCTTCAGGTCGCCATTCCGTCGTACTTGTTCCAGACGGGTGTGGTTGGCAAACTCATCCTTCAACTGGTTGTTGAACATAGGTCCCATAGGTCCCCACACATAACTGGAGCGGATGGGGAAGTCTGCAATCTGGATGGTCTTCGTCTTGGTATAGTCGATGCTGGCTCCGTTGAACTTATAGCTGATGGAGCATGCCGACAACAGCAGAACTGTCGTCAGACAAAGCCAGATGCGACGTATATTACTTGTCCAGTCCATATTGTTTCAGTCTTCTGTATAAGGTGCGGTCACTGATACCCAGTTCCTGTGCCGCTTTCTTACGATTGCCCCCATTGCGGTCGAGCGCCTTCTCCAAAGCCTGTCGGCTCCATGCGTCGAGGTTCAGGTTCTCAGGTTCCTTGACGGGTTCCACATATTCCTCTGCCACGGCATCCTCAAGGGTGGTGGTAGGGATGGTGGGGATAGTGGGTATTGTAGGGATGGTTGGGGAGGCTGGTACCGTTGTCGAGGGTACTGCCTGCACATCCTCTATCTGTTTCTTCAGTGTGCTCATCTCACGGCGCATGTCGTTGACATTGCTGCGCAGTTCGAAGAGGATCTTGTATAATATCTCACGCTCGTTCTCAAACGAGTGGTCACCTTCATTGTGAATCGTGGCAAGCTGGGTCGTCTCCTGATCCTGTGGTATGAAGCGAGCCAGAATCTCAGGGGTGATTTGTCGCTCTGTGGAGAGGATAGAGATCTGCTCTGTGATATTCTTCAACTGTCGCACGTTGCCGGGCCACTTGTAACGCATGATCATCTGTTTCGCCTCCTCCGTCAGCACCACCTTGTCCATGCGGTATTTCTCTGCCATCTGCATGGCAAAGAGACGGAACAACAGCACGATATCCTCCCCACGGTCACGCAGAGGTGGTATCTGGATGGGGATGGAGTTCAGACGATAGTAAAGATCCTCGCGGAATCGTCCTTCGCTGATAGCCTGTCGGATATTGACATTAGTGGCGGCGACAATGCGCACATCCGTCTTGCGAACCTCTGTGGCTCCCACAGGGATGTACTCACCCGTCTCC
>CALFUF010000076.1 GCA_937916405.1 uncultured Prevotella sp.
CATTTATCGTGCCACAGGTGCTACAGAGTATTTCAACAACTTCAAGATTACTCGCACTGGCGGTGACGAAGGCGGTTCTGCTGAAGGCTCAGACGATAGCGAGAGTAGCACTGTCACTGCAAAATGGGATTGGCAGAACGAGACTCCTGCAACTATTTCATCTGTGAATATTCAAAATACTACAGGAACTGTAGCGTCAGATGTTGAAGGTATAGAGTTGACGGTAGATGCTACCTGTGAAAACGGAAAACTTGCCGCAGGTGGTAACAGTAACGGAAAATATGCTCAATTCAACAAGGGTACTATTATTAAGGTACCCGTTGTTAGCAATAAGGACAAACTCACTGTTATTTCCTATCCTGGACAATTCAAATACACGATTGGTGGAACAGCAGCGACTGCCGATGAAACTGTCTATAGTGTGACAGACGCTGACGTCAAACAGGGCTACGTAGAAATCATCGCTACTGGCGGAGCTTATATCTACTCTATCATTATCGTACAGGACAAGAGTGCTGCTCCTAGTGGGGACGATGAGCCTGCCGCTACTGATGTAACTGCCACCTGGGACTTTGTCCACAACTGCGCAAACCTTGCTTCGAAGAGTGAGGGCGGAGCATACACGGCAGAGACCATGGCTTCTGACGTCGAGGGAATCTCTATGAAGATTGTCTATAACGGTGGACAGATTAAAAACAATGACAACAGTTATATGATTGGAAATGGCGTTGAGTTGCAAATTCCTGTCAAGAACGTCAAGGACGTTGTAACAGTTGTTGGTTATCCTGGCTACTTCCATTATAGCGTTGCAGGTGTGGAAGCAGAACAGCAGACCACAGAATATAAGGCAAATGCAAGTGATGTGGAAAAAGGGTATGTCTCAGTTGTTGCTACTGCATCTAACAACTACATCAACTCCATCTCTGTCACCCAGTATGCTCCGAAGTCTGAGAACATTCAGGAGAAGTCTATCTATAAGACCGATTTCAGTGATTGGGAAGGTGTAACAGCAGACCCGGCTGGTGTAAATGTAGAGAAGACTACTAAATATACGAACGAGAAGTTCACCTTTAGTTTCATTAACACTGGAGTGAATACTGGTGATTACGATGAGAGCAAGTTCCCCAACAACGACGGCTACCGTATTTATTGTCCTAAGAATGCCGGTGGTTCTATAACAACTACTGCGATTTCTGACATCACCAAGGTACGCTTCGTACATGGTGCTACTGGTGGTAGCCGTGGTTATAAACTGGAGGCTAAGGGTGATGGTGATACAGACTGGGTAATCATCTCCAGCGATTACGCAAATCCCGCCGGATGGTGCGAGGTAACCAAAACAGTCAACAAGAAGAACTGCCAGTTGCGTTTCACTAACCTGAGTGAGTCCAACTATGCCTATATCTTCGAACTGGAGATATTCGGAAACGTTGACCTCGCCGGTGCTCCGCTGTTGGGAACGTTCAAGGCTAACGGCACGACATTTGTTGCCGATGACATCTTCGAGATGAACAGTGAGGGCAATTATGAGGGAACTATTGAAGTTTCTAAGAGTGCTACTATCATTGGTGAAAACAATAAACTTTCTGACATCACTGCTGATAATGGTGAGATTGGTACCGTTACCTATGTGACTACTGGCGAGGATGCCAACCAAAAGACTACTGTAACTATTCCTGTCACAGCAGAAAATGGAAGCGTTAACTATATCCTCACCGTTATCTTCAAACCAGACTTCACCTTGACTTACTACGATGTAGAAGGTAAAGAGTTCGGAACACAAACAGTAGAGAAAGACGCAAAGATTGCCAAGTTCGATGTGAACATTGCTGACGTGAAAGCAACCCAGGAGGGCTACAAGGCTCGTGGCTGGTTCAAGAACAACTATGTTGGTGCCAAGCATTCTGTGGACGACGTGGTTACTTCCGATTTGAATCTCTATGCCGTAGAGACTGAAATCGAGGTGGCAAGCCCAAGCAAGAAGTATGAGTTCAACCTGATAGATATCAACTTCGACGCCGCAGACCATGAGGCTTTCAATGTGACCAGCGAGAAGGCAAAGTGGCATGACAACACGCATGGCTGGTCATTCTATAATGGTGACAAGATTGAGTTGCTCGTTGGTAAGAAAGCAACTATCACTATTGGTATTTGCAATCAGGGACATGGAACCAACATCCTTGTGAAGAATGCCACTGGCGAGACACTGGAGACATTGGCTGCGAAGAGTGAGACTGATGGTGCCTTGGTAAGTTACAACTACGAAGGCGAGGCAGGCACCCTGACTCTCGAGATGGATGCTTCTGGTGAGATGTATATCCACAGCGTGAAGATTTTCAATACCTCTGAGACTAACTACGACCAGAAGGGGCAGTGGATCTTCGTCAAAGAAAGTGATGCCAGCAGTCTTCTCGATGCCATCGATGCCGCTAACGGCATGAGTGGTACGGACCGCGTATTCATCTTCATCCCTAATGGCACTTATGATCTCGCCCAGACTACACTGACAACGATTGGTCGTAACAACATCTCTATCATTGGTGAGTCCATGGATGGTGTTATCATCAAGAACCGCCCTGTGAAAGAAGGTATTGCTATTACGGCTACCCTGCTGAACACCGCTTCCAACACTTATCTGCAAGACCTAACACTCGATTGTATCGCTCCTTACGGTACTGGTGACGATACAAAGTCTGCAGAACGTGGTGTATGCCTCCAGGATAAGGGTACGAATACTATTTGTAAGAATGTATACCTGAAAGGACTGCAAGATACTTACTATAGTAATAACAATAGTGGTACTTTCTACTTCGAGGATTGTAAGATTGAGGGCTCTGTAGACTATGTCTGCGGCAATGGTGATGTCTATTTCAACAATACTCTGTTCTATACCGTCAACAAGTCTGCAGACGCAGGTGGTGCAGCCGGTGGAGTCATCGCTGCTCCGAATACGAAGAAGAGCTTCGGCTATATCTTCAACGAGTGTACACTCGACGGTATGGCTAATGAGGACGGCAAATACCGCCTCGGTCGTCCTTGGGATTCTGGTACAATTGTACGCATGTTAAACACCCAAATGCTGATCAAACCAACTGCTGCAGGATGGGACGAGTGGTCGACCGATGCTAATAAACAGAATTCTGTAGAACAGTTTGCTGAGTACAACAGTGTGGATAAAGATGGTAACGCTGTGGATCTCTCGCAGCGCAAGACATCCTTCAAGGGGCTGACCAACAATCCTATTATCACAGCTGAAGAAGCAGCCAACTATACTCCCGAAGCTATCTTCAACTCTACATGGACTCCAGCCACTGCTACTGTTCAATTAGAGGCTCCTTCAGATGCTAAGCTTGATAAAGGTACTATCACTTGGACTGCCGTCGATGGTGCTGCTGGCTATGCCATCTATGCTGATGACGAGTTGCTTGCTATCGTAGGTGCTGACGTTACCTCTTATGTCATCCAGACAGCTGACGCATCCCGTCGTGCTGAGGGTGACGCTCCAGTCTACACCATCCGTGTCGCAAATGCAATGGGTGGATTCGGTGAGGCTAAGACTGTCTCTGACGCTACTGGCATCCAGAAGGTCA
>CALFUF010000077.1 GCA_937916405.1 uncultured Prevotella sp.
AAGGCAAGACATTATCATGGGATTGAAGCCAAGATTTGATTTTGCCGCATAGTTTTCAACCGCACAGGTCGGAAAATTTCATTGGAATCGCAAACGAGCATTGGAGGCCACACTTTATAGTTGGGTCATTGATGCTTCTTGTTATAAATAGTACAGACTTATGAAAACTTATATCATATCAAAAGACTATTCTGCAATCACTGGATTAAGGTATTGCAAAAAAAGCACTCACTCTGGGGAGGATTTTTATCACAAGAAACTTAATGGCTGGTTCAAGGAAGCCTACGAGAATGACGAAGAAATAACCATTGTTTTAGATGGTGGTGAGGATGGCTATGGTCCTTCGTTCCTTGACGAGTCATTCGGCAACTTAGTCTATGACTTTACCTTGGATGTTGTCAAGCGTCTGCTTCATATTGACTCCACTGGTGATCCCGAATGGGGGGAGAACATTGAGGAGGAAACTTTCCCCGATTGGGAGAACAACAGAATAAAACGCATTGACCCTATTAAAACTGAAGATCATGAAGCTTGGTATCGTTTGACGGAAAACAACGTGCTGGAGCAGAAGGTCTGGGTGGATAAGAAGGAAGAAGAGGAATGAACGGGTTTAGCTGGACGGTTGCCGACTATCTACAGGCCGCTTATGTTTTCCTGACGGCTTTGGGCATCGTTGTTACAGCCTTTATGGCTGTCTGGGTGGTGAGGTCTGTTCAAAGAAAGATAGACAATGAGCAGATGCTGAGAGACCATTTGGCTCATGAAGTGATAGAACTGAGAAAGGATACACGCGATTTCATGGCAAAGGTTATAGCCGGTGGAATGCGTGCCAAAGAGATAAAACGCTGCCACTACAGGTTAAGCTCACATATCAATGACTTGTTGTCCCTTTTAAATAAGAAATACATGGTTGACAAGAAGTACTTGAAAGCATACAGACAGAATGTG
The DNA here is from genome assembly GCA_937916405.1 of uncultured Prevotella sp. Taxonomy (GTDB): domain Bacteria; phylum Bacteroidota; class Bacteroidia; order Bacteroidales; family Bacteroidaceae; genus Prevotella. The sequence goes on from CALFUF010000077.1 coordinate 949, forward strand.
ATGAAAATTATAGAGGATGATGGGGCATATACTCAGGCCTTTGATGCAAATGGCGAGGTAACACTGAATAATGAAACCGTTACAAAGCTGCATGAGATAGAGGTAAAAAATGACCATTTGTTTAACGAGGTACTACTGAAAATCTATGAGCAAAACGGTTAAAATATGGTTTTGTATCGTGAGTGGTGTCCTTCTTGCTATCGCAGTTACTTCTTTTGTTGCTGCGTGTGTCAGAGGATGTAGCCAAGTGACTGTAGAACATCAAAAAGTGCAAGTCTTTGTCAATGACAATGACAGCATAATAGAACAGTTACAACTCGATGTAAAGAAGCTGACAGAATTGATTGAACGAATGGAGGCGGACTCCATTGCAGTTGAAGTCAAACGTCTGAAGAAAGGCAATAATGCCAACAATAATAGAAAATGATTTCTTTGCAAATAAAGAAAATGGTTTTGCAAGGTAATACAGAACGAATAAACAACAAGTATATGTCTGAAAGAAAGAGAATTTACCTGTGCTTGGCTCACATGAGCGAGGACGGAATGGAACAGAAGTACGTGAAGGAAGCATTCGATACAAACTGGGTGGTACCCCTAGGGCCGAATGTGAATGGGTTTGAGAAAGACCTAGAGGAGTTTGTTAACCGAAACGATAACGAAAACGAAAAGCTTTCAAAGCGGGTAGTAGCATTGAGTGCTGGTACGGCAGCGGTGCATCTGGGGCTGTTGGCAGCCGGTGTGAAGGCTGGTGACGAGGTGATTGTGCAGAGCTTTACGTTCTGTGCATCGACTCATCCTGTGACTTATCTTGGAGCTACGCCTATACTGGTGGACTCAGAGCCAGATACGTGGAATATCGACCCAGATCTGTTGGAGGTGGCCATCAAAGACCGTATCGAGAAGACAAGAAAGAAGCCTGCAGCTATCGTACCTGTGGCTCTGTATGGTATGCCATATAAGGCTGACCGTATCATGGAGATTGCGAACAAGTACGGAATCCCTGTGGTGGAGGATGCCGCAGAGGGATTTGGATCGAAGTACAAGGGACAGGTGCTGGGTACGTTTGGTAAGTATGGCGTGCTGTCGTTCAACGGTAACAAGATGATTACGACTTCTGGTGGTGGTGCGCTGATTACTGAAGATGAGGATCACTGGCGCGAGATCATGATGTACGCTACTCAGTATCGTGAGAGTTATCCGTATTATCAGCACGAGAAGATAGGGTATAACTACCGCATGAGTAACATCTGTGCAGGTATCGGACGTGGACAGATGACAGTGGTTGATCAGCACCTAAAACATCACAAACACGTTCAGAAGATGTATGAGGAATTGTTGGCTGGAGTACCAGGAGTACACGTACACTCTCAGCCTGACAATGGTGACTATGATTCGAACTACTGGCTATGTACTATCACCATTGATGAGAACGTAAAGGTGAAGGGGCAGGAGAATGCCTATAAGACCATCGTGACTGGTGCAGTAGGTGGTGCAGCTGGTGTTATTCATGCGGCAGAGTCTGCTCATACGGATTGTGAGCCGAACGCTAATGTGGAAGCTATGCGTGTAGCACTCGACAAGGCTCAGATTGAGGCTCGTCCAGTATGGAAGCCGATGCATAAGCAGCCTTGCTATAAGGATGCTCCTGCTTACGTGAATGGTGTATCTGAAGCTATCTTCAAGGTTGGCATGTGTCTCCCCGCAGGTCCGTATGTTAGTGATGATGATGTCCGCTATATCGTAGACACGATCAAGGAAAATATCATCGGATAAAGATATTGAGGAACAGGTACCTGTTTCACAACTGATTAGATGATAATAAATAATAGTTAGCTAATGCCAAGACAGTCCAGGGAATCGTCTGGAACAGGTAAATATCAGAAGTAAGATGAAACTCATAGACGAACAATTATTAGATAATCTTTCTGCAGAGGCAAAGGAATCTCCTCGACTAAGAATGAACTACAACTTTCATCAGTCGTTGGTGGATAAGTGCCACCGCTTTTTGAATGCGGTAGAGCCAGGAACAATGGTAGAGATACATCGGCATCCAACCAAAGATGAGTCGTTCGTGTTACTTCGAGGCAAGGTTCGAGTGAATACCTACAATGATGACGGCTCAGTAATAGAGAGCGTAGTCCTCTGTCAAGAGGAAGGTCGCTATGGGGTGGACATCCCCAAGAACGTCTGGCATAACCTGGAATCATTGGCTCCTAATTCCGTCATCTTCGAAGTGAAAGAAGGTTCGTTTGTTCCACATGAGGAAGAAGGCGTTTTGCGCCTTCAACCTTGACGTTAACTAATGGATATCGTCGAAAGATTGAAGGAGTTTATTGAGAATGAAGCCCATTCCTGCTCAATGAACTTTGATTGTGTGACCCCTGAAAATGTATATAGGATGGGGGGAGGTGTCTTTCGAAAGAATCGAAGAGGCGATGGCTGAAATAAATTTTCCTGGTCGATGAAGATTAACCTGAGTGCCATCAGAACATTTTGTTCATACCTCTTTTGACCACAAAAACGACCGAAAGACACGGGAACTATGGATTAAGCCAGAGAAGAATGAATCAATGGAAAAGAAATGTACCGTTTGAGAAAGGCTGCAAAATTACAACAAAAAATGGAATTAAATGCTATATTTGTGTTAAAAATGACAGAAAAATCAATTTATTTTCCATTTTAACACATAATATTGAAAAAATAAATGTATCTTTGCGACATATTTATGACCAAAAAGAAAAAATATATTAAAATATAACGAGATGAATGACAAGTTGATGCATAAAACAGCAGAGTTGATAGGTGCAACAAGTTCTCATGATCTCTTGTATAAAGATTATGAATGTATTAATCCTCAAACCAGTAGTAAAGATTTGAATATGCACAGGGTTAGGGGCAGCATAAGGCTAACCATGGGTAAGGTGGTGACGCCTTTGGATGTTGCCCAGATGCGTCATCGTGTTTTAAGACATAGTTTTATTTAATTAAAGTAATGGCTGAGGTTACGGAAAGAGAGCAACTGATTTGTGCGAAACTGACAGAATTGTCAGATATATATAAATCGGTTAAACATATTTTTTTATTGGTAGAATATTATAATGATAAGAAAGGAATTGTAGTTTCATCAATCAATGAACTTCGTAGTGCTTTCGATCATGTGATGAGAGCAATAACAAAAGATGATCAAGGTGGACTTGTTGAAGAGATAGATAGTGCAAAAAAGCATTTGTACAGAGCAGCATACGATGCTTGTGAGGTGATTATTTTGGACAGGTTGGACTACATTGAGAAACTGAAAAGTATGGTTTCTTTCAAGTCTCTCTCCAAAGTATATCCAGAGTATGCTACAGAAGTATTACCTTTTGCTGCTAAGTTGAAAAAGGAAGTCGTAGAGGTTCGTAAAATATCTGATTTAGAAGAACGTGTTAAGGAGTATGAAAATAAGATAAGCAAGTTGATCGAATATTCCGAATTGCTGGAACAGAAAATGCCAGATGCGGCTAAACAAAAGGATCGTGAGGAATTTGAATCGTGGCTTTCGCCTTCGTTTATTACGCTTTTGGCAGGTGCAATATTGGCTATAGTAACTTTTATCAGTTATATCTGGCCTGACGCTAACATCGTTTGGCAGGGAATGGCATCTGCTGCTGTTGCTGGCATTATTGCAGCGTATTATCACTTTTTTACAAGAAAGAGAGGTGGTAATGAATAGTCTTATTGATATGTTTATTGCCAATTTCAGATCAATTTCTATTGGTCTTACTTTCATTATTTTCATTGTAATCGTATTGTGTCGCGTGAAAAGTAAAAACTGGAAGTTTGTTGAGGTTGGGTGGGGACTTAATGACTATGTTCAGGCTCTTTTGTCATCTTATACTATACCTACAGGTTTACTAATAATCGTATGTTGTTTCAATGCAAATAAATTGGCACAGGCTACAGATGTTTGGCTCTATCTGTTCATGGCTGGGGCTTCTTTGGTATATACTTCTGTTTCTACGATTTACCAGCATATTACAAGAAATTAGTTCTTAAATTTACTTTTGCTGCTCTCGCAATCTTGTTCATGCCTCTTTTTGCCACAAGGGGTTACAAACGATGTATGACAAATGATAGTGACGTCTGAAGTAGGAAGATAGAGAAAAGAGGTATAGTATTAATTAATAAAAAATGATGATGGGAATAAAAACAACTGCCACAGAGCCAAAGGTGACAGTTGTTGAATAGAACCAAATCGTACTGCAATACGATGAGTTTTAATATTACCGGAATTAGAAACTATGTGGTTTATTGTCAACGTTGAGCCCAGCGTAAGCCACGACCTCGCTGACAATAAGCCCATCATCATTGTCAATGAATTGCATGAGGTGGTCTCTGAGTGAAGAACAATCGGTGTTGTCGTTCAGCTTTAGTGACCAAAGAGATTTCAGAACTCTTTTACCTCCTAAGCGGTTAAGCTCGTCATATAAAGTCTGATAATCTCTATCGCCTCTCAAATCGTAGTCTACAAAAAATATTTTCATAGCTGACTATAGATTAGATGGTTAAACATGTGAATTCTCCTTTCTGTCAGAGAGGTACTCTGCTATCTACTTGTTGTCAGGTAAAGATTAGTCATCCTGTCACAATCCGAAAGGACTCGAAGACTTGTGCAAGCCTTTTGGCTCTTTGTTAGCTTTAGCAAACACCGTGCCAAAATTATCTAAAATGGATAAAAAAGTTTAAATTGGCATTTTGGCAGGTTGGAGGTATAGAAGATGATGCCAAGTCGAAAACGAATCACACGAATTATTTATTATTCATGGTAAAATAAATCAAATAATATCCTATGTTTACATTAATTGAATTACCTTATGGGATGGAGGCTTTGGAGCCTGTGATTAGCCGAGCCTGTACAGAAGGGGCTGAAGCCGCTGTTGACTTTCGATGTATGGGAGCATGCCTACTATCTGGACTATCAGAATCGTCGTCCTGATCATCTCTCTGCTCTCTGGCAAATCATAGACTGGAGGGTAGTGGAGGAGAGGTATGTTCATCGTTCATTGAAAGGTTAGACTATTTAGGTAATACTATCAAAAACAATAATTCCTATTTTTATTAAGTCACACAGATCTCCCGGATCTCACAGATTTATTTTCTACAGATAAAAGTATACAAAACTATCGTAAAGATTGGGGGAACACAAGATTTGATTGAAAATCTTCGGTAATTTTCATTGAAAATCTTGGGAATTTTAGTATCTTTGCCACCAAAATAAATAATATTCAGATGTTAGTTACGAGTAATACAACAACAAAGCAGAATGCAAAGACCGTATCCACACATGAGCGTGTGGTGGCTAACACTATGTCTGTAGATGAGTATTTCGACGAGCTTATCTCTCAGGTTCATCAGGACTATGCGAATTTATGAGGTCAGAATCAGTTTTGCGGCAAAAGCAGACATGAAAGAACTGCGTAAGTTCCTCAAAGCTATGATGACCGAGGACGGTGCTGTTCGTTATGCTAACGATATGCGAGCAGAGATAAAGATGCTTGCAGTTTATGCAGATCTTTATGGTAAATCCACTTCCAAGACCTTACGCCAAATTCATCCAGAAGCCCGTCGTATGGTTTCGCATAATCGCAGTTGGCTTTATGTTTACCACATTGAAAGTACTTTCGTTATAGTAGACCGCATCCTTCCTGCGAAAATGAATAAAGGTTAGAAAGGAACGAATTTAGCAAGATATAGATAAGTCGGTCATTCTTTGACTAGCAAAGTGTGGCGTTGCAATGAACTGTTTTAGAGACTCACGAGCTTTGCTCGCTTCGCGAGTCGAAGATCTTCCAATTGGGATATGGTCGCTTGTCAGTTATAAGAAATGGCATAAGGATGCAAGAGACGGCAAACAAGCAGATGCGCATTACCCTGAAAACTGTTCGTCAGATGTTGGACGGGATGAGATAGCGTACTAGTAATTTGCAAAATTGAAAATGATGTTATTTTCATTTAACAGTTTGAGTTATGTATTCACACGAAATAGATATATACTTCAAGGAGAAGAAAGAACGTAGCGAGAAAATGATAGACTACGGAATCTGGCGAGGAGTTCATTCTGATGACTTGGGATCATGGCTTAAAAACTTTACTTCAGATGAAGAACGTTTTTTCGCTGCATGTATATTGGACTGGCTTGTTTATCGTAATGATGAACATGTAGTTTCAATGCTATATGATCTTCTGACGAAACACCTTCATAATCAGTGGCGACTGGATGGAAATCCTCTGTACAATGAGGAGATAAATCCGTTAATTATGGCAAGGAGTAAATGGAATGACCCTGGATTTCGTTATGTGACGGCTGTAACAAAGAAGGATAAGGACACAAAAAGCGGATATCATATAGCCCGATATCTTAACCAGAAACTGGAAGTCTCAACAAATTGGAATATCAAAAGTACGGAAATAGATGTTGCTTATCAAAATGGGATTAAGACGTTTCTTTTTGCAGATGATATTATTGGGACGGGAGAACAAATGAACAATGTCCTCTGTGAAGCAGGTGTTGGCAACTATAGCGATGTATTTGTCTATGTTGCAGTATGTGCAGCACATGAGGAAGGAATTAGAACGATCCATAAGAGTTTTCCATTTGTGAGAATACTCTATGCTGAATTAATTCCTAAAGATTCAAGCGTCTTTATTCAGTTCCCAACCGCTGAAATGGGATTTGAGAATGCTGAAGCCTTAAAGTCTTGGTATATTAACTTTATGAGGAAAAATGGTGTGGACGAAGCTAAGTCACTGGGGAGAGGAGACCTCGGTTTGGTATATGCCTTTGAGAGCAATGTGCCAAATGATAGTTTGCCTTTGCTTTACTATGAGAATGATAAACTGAAACGACTTATGCAAAAAAGAGGATGATATGTTAAGTAGTGAAATAACGAGAAATAGAGCAGAAGAATACGGATTTGACCTTAACGGAGAATTCGTTATTCCTCCATATTACCCGAATCTAAAGATGTTGGAGTCGGAAAAACCTAATATTATAGAAGGAGGTCGGGGTAGCGGAAAAACCATGTTGATACGTTATCTGAGTCATGCAACACAATTTTCAGAAAAGAGGGGAGCGATTCCTGTCGATGCTTATAAACGCATAGGCATTTATTGGAAGATGGACATTTCTTTTGCTAGTATCATGAATGCAAGAGGAGCAGAGGACGATTTATGGATGCGTGCTTTTATAAACATGGGGGCTTTGATATTAGCATCAGAAATCATAGAGAGTCTTTTTAATATTTGTAAGATAAATGCTGAAGCAAAATCGTATATTGTAGGGATAGATTTTTCTGGATTGAAGGGGTTTGATGCCGATATTCCTTCAGAATTGGACAATATTGGAAAGTATCTTCACAGGAAATACATTAGATTCCAATCGTTGGTTAGTAACTTCAAGAAAGTAGATGAACCATTGTTTTATCCACTGCCATTTGTTGATGAACTGATAAATATAATAAAGAGTCAAGTCCCATTGCTACGCGACTCCTACTATTGTGTATATATAGATGAATATGAGAATCTTAATCCAACACAGAAAAAAATTGTCAATACATGGCTAAAACAAAGCCAGAAACCACTGGTTTTCAACATCGCAATGAAGCATCAGGCTCTTGATGTCACAGATACACTTAGTTCTGAAAAAATAGTGGAGGTACATGACTATCGTAAGATAGATTTGGAACTGTTACTTAGTGATAACTTTGCAACCTTCGCATCGGAAATCTTTCTGATGAAAGTGAACAGATATTTGTACAAGGTGCTAGATGAGGTAGATTATTTGTATAGCTCAGATAATGAGGTAATATCGAGAAGAATAGATCCAAAATATACTGAGTCTATCAGAAAATTGATTGAAGCTATATTCCCTGCCATTACAGAACGAAAGGTAGCTGAGCTGATTTTGACTGACGAGACTCTTCGTAACAGACTTTTAGGTAAATTATCATCAGACTTCGAACGACTTGACAAGAACCACCTTTTAGAACAAGTGTTAGATATACATGCCCCAGCAGAAGCTTTGGTGGTATTACATGCCCTTTTAAACCGTGAGAAGGTTAATGCAGATGATGTAGTGTCGGAACTAAAAGGATATTGTGAGAAGCAGTCACCTATATATTCAGAATGGGTTCATAATAACCTTTTCGGATGTATCCTTAATTTTTATGCGGGTGGTAATAGAAGGTGTCCGCTGTATTCTGGTTATGATACTTTTGTTACGATGTCAAAAGACAATATCCGGCACTTCCTAGAATTGTGTTATACCTCTTTGTCGCACTCAGATGATTTGAACGAACTTCATAAGGTTAGTTTGGATGATCAGTTGGTTGCGGTTAATTATGTGAGCAAGAACATGCTTAAAGAAATAAAACAATTCGGTCCACACGGAAACATGCTCTATATATTCTCAATGAGGCTGGGAAATCTTTTTGGAGAGTTGAGAAAACGAGACAGCCAGAGTGAGCCAGAGCAAAATCAGTTTAGTGTTAAAGGAGGCATGACTGCGGAGTGTGCACAAATATTAAGGGAATTAGTGAAATGGTCAGTATTGTATGAAACAAAACTGACGAAACAAAAAGGGCTTGAAGTGGGAGAGGAATACCAGCTAAATCCAATTTATTCGGCATTCTTCACGATTAGTTTCAGAAAGAAGAGACGGATTGAGCTAACCGCAGAGGATGTTGTGAAGTTGTATAAAGGGACTGAGGCAGATTATAAGCATATTATCAGGCGAATGACACAGAGATTTGCAAAACCTGATCAATTGGATTTGTTTGAGAAATGAATATTGTAATGGAATATGGTTCTACAGATAAAGAGATTACTCAAATTAATTGGGACTTTTCTTTCTGTGGTAGAAATATTGATGAGCGGAGCTGTTTTGCCCTAGAGTTTGCAAAGGTTCATTCGCAGAAATGTGTGGAAGTATGCTATGATGCCAATACTTTCATGTTGAACTTTGACAATTCAGAAAGTTGTATAGCAGACGATGTGGAGGATTTCCTTCGTGAGAAAGGTCTTACAAAGGAAATCTCCGTGTTGTTAGAATGTACAACATTGGGGGTATCTGAAATGCTACTTCTGATGCAGGCGCTTAAGGATATTGGGGTGGTAAGGTTTGATGCTTTATATCTGGAGCCCAAACATTATACTCACAAACCAAACTTCAGAGAAAGACACCACTTTGAGCTATCGCAATCGTTTGATGGTTTCATTGGCATTCCTGGTCATGCAATGGCTTTTGAACGCGGAGATAGAGTGATAGTGTTATGTGGTTTCGAGTCAGAAAGAGTGGGAAGTGCATTTGAAGAACTGGACATGATGGGTAAAGATTGCAAACTTGTTTTTGGAATGCCCCCCTTTATTATAGGATGGGATAAAAGTACATATACCAACCATATCCCTGTGATAGACACCAATGGGATATCAAAAGAGTTTTATTATGTCGGAGCCTCAAATCCTTTAGCAGTTTATGATAAACTATCAAGAGCGTATATTAGCTTGGAGGATAATCAAAAATTGTTTATTCTGCCATTTGGCACCAAACCGATGGCACTAGGCGCCTGCTTGTTTAAGGTGCAGAATAGAGCCGATAATCTTGCGATTTTATATGATCATCCAGTAAGGAAAATGGGAAGAACCACAGAGGTCTCTAAATGGAACCTATACAGAATTATTCTATGATTAAGCACTCGCAGTATTTTACAGAAACGTTGTTGGCAGAATCATTGATAAAGCTCATACAAGCAGAGAATGTAGAGCGGATATTGGATTTGGGAATAGGAAATGGCTCCTTGTCACTTGCCGCAAAAAGAAGATGGAGTAATAGTGTTATTGATGCCGTAGATATAGATCAAGATATATGTCGTCAGTATGAAACCTCTGAATATCAAGATGTCAATGTTAAGTATGGAGATGTGTTGAGTTTGGAAGGTACTAAACACCTTGTCGAAGGTGGTTATGATCTCGGTTTGTGTAATCCTCCTTTTTTCAAGATAAAGAAGAACGATAATTATAATGAATTCTTTATTCAGGCTAATCTAACAGGTTTGTCGACCCTTAAGAATCTATCTGCTGATGTCGTGTTTATTGCTCAAAATATTAAATTTCTAAGGCCTGGTGGATTCCTTATGGCTATTATTCCTGACGGATTGTTGACACGCCATGACTATTTGCCTTTTCGTGAAACATTAGTCAATAATGTTCAAATAACGCATGTTATACAATTTCCTGATAAGGCATTTTTGCGTACTGAGGCTAGAACACACGTACTTTTTATTACTAAGACGAAGCCTAATATGAATTTGGTGCCAATCTCTTTAATGAATGAAGATGGTACAATCGTAGATACAATTAGGGTAAGTCGAAATAAGTTGCTCGGTCGGATGGATTATTCATATCTTAAATGGCAGGCATCAATGATTGACAGAACTGTAAAAGAGAAATCAAACTTTTTTGTCCCAGATTTTAAAATAAGTAGAGGCTCTTTGTCATATAAGGATTTGCGAAAAGCAAATACCATATATTTGCATTCTAACTCGTTTAGTGATCATGACGATATTGTAGTTGATGAAACCGCTGAGGAAAACACAGACACAGGTAAGTGTGTAGCTAGAACTGGTGATTTCGTTATGTGTAGGGTTGGAAAACGATGTGTTGGAAAAGTCGCATACATAAAACATGGTTCTATTACGTTGTCTGACTGCGTGTATAAGATAGAAATTGCCAAACCATATATTGAGATTATGAGGAGTATTTTATTTAGTTCGAGTTTCAATGATTGGGTTCAACATTCTTCGCATGGAGTGTGTTCCAAGGTAATTAGTAAATGTGACTTGGAGAATTATTTAACAAGTATGTTGAAGGACTCTTTTTGAACCAAAACTCAATGTGGCAAGTATGTTTGGTGCAGATTATTATTCTGCGGAGTAGACGTAATAAAATTAAATTCAATGAAGAATAGCATACCACCTATAAATGAGGAGACTGACTATCTTAACAAAAATGAGCATGAGATATACTGTGTTGGTGACTGGGTTCAGAAACGCATAGGTTGCAAAATGCTGCCTGTAAGGTTTACTGCAATCAGGCACGATGGCGCAATTCATTGATAAAAACATTCTGAAAAATGCAACTATTAAGCGATGGCCTATAGACTACGGAGTCTGGGCAGAAAAGATAAGAGAAGCAGCGAAGAACTGGGGATATAAGGATTTTAGAGAAACGGATGATGTCTGCTACTTCGACCCAGGCTTTGACTATAAACAGTTTCTTGATGGACACGAGACATTCTGGCAAGCATTGCAAGACAAATTGAATGCTCTTGTCAAATACTGAAGGAAATGAACTCGTTTGTTAATGGAAAGACTGGTGAAATGAATCCTCAGAATAACACTGTCGAGGGAGATTCTTTTCAAAAAGAAAAGGGAGATGCAATTTATATATCTTATCCTTGGACGGTAATGGAAGAAATTGACAGTCTGTGTGGTGTGCTTGAAGTTGCAGGTCTACATTATAAAAGGGATATTAAAGACTGTTCATACAGACAGAATATACAATCGTTTGAGGAGGAAATAGGGAAAGGTGCTAAGGTGTTGGCTTTCATTAATGATGACTACATGAAGTCAATTAACTGTATGTACGAGTTGGCTTGTGTATTCCAGCGTGGGAACGTTGAAAACCGTTTGTACCCAATCGTTAACATTACAGGGGCCAGGGGAATAGATATACAGAAAAAACTATACGACTTCCTGGAATGATGAATATCAAAGAAGGCTGATTGCCCTGAATAAACTTCCCTCGGGAGTGAGCTTGCAAGTGATAGAAGAACTGTCTGATTGTGACACAATAATACGGGAGTTACCTAAGATAGTAAGTTATATTACTCAGGTAAATACGTTAAATTACGAAAAATTGAGAGAGAACGGGTATGAAAGGCTTGTTAAAGAGTTAGAAAAGAATAATAAGACGTGAATAGTTAATTGTAGGTATGACGCAAGACGAGCGGTGGTTGACAAGATATCAGGAGGTGGTGACGTTTATTGAAACCAATAAGCGGAATCCTTCGAAGCACCGGATTGAGGAGCATGATATGCTCAATTGGTTGAAGGCGAATCGGAAGGTGATGAATGCTGGGAAGATGAAGCCTGAGAGAGTGGTGAAATTCAAGGAACTGCTTGAACTGTGTGAGCAGTATAGGAGGAAGAATCAGTACGAGTAGATGTCTGAGGGTTGATGTCTGAAGCCTGAAAGCTGAGGGCAAGAGGAAAATGGAGGAATGTTAGCAGCGTCTGCGCAGTTAGCGTGGGCGCTGTTGTTGTTAGTATACAACACTAAATTGTTGGGGGAATAGTGAGAAAAGGCAAGAAATGGGGGGGGGTAAGTAAAAAAATAGGAATTAAGTATGGAGATATGAAAAATTTTGTTTATTTTTGCAAAATCGAATAATTGACGTGATGCGATGAATCCATTTCATAAGATAATAAATTGGTACTTTAAGAAGACAGCTCTACCGTATTGGTGTATCTTCTTATTTGATAGTGCAACCGTATTCTTCTCGGGTGTTTTTACCTATTGGTTGTTCAACAAGACAAACGCTTTGATAGATAACCGGTTTAATGTGTTCAACACACTGGTTATTTATACCTTGTTGACATGGGTGGGCTTCCGTGTGTTCCATACATATTCAGGTATTGTTCGCTACTCGTCATTCGTAGATCTGACACGTGTTGCATGGGGTAACATCGTGGGACTGGTTCTGTCACTGGTCGTCATGTATGTGTTGGACATCATGAGCGTGAAGGGTGTTGGTATCCTGTCGTTGACTGAGACCGTGACGATGTTCTTCATCACCACCTTGCTGATGTGGGCAGTACGCGTACTGGTGAAGACCTTATACGACTTGACTGCGTCCAATAAACGTGCTATCCGTGTGCTGATCTTCGGTGCGATGACTGGTGGCGTGGGGTTGGCGAAGAATATTCGTAGTCAGAAGCCTTTACGCTATCGCCTGTGTGGTTTCATCTCTCACGATGACAGTTATAAGCATACTCGTCTGATGGGTGAGAAGGTCTATGGCATCCATGAGGACTTCCCCAGAATCATCAAGAATGAGGGTGTTGAGGCGATTCTGGTATCGTCTCTGCGTGTCCGTGACTTCCAGAATAACCAGGAGCTGCAGGATATCTTTATCGGTGCTGGTCTGAAGATTTTCATTGCACAGAATGCCAAGGAATTGCGTCCTGGTGAGGATATTTATAGTGAGGATCTGCAACTGAAGGAGGTCAGCGTGGAGGACTTGCTGCCCCGTGATGAGATTACCGTGGATATGGACTCTGTCGGTAAGGAGTTGACGGGTAAGCGTATCCTGATTACCGGCTCTGCTGGTAGTATCGGCAGTGAGATGGTCAGACAGGTGGCTGCCTATCAGCCTGCTTCCATGATCTTGATAGACCAGGCTGAGACACCCCAACATGATATCCGTCTGATGATGGCGAAGGACTTCCCTAACATCAAGGCGGAGACCATCGTTACTTCCATCGACAGAAAAACCAGGATGGAGACGATTTTCCGTATCTTCCGTCCTGACTATGTGTTCCATGCCGCTGCTTACAAGCATGTACCAATGATGGAGGATAATCCTTCGGAAGCTGTTCTGAATAATATTTACGGAACAAAGGTGATTGCGGATATGGCAGACAAGTTTGGCGTCAAGAAGTTCGTGATGGTATCTACCGATAAGGCTGTGAACCCGACGAATGTCATGGGATGCTCCAAGCGTATCTGTGAGATATATGTTCAGGCACTGGATAAAAAGTCTAATACCCAGTTTGTGACGACCCGTTTCGGTAATGTGCTGGGTAGTAACGGCTCTGTCATCCCCTTGTTCCGTGAGCAGATCAAGAATGGTGGTCCTGTCACCGTTACCCATCCGGATATCATCCGTTTCTTCATGTTGATACCCGAGGCTTGTAAGCTGGTGCTGGAAGCAGGTACCAAGGGACATGGTGGTGAGATTTTCGTGTTTGACATGGGTAAACCAGTGCGTATCGCTGACTTGGCGAAACGTATGATTCACCTGAGTGGTGCCAAGAATGTAGAGATTAAGTATACTGGCTTGAGAGCTGGTGAGAAACTCTACGAGGAGGTGCTGAACGATATGGAGGGCACGAAACCGTCGTTCCATGAGAAGATACGTATTGCTGATGTGCGTGAATATGACTATGACCAGGTGTCTAAAGACATCGATGAGTTGGTAGATATTGCCAAACAGTATGACAAGATGGAAACGGTCAAGAAGATGAAAGAGATCGTGCCGGAGTATAAGTCTAATAACTCTATCTATGAGAAATTAGACAAATAGTTGACAGTTTGTGGTAAAAAGGCCAATTTACAAAACTTAAATATTTAGACTAAAATGACAAAACAAAAGAAATTTATCCTTCCGGAGAGTGAGATTCCTGCACAGTGGTATAATATCTTGGCTGATATGCCTAACAAGCCACTGCCGCCTATTCATCCTGCTACGAAACAACCATTGACATGGCAGGACCTGGCTCATATCTTCCCAGAGGAGTGCTCGAAGCAGGAGCTGGACATGGAGCATCGTTGGATTGACATCCCTGAGGAGGTGCTGGAGAAGTATAAGTTCTATCGCTCTACACCGTTGGTACGTGCCTATGAGTTGGAGAAGGCATTAGATACTCCCGCTCATATCTATTTCAAGAATGAGTCAACGAATCCGTTAGGCTCCCATAAGATCAACTCTGCTTTGCCTCAGTGCTACTATGCGAAACAGGAGGGTACCACGAATGTGACGACAGAGACGGGCGCTGGACAATGGGGTGCCGCTCTCTCTTATGCCGCTAAGATTTTCGGACTGGACTGTGCGGTATATCAGGTGAAACTGACGATGCAGCAGAAGCCATACCGTTCGAGTGTTATGCGTACCTTTGGGGCTGCCGTGACGGGTTCTCCCTCTATGTCAACACGTGCAGGTAAGGATATCCTGACATTGGATCCGACGCATCCTGGTTCACTGGGTACTGCTATCTCGGAGGCTGTAGAGCTTGCCACCACGACACCGAACTGTAAGTATGTGCTGGGCTCTGTGCTGAACCATGTGGCTTTGCACCAGTCGATTATCGGATTGGAGGCTGAGAAGCAGATGGCGATGGCAGGGGAGTATCCTGACATGGTGATAGCTTGCTTCGGTGGTGGTAGTAACTTCGGTGGTGTTGCCTTCCCCTTTATGCGTCATAACATCCTGGAGGGTAAGAAAACGGAGTTTATCGCTGCTGAGCCAGACAGTTGTCCTAAGCTGACGCGTGGTAAGTTCCAGTATGACTTCGGTGATGAGGCAGGGTATACGCCATTATTGCCGATGTACACGCTGGGTCATCAGTTTAAACCGAGTAATATTCATGCTGGTGGCTTGCGTTATCATGGTGCCGGTATGATCGTGTCACAGTTGATCAAGGATGGTTATATGAAGGGTGTGGATATCCCACAGTTGGAGTCGTTTGAGGCTGGTATGTTGTTTGCCCGTACGGAGGGTATCATTCCTGCTCCGGAGAGTTGTCATGCTATTGCTGCTACGATTCGTGAGGCTCAGAAGTGCAAGGAGAGTGGGGAGGAGAAGGTGATTCTCTTTAACCTCTCGGGGCATGGGTTGATTGACATGCCGTCGTATGAGCAGTTTATCAATGGTGATCTTCAGAATTACTCCGTTTCTGATGAGGAAATTGAACATAATGTTTCTCAGCTAGAGAAAATTATTTAAAAGACAAAAAAGGAAGGGATAACCCCTTCCTTTTTTTATTCTATCTTTTTTAAATCTTTCTTTTTCCCAAAATAAACTCTTTTTTATGCAGCATACGCTGCAGTGGCTCAACCACCCCTGTCCCCTCCTTACCGTAAGGAGGGGCTCCACCTCTCCCCCTGTCTCCCCCTCCCCTCAGGGAAGGGGGAAAACTCGAAATCGCAGAAACCGCGATTTTTCGTAGGTTTTGGTAAGGCGGGACGACGCCTTCCTACGGACTATTTTATACGCCTACGCTGAACCGCTGGGCGTATCTCCCTCTTTCTGTTTTATTCCCACTGCTCCTTCCCCCTACCACCGCCTAGCGTTTAGCGTAGGCGGCGTCAAAAGAATAAGGCGTCGTCCCGCCTTACCAAAACACTGCAGGCGGTAGCGGTTTTGCCGCCGCCTGCTTTTTTCCTTCCCTGAGGGGAGGAAAGACAAAGGAGAGGTGAAGCCCCTTCAAGGGTGAAGGGGATGGGGGTAGTTCGAAAAAAGAATTATAAAGAAAGAAGTTCTTTAGGCTCTTTTCTTGATAAGAAAAGGGCAGTGAAGGTAATCATGCCATTAAGCATGAGGAGTTCGTAACCGAAATGATAGCCAGTGTAGGTACCCATCAACCCGTCTAAAAGGTAACAGAGGATGGGAGAGGCAATACAGATATAAGGGACCAAACGGTCGTTGGTCGGTCGCTTGGTGAGTAATCCATAGGCGAAGAGTCCTAAGAGAGGACCGTAGGTGTAGGAACAGAGGATATAGATAGCGTCGATAATGCTGGTGGAGTTCAATACCCGGAACAACAAAATAAATATCGTAAACACTACCGCCACAAGGATATGTACCTTTTTACGTAATGCCTCGTCATCAGGACGTTGACAGATATCCACACAGAAACTCGTCGTCAGGGCTGTCATGGCTGAGTCCGCACTGGAGAAAGAGGCTGCGAGGATGCCTAAGATGAAGAAGTATGAGGGAAGATGTAAGACGGATGAGGTGTGTGTGACGAAGGTGGGAAGGAGTTCGTCCCCTGTTGCCGGCAGGGCAATGCCATGAGTCGCATACCATTGTGTCAGCAGGATGCCTAACGACAGGAACAACAGGTTGGCAGGGAAAAACATCACGCCATAAGTACACATGTTTTTCTGGGCATCCCGTAAAGAACGACATGTCAGGTTCTTCTGCATCATATCCTGATCGAGTCCTGTCATGACAATTACGATAAACACACCACTGAGAAACTGTTTCCAGAAATTTTGTTTCGACAGCCAGTCGTCAAACACAAAGATACGGCTTTTACTGTCTGTCGTGATGGCATGAACGGTCTCTCCCCATGTCAGCGCCAGGTCACCTGTCACCTGCCAGATGATTAATAGCAGTGCCGTGAAAAGGAAGACGGTCTGAAGGACATCGGTGAATACGAGCGTGCGGATCCCTCCTTGGCGGGTATACAGCCAGATAAGGAGTACCATGCCCATCACGGTGAATGTAAAGGGAACATCTAGGGCATCGAAGACAAAACGCTGGAGGATGATGCAGACGACATAGAAACGAACTGCCGCCCCTGTCATCTTCGATAGCAGGAAGAAAGAGGCTCCTATCCTATAGGAACGAGGACCTAATCGCTGTCCCAGATAGGAGTAGATGGTGGTGAGGTTCAGCCGATAATAGAGGGGAAGTAATACATAAGCCACAAGGACATAGCCTAGGATAAAGCCCAGACAGGTCTGGAGGTATGTCATATCGATGCCCATCACCATACCTGGCACACTCACAAAAGTCACTCCAGAGATAGAGGCACCCACCATGCCAAAAGCCACTAAATACCACTGTGATCTCCTGTCGCCTCGGTAAAATGTCTCATTGGTCGCTTTCCGACCTGTCCATCTGCTAATGCCGAACAACAGGCAGAAGTAAGCAATGACGAGGATGATGATTTGCATAACAGGGGGATTTAGGAGGGTTGTCTCAATTCCTCGAAATACTCGGACGGTTGCATACCCATCTCTTTCTTGAAAGTGGTGGCGAAGTATTTGGGATCCTTGAAACCTACCTGGTAGGCGATGTCACTGACACGAAGGTCTGGGTGCTGTTGGGCGAGACGACACGCCTCCTTGATACGGTGGTTGCGGATGAAGCTGGTAACATTCATACCCGTCATGGCTCGTAACTTATTATATAAGGTGGAGGCACTGGCCCCCATGTCACGGGCAAAGGCTTCACGGTCGTAGTCACTGTCGGCGAGGTGCTCGTTGAGGCACTTGACGGCTCGTTCGAGGAACTCGTTATCAACAGCAGGGGCAGACTCTTTGATCTGCTCGATGTTCTGTTCTGTGGTCTGTTGCCGGAACAGGTGTTGGATGCGGCGACGGTTCTCAATAATATTATTGATACGCAACTGGAGGTCACCCATGCGGAAGGGCTTGGTGATATAATCATCCGCCCCTATCAGTAGTGACTCCTTGCGGTCCTCTTCCTGGGTCTTTGCCGTGAGGAGTATAACAGGCAGGTGACTGTAGTCCGGGTTCTGTTTCAGTTGGATGGTCAGCTCATTACCGTCCATCTCAGGCATCATCACATCAGACACCACCAAGTCGATATCATGGGCACTTACCACCTGTAATGCCTCTATCCCGTTAGAGGCTGTCAGCACATGGTATCTCTGTTGGAGCAGTTGTTTCATGAGCATCAGCAACTCAATATTATCCTCCACGATCAGGATGGTGTAAACGTCCTCGTCGTCCTCTGCCACTGGGAGGGGAGGGATGTTGTTGCTGTCTGTCGGTCTCACAATGGACTCCAAGTCGAAGATGTTGTTCCGGGGGTGTTCCGGGTTAATCTGGTGGCTCTCGTCAATCTGTGAGGATGAGAACGCATTCTTCTTAATGGGTATCTCCACGAGGAAGGTAGTACCCTGTCTCTCGAAGCTCTGACACTGGATGGTTCCCCGGTGGAGGTATACCAAGTCTCGGGTGAGGGCAAGACCGATGCCTGTCCCGAAGGTGCCATGCTTCCGATATTCCCCGTCATAGAACCGTGTGAAGAGGTGTTTCATCTTCTCATGTGGAATCCCCGTACCATTATCGCTCACACGGATAATCACCTTCTCGTAGCGGGAGTTGGTAGTGACATCAACAATCACCTTACCGTTTCTCTCTGTATATTTCACGGCATTCGACAGGAGGTTGAAAATAATCTTATCGAGTTTGTCGGTATCTATCCATCCCATCATGCTCTCCGGTTTACAGCGAACCGTGAAATCCAGTCCTTTCTTTGCCATGAGTGGCTCGATACACAAAGCTGTCTCCCGTACATACTCCATCACATCCCCGTTGCTGACCTTTAGCTTCAGTTCTCCTGCCTGTGACTTACTCGTCTCCAGGATCTGTTGTAAGAGTCGTACGACACGTGAGATGTTCAGCTCCATCAAGTCATAGTCCCTCTTATGGTCTGGGGCGGTGGTGCGCAGTCGTTCGACGGAGGCTGCCACAATGGTCAGCGGGGTGAGTAACTCATGGGTGATATTCGTGAACACATACCCCATCTGTAGCTGGTTACGGATACGCACGCTACGGATATATAATGTCCTCCCAATCAGGTAGAACACTATCAGTAGTGCAATGCTAGCCAGTATGATAAAGGTCGTAAGATTCACTTGATTGTATTAGTCTTTAGACTGCAAAGATAACTTTTTTTTCTAATTATCCACAAAAAAGAAAAGAAAAAAGTGGTGTTATCGTTCGAAAAAGTTTGTTTTGCGTGATTTATTGTTTGTTTTTCGTGAATATCACGCATTTTAAACTATAAATAATGAAAAGTCAACTTACTTTTAGAATAAAAGTCCTATTTTTGCAGCGGTGAATGAAAATATGATGATTTCAGACACCTTTGTTTCATATGTAAGAACGTGATGTTCTGAAAATGATTATTTTGTTTAGATTTTTAATGGTTAAGGTTTATGGTTGATTAATTTAGTTTTTTAAAGTAAAGAAAAAGACTCGCTGTGACAGCGAGTCTTTTTTTATTCTAGTAATTCTAGTTGTTCTAGTTTTTTGATAGTAGATAGCGCTCAGCTTCGATGGCTGCTTGGCAGCCAGTGCCTGCGGCGGAGATTGCCTGTCGGTAGGTGGGGTCCGCACAGTCGCCTGCCACGAAGATGCCTGGTAGTTTGGTACGAGGGGTACCGTCGATCTTCTTCAAATAACCTACCTCGTCAGTCTCCAGCCACTCTTTGAAGATATCTGTGTTTGGCTTGTGACCGATGGCGAGGAAAAAGCCGTCGATAGCGATATCCACCAGTTCCTCGTCAGGTTCTCCCTTCCGTTTCACCAAGTGGGCACCTTCCACACCATTCTCACCAAAGAGCCCCAGGGTGTTATGCTCGAAGAGAATCTCGATGTTCTCTGCAGCCATCACACGATCCTGCATCACTTTTGACGCACGTAGGAATGGTTTACGAACAATCATATATACTTTCTGGGCGAGGTGACTCAGGTAGAGTGCGTCCTCACAGGCGGTGTCACCACCCCCTACTACTGCTACGGTCTTCTTGCGATAGAAGAAACCGTCACAGGTAGCACATGCCGATACACCCTGTCCATTGTATTTCCGTTCGTCATCCAGTCCTAAGTATTTCGCAGAGGCACCTGTGGCGATAATCACCGTGTCAGCGATAATCTCCTCGCCATCCTCTGCCCAGCAGTGGTAAGGTGCCTTGGAGAAATCCACCTTGGTGATAGAGCCGTCACGGATATCTGTTCCGAAACGCTCAGCCTGTTCACGGAGGTCCATCATCATCTGGTTGCCATCCACTCCCTGTGGATATCCTGGGAAGTTCTCCACCTCAGTGGTCTGTGTCAGCTGCCCACCAGGTTGTATACCACAATACTCCACGGGGTTCAGGTTGGCACGTGAGGCATAGATGGCTGCTGTATAGCCAGCAGGACCGCTACCGATGATAAGACATTTCGTGTTCATGCCAATAACTCTTCAATTTGTTTAGCGATATTGGCGATACTCTCTGTTGGCTCAAAGCGAGCTACCACCTGTCCCTTCTTGTTGATAAGGAATTTGGTGAAGTTCCATTTGATATCAGGTTTCTGCTTATAGTCAGGATCAGCCTTTGAGAGCATATCGTCCAAGATGGCTGTCAGGTTGTGGTTTGGATTCCATCCTGCAAAACCCTTCTGTTCCTTCAGGAAAGTAAAGAGTGGTTCAGCGTCCTCTCCGTTTACTTTCACCTTCTTAAAGCGAGGGAACTCCGTGCCGAAATTCAGTTTGCAGAACTCATGAATCGACTCGTCGGTACCAGGAGCCTGCTGTCCGAACTGGTTGCAGGGGAAATCGAGGATCTCAAATCCCTGACTATGATATTTCTTATAAAGCTCCTCCAGTTCATCGTACTGAGGAGTGAATCCACATTTTGTCGCTGTGTTGACAATCAGTAATACCTCGTTCGCATACTCTTTCAGCGAAACATCCTTTCCTTTTCTGTCTTTGACAGAGAAATCATAAATAGTCTTCATTGTTGGTGATGTTATGGGTTAGTATTAAAAAAGGTGCTCTCCTTGGCATATGCAACTACCCAGGCAGCACCTTTTATCTTTCTTACGTGGAAATATCGTTATTTCTTCGCAGCCTTACCGTAGCGGCTCATGAACTTGTCTACACGACCTGCAGTATCCACAAGCTTGCTCTTACCGGTATAGAAAGGGTGAGAGGTGCTCGAGATTTCGATTTTAACCA
>CALFUF010000078.1 GCA_937916405.1 uncultured Prevotella sp.
ATGGAGTTGTTGCCAGAAGAATTTACCCTGCAAGATGCCATCAATGTTAGAAGGCAACAGGGAATGGACGCAAAAGGGGTTAGAAACATGCTACGTGTCTGGAAATGCAGGGGCTATGTATTACAGATTACAGATTACAGTTTTAAAAAATTAAAAAACAATTAAATCATTATGGAATTTATTATAGAAAGATTTCTCAAAACAGAAGAATATACAGTAGGACGGTTAAGTATCTTAACACGTGATTTTGACGAATACCTTGGTCGTGAGGACAAGGAGTTTATTTGCGACACGTTAGAACCTCCTTTCAAACTGTTAGGGATGAACCCTCACGTTCGCCACAAGCACAAAGCAGCACTGACAGCCGGTCGTTACCCCTTGGTCGTTCGTTACTCAGAGCAATATAAAACCTGCCTGCCCCTCATCGTGGGTATGCCTAAATTGATGAATAAAGATGTCCGTATGGTAAAGGGCAACTCCGTTGATGATATCCATGTAGGGTTAATCCCTGGTGCTTATCGTGGTGACGGCAAGATGGTTGACTCCAGTAATATGATTTACACCATCAAACAACTCATCGTCAAGGTGAAAGAACGTGGTGAAGGGGTTTTTATTCAAATTAGAAATTAGGAATTAGAAATTAGGAATTATGAGTACAAATAGAATGGCAAGAGGATTGCGGAACAATAATCCGCTGAATATTATTAAGAGTAGCAATCAGGTATGGCTGGGGCAGACCAACCTCGGAGGAGAGACGCACTTCTGTCAGTTCTCATCCATGCAGTATGGCTTCCGTGCAGCCTTGAAACTGCTTCGGACATATTACCTGAAACACGGATGCACCACCATTCGGCAGATTATCTGCCGATGGGCACCAGAGACGGAGAATCAGGTGGATGCGTATATCAAGAACGTGTGCAAGCTCACCCAACTTGGTGCAGACACTCCCCTACCCCCGATGAAAGCAGAGACGAAGATCATCTGGTGTGAGCTCGTCCTTGCCATGGCAAGTGTGGAGTGTGGTCTGACTGCGGACGGGCGTGACACCCTCCGCTTCTCCCTCGGAAAAGCATGGAATATGTTAGTCTGAGACTAAGCATCCAACTTTGTTAGTGTTTGCAAACATTATAAATTACAATAATTTAGTGTTTGCAAACATTTTATTATCTGTGTAAGAAACCACAGGGTTTCTCCCTCTTTCGTAAAAAAGAGAGAGTAGTATTTTGCGGTCACGAAAAAGTTTTGTATCTTTGTAGGCAAATTATGTAAAACCCAATAATTAAACAAAACAATGAGTAACATCAAACTTGACATCACGAAGGCAGCTTGCTTCTTGGAGGCAGGTGCCGTCAAGGCTTTCGAGCCGAAAGTGAAGGCCGCACAGCAGGCATTAGAAGAGGGCACATGCCCAGGTAATGATTTCTTAGGTTGGCTGCATCTTCCCAGCAGTATCACCCCTGCCTTCTTAGACGAAGTACAGGCTGTTGCCAATACCCTCAGAGAGAAATGTGAGGTAGTGGTTGTTGCCGGTATCGGCGGCTCCTACTTAGGTGCCCGTGCCGTTATCGAGGCATTAGGAAACTCTTTCGCTTGGCTGATTCAGGACAAGAAGAATCCTACGATTCTCTTTGCTGGTAACAACATTGGTGAGGACTATCTCTCTGAGATGACCGAATATCTGAAAGGCAAGAAGTTTGGTGTCATCAATATCTCCAAGTCTGGTACCACCACAGAGACCGCCCTGACCTTCCGTCTGTTGAAGAAACAGTGTGAGGCACAGATGGGCAAGGACGTGGCGAAAGACGTGATCGTTGCCGTTACTGACGCTAAGCATGGTGCTGCCCGTACTTGCGCTGACAAAGAGGGTTATAAGAGTTTTATCATCCCCGATAATGTGGGTGGACGATTCTCTGTACTTACCCCGGTAGGTCTGCTGCCTATCGCCTGTGCCGGTTTCGACATCAAGCAACTCGTACAGGGTGCCGCCGATATGGAGAAGGCTTGTGACAAGGATGTTCCTTTCGAGGAGAACCTCGCCGCCCAGTATGCGGCAGTCCGCAACGGTCTGTATGGTGCCGGTAAGAAGATTGAGATCATGGTGAACTACCAGCCTAAGCTCCACTTCATCTCTGAGTGGTGGAAACAGCTCTATGGAGAGTCTGAGGGTAAGGATAAGAAGGGTATCTTCCCCGCATCTTGCGACTTCACAACAGACCTGCACTCTATGGGTCAGTGGATTCAGGATGGTGAGCGTACCATCTTCGAGACTGTCATCAGCATCGAGGAGCCTAACCGCAGTCTGCTCTTCCCCAGCGACGAGGAGAATCTGGATGGTTTGAACTTCCTCGCCGGCAAGCGAGTAGACGAGGTCAACAAGATGGCAGAGTTAGGAACTCGTCTTGCTCATGTGGATGGTGGTGTGCCCAATATCCGCATCAGTGTTCCCAAGCTGAACGAATATTATATCGGACAACTGATTTACTTCTTCGAGATTGCCTGTGGTATCAGTGGTAATGTTCTGGGTGTTAACCCATTCAACCAGCCTGGTGTAGAGGCTTACAAGAAGAATATGTTCGCCCTTCTCGACAAACCCGGCTACGAGGCTGACTCTAAGGCTATCAAGGAGCGTCTGGCTAAGGAGAGTTGAAGAGTTGAAGGATTGAAGAGTTGAAAGAGGCAATTCAATTATACTTAAAGAAGCACGGCTTTGGGCAGTTTTGTCCTAAAGCCGTGCTTTTCGACATGGATGGTGTCATCTACAACTCGATGCCCAACCATGCCCGCTCGTGGCATCAGGCGATGGCAGCAGCAGGTATTGAGATGGACGAGAGCGAGGCGTATCTTTATGAGGGAATGCGTGGTGTAGAGACCATCAAGCTGAAAGCACGCCAGCAATGGCACAGGGACATCAGTGACGAGGAGGCACAAAAGTTATATGAGCTGAAGGCAAAAGTGTTCAGTCAATGTCCTCCTGCCCTCAAGATGGAAGGTACTGAAGAGCTCATGCGCCTGATGAAAGCCGACGGACTAAAGATCTGTGTGGTAACGGGCAGTGCGCAACACACCCTATTAGATAAATTAGCAGAAGACCACCCTGGGCTGATCGACCCTGACCTCATCGTGACCAGCTATGATGTCACTCACGGCAAACCAGCTCCAGACCCCTATCTGGCAGGCATGAAGAAAGCCCATGTCGAACCATGGGAGGCTATTGTCGTAGAGAACGCCCCATTAGGTGTACAGGCAGCTGTTGCCGCCAGATGCTTCACGATAGCTGTCAATACGGGTCCTTTACCTGATGAAGAGCTCATCAGTAAAGGAGCAGACCTCCTGATGCCGGATATGAAGACCCTTAGAGATCAATGGAGTCATTGGCACTGGTATCCATCTGAGTATCTCGTTTGACAGAGAGTTCCCCCATTCGGGAGAGACGTACTACCAAAGGAATATACTCATCTGTCTGGGGATGACTAACACTGGCTGCGAACTCTATCCAGTCACCATCCACCTTATCATATACCAGACCTTCTAAGATACCCGTCTTTCTATAGTCATCATCCAAATAGCTATCGAAATCTTTCTTGGTAAACTTATGACTATAGAACTGAGAGCCATCCTGACGGGACACCACCAGCGTGATATAATTATCCACAAACTGCTGACCCACCTCATCCTTCACCATGGGTAAGGAGTCACTGGGCTGGCGGTTAATATCCAGATGATAGGTACGACCTATCCACTGAATATCCCTGCTATCAGCATAAGACTGCAAACGAACAGGCTCCTGTGGTTTAGGGATTTCCACACGCTCAGTAATGATATCGTTACTCTTTTTCTTTCCGCCACATGCCATCAATGTCAAGGCAAGACAGCCGACCATGATGAGATAAATACTGTTGGTTTTCATCTGTTCTTAGTATGTATGATGTTGCAAAGATACGATTAAGTGTGTAAAAAACCAAGAAATTTCCAGAGTTTTTTACAACGCCACACCTCTCCTGTCCACAAAACGAAAGAGGTAGCACCTATGATTGCTATCCAGTCTCTCCAACACAAAGGAGTCACATTGAACATCCGTCCTCCGAAAGCGACGATGAGGATTTGTCCAAAGAACACCAAGAGGGCAATGAAGATAAATCCCTTGCAACCCCGTAGGGTCAGGGCACTACTTCCTGTAGCATAGGCACGGGCATTGAACATGTTCCAGAACTGCAACATCACAAAGATGGTAAAGAACAGGCTTTGCTCATAGAGTGACCACCCATGATGCTCATAGGTATAAAGCAGGAATAAGAGAAGGACGAAGAACGCACACCCTACCCCGATAATCAGCCAGGTCATATCCCTATTGATAATAAAGGCACGGCGGTCACGAGGCTTTTCCGTCATCACTGCCGGAGAGGGCGGTAACGATGACAATGCCATCGCCGCAAAGGTATCCATAATCAGATTGACCCATAACATCTGTGTTACTGTCAAGGGAACCTCCGTCCCCATGAAGGCGCCAGCCAATACGATCAGACAGGCAGCGACATTCACTGTCAGTTGGAAAAGAATGAACCGCTGAATGTTCCGATAAAGGGAACGTCCCCACATCACGGCACGACCGATACTGCTGAAAGAGTTATCGATAATGGTAATATCAGATGCCTCTTTGGCGACTGATGTGCCATCACCCATAGAGAGTCCGACATGAGCCGCCTTCAACGCCGGCGCATCATTTGTCCCGTCACCTGTGACGGCAACGACCTGTCCTAACTGCTGTAAAGCGACAACGAGTCGTTTCTTGTCCATCGGACGAGCACGAGCTATCACCTTCAAGTCCATCACCCTTTCCAGCACCTCTTCATCTGTTAATGCCGCAAACTCTGGTCCCGTGATTAACTGTCTGTCAGTATCCTCTTCCGTCCACAATCCGACCTGTCTGGCTATCTCACAGGCTGTGGCAGGAGTATCACCTGTCACGACCTTCACAGCGATACCGGCGTTCATACACTCACGGACAGCTGCAGGCACATCAGGACGGACAGGGTCAGAGATGGCGACGACACCCAAGAAGGTCATCTTGTCTGTCACCAGTTGCTGACCCTCTATCGGCTGTTCCGTCTCATCCAGTCGCTGGTACGCGAAACCCAACGTACGCATTCCCTGCTTCTGAAAAGAAAGCAACCTCCTCTGTATCTCCGCACGGTCGTCCTCCGACATGACACACTTCCCGTAAACGATCTCTGGTGCTCCTTTCACATAAAGGATCCGCTCCTGACCTTTTCTGATGACTACCGCCATCAGCTTACGCTCTGTGGAGAAAGGCAACTCTTCCTCATAGGTCACTTCCTCTTTCAAAGTCTGATAGTCGACACCTTGGTCAAGCAGCCATAGAAGTAATGCTCCCTCTGTAGGATTCCCCAACACGATGGGACATCCATTGTCTTTTATCTGTAATGACGCGGTCGTATTGACAGCGATACCCTGACAGACAAGACTCCTGTTATCTTGGCTTTCCATATCGAGACAAGCCTCATAGACACGCATCTGATTCTGCGTCAGTGTTCCTGTCTTATCCGTACAGATGACAGTAGCCGCTCCCATCGTCTCACAAGCATGCATCTTCCGCACCAGATTATTGGTCTTCAGCATCCGTCGCATACTATAGGCAAGACTCAGGGTCACCGCCATGGGCAATCCCTCGGGGACGGCAACGACAATCAAGGTCACCGCAATCATGACGGTCTGCAGGACATAAGAGATAAAAGGAACCCATTCAAAGTCATTATAGATAAAAAACATCAGGATGCGTCCGACGATGACAAGGAAAGCAATACCATAACTCATTCTCGCTATCAGCTTCCCTAATCTGTCCAGTTGCTCGTTCAACGGAGTCTTCACCGTATCGTCGATGCGTGCAGCCTCATATACCTTTCCATTCTCCGTCTTGTCACCAACGGCATGGACCTTAAACAGCCCATGGCCTTCCATGACCTTCGTACCCCGAAGGACCTGATTGGTAGGGAAGGTCGCCTCCTGGTCAAAGTCCTGCTCCTTGACGCTCTTAGGACATACGGGCTCACCCGTCAGTGTCGACTCGTCGACATTCATAGAAACCGCTTCCAGCAACATACCGTCTGCCGGTATCTCGTCACCCGTATTGATGAGGACAATATCCCCCACCACAACATCACACTTGGCGATTTGCTGTCTTTGACCATTACGAATCACCATCACAGGCTCCTCGTCGTTCACCTGATTAAGGATGGCAAACTCCCTGTCGGCTTTCACCTCAAAAAGGAAAGCCATACCAGTTGCCAACAGTATGGCGATAAATATACCAACAGGCTCAAAGAAAACAGTGCTATCCTCGTTCAGTACATAATATTCGTAACAAGAAATTCCAATGGACAACCATCCTGCTACCAGTAATATGATGATGAGAGGGTCTTTGAACTTCGTCAGAAACCGCTTCCATAACGGAATCTTTTCTGGTTCGGTAAGAACGTTGGCACCATATCGCTGGCGACTCTCCAGAACCTCCGAATCTGTCAACCCTTGATAACGCTGTTGTTTCATGACTGCAAAGATAACTAAAAAAATAAGCATAACTATAGCTTTTTGAGAAATTTTTAACTAACTTTGTAGCCAACTGATGAATGAAATGAAAAAATACGCTCTGATACTTTCACTCCTGGTTTGCTTCACCGCATGTCATCATGAGAAGCAAGCAGAAACAGAGACACCCCCTACGGACACTTTGTCTATTCTTGTGACACAAATCCAGCAATGCTCCCGCATCTACACGACAGCATATAAGATTCACAAGGTGGTGACGCATGATGATGTCATCCGACTGAAAGGGAGTTTCCTCGCTCAGGACTTCAACATCAAGATGCCGTTGGGTGACCGCAAGATCGCCATTCCCATGGACGCAACGCTGAAAGGGTATATTGACATGAGCAACTTCTCTAAGAAGAACGTCGAACGGGAGGATGGCAAGATTATCATCACATTACCCGACCCGCAGGTGGTGATGACGAGTTCTAAGATTGACCAGAAGAGTATCAAGGAATATGTCGGACTGGTACGCTCTCATTTCACTGATGCCGAGATGACCAACTATGAGCAACAAGGTCGTGCCGCCATCATAGAGAGCATCCCGCAATTAGGGATGATCCCCACTGCCCAGGAGAATGCCGCTCGTGTCCTCATTCCCTTAATCACCCAGATGGGCTATCGGGAAGAGGACATCATTATTCAGTTCCGCAAAGAGTATGGCTTACGGGACATCCAGTCACTGATTAATATGGATATCGAAAATGCGAAAAAGTAATAAGATCATACTGACATTATATGCCGTCGGCATCATTCTGATAGTGGTGCTGATAGCTTGGATATTCAGTAGTGTGAAGACAAGTAGCTTGGAAATAGACTCCGACCAGAAGATTGATATCACCCCAGAGCAGATTCAGAGTATCAAGGAGATTGGGGAATGGGAATTCCTTTCCATCAGTGACGAGGAGATGGTAGACACGATACGTCGCGGATTATTCAGTGACGACCACTTGGTGAGAATCTATTATGGCACGTTACGGTTGGGTATCAATCTCAGACAAGTGAAGACTGGCTGGATAGTTCCCAGTGGGGACTCTTTGTCAATCACCCTTCCGAAGGTAGGATTGCTCGACCGTGACTTTATCGACGAGGCTCGTACCAAGAGTTTCTATGAGAGTGGCAGCTGGGCACCCAAAGACCGTGAGGCATTACTGCAAAGAGCTTATCAACGGATGCTGCTACGTGGGCTGACTCCCCAGAATATCGAAAGTGCCAAACAGAATGGTAACGCACAAGTCCGCCTAGTGTTACAAAGCATGGGGTTCAAACATGTCAATATACAATACGAAGACTAGATAAATGGAGACTCTTAATCAATTCTTTACGGATCTCAGCGGTCTGTTATGGGGCTGGCCTATGATTATTCTGCTGTTGGGCACCCATATCTATCTCACCATTATCCTTCGATTTCCCCAACGTCATATCTTTAAGGCAGTACGTCTTTCTGTGAAACGAGACAAGGAAGCGGCAGGCGATGTGTCGCAGTTTGCCTCTCTTGCCACTGCCTTGGCAGCTACCATAGGAACAGGAAACATTATTGGTGTGGCGACAGCCATCGCCTTAGGAGGACCCGGTGCCGTCTTATGGTGCTGGCTGACGGGTGTCTTTGGTATCTCTACGAAATACGCGGAAGGACTTCTTGCCATCAAATACAGGAAGAAGAAGCCTGACGGCAAGATCATCGGAGGTCCGATGTTCGCCTTGGAGTATGGTTTAGGATGGAAATGGCTTGCCGTGCTCTTTGCCATATTCACCGCTATCGCCTCTTTTGGTATCGGAAATACTGTCCAGGCGAATGCCATTGCCACCTTGACGAAAGAGACCTATCAGATATCTCCCTATATCACAGGAGCCTTTGTATGCTTACTCACAGGCTCCGTTGTCCTGGGAGGTGTTAAGAGTATCGCCCGTGTTTGCTCCATGCTGGTTCCCTTGATGGCGATCTGCTACATAGCAGGCTGTATATATATAATAGGTGTCAATGCCGCCTATGTGTTGCCTGCCATCAAGCTCATCTGTGTTTCCGCCTTCACCCCCCAGGCTGCTGGTGGTGGTTTTGTGGGTACTACCGTGATGATGGCAGCCCGTTTTGGTATTGCCCGTGGTCTTTTCAGTAATGAGTCCGGTTTAGGTTCCGCTCCGATTGTGGCAGCCGCCGCCCAGACCCGCAATCCTGTTCGTCAGGCATTGGTGTCGAGCAGTGGTACCTTCTGGGATACTGTCGTCATCTGTGCCATGACAGGTATTGTGATTGTCAGCAGTGTCCTTGCCTATCCTGATATCTCTTTTGACAATGGGGCTGTCTTGACGAAGGTCGCTTTCTCGAAGATCCCCATCGTCGGCACGCCCATACTGACACTCGGTCTATTGACTTTCGCCTTCTCCACCATCTTAGGATGGTGCTATTATGGAGAACGAGCCGTGGAGTATCTGAAAGGCAGGAAGTGGGTCCTTGGTTATCGTATCTTGTATATTGCAGCTGTTTTCATCGGAAGTGTGATGAACCTCAGTATTGTCTGGAATATCGCAGACTGTATGAATGCCCTCATGGCAATACCTAACCTGATATCCCTGATAGCACTCAGTGGTATCATCGTTCATGAGACACGAAAATACCTCTGGCGTAAGAGACTGGACAGGACTGATGGGGAAGAGTTCCTAATGGAGCGGAAGAATTAGCACGAAGCGTGTTCCTCGACGAGCATATCGCTCATCCATTCTCAGTGTACCTCCCATCTGCTGGGCAACACGCTGGCAGATGCTCAGGTCAAGCTCAGCCTCATCACCCATATCATCTGGTTCCTCGAACCATGTAAACAACTTGTTTAGACGGTTTTCAGGAACGCCATTACCCGTATCCTCCACAAAGATGGTCAAACAGTTGGTGTTCTCGCTGGTATTACACCCTACCAATACCTCCCCTACTTCCGTAAAACGACAAGCGTTCAGGATCAGCTTATTGAGGACCAGCTCCACCAGATGACGGTCGTTCTTCACGAAGAACTCGTCACTTAACTCCCTTTTGAAATTCAGCTTCACTGCCTGACGATGATAGATGCTGTACATATTAGCCTCCAGACAACGACGGCAGAGCGCATTCGGACTAAAGGACTCGATATGGAACTGATGACCTTCGTTCCCGCTTTCCGTGAACATCAACATCTCATCCATCAAGGTACCAATCTGGTCAGCGTTATAGTTCATCTGCTCGCAGATGTTACGCTTCTCATTCTTGGAGAGGTAGAGGTCTTCTTTGCCTATGACCCCAGCCAGTCCTGACATCGCCTTCAAAGGGGTGCGTATCTCATGATTAATATTATTGATAAAAGCCTTCTTCATCCTCTCAGACCTGGAAGTCTCTCTCAATCTATCTCTCAACGTCTTGATATACCACAGGCTACAAGCCAGTGCCATCAAGACAACAACTAATGCAACCAAAATCATCAACATCTTTCAACTCCTCCTCTTTAGATTTTAGGTTGCAAATATATAGATTATTCTTCAACATTCCAAATTTTTAATCTGTTTTTCCATCAAAAAGCTATACAATCTTAACCACCGTCAAGCCTCTGTCTGGGTACTCCAAACTTCGACGATAATGGAGATTGGAGATAAGCAATCGGTTCTATCTTCATGTCTGTCTGTTTTGAAAGATGAGGAGCCATGCGTCACGCACGGCTCCTCTCGATTTGAATTAGTAGTTGTTGTTTTTCAGTAATTCTTATATTTTACTCTATAGGTTCAAGTACGATGACCATGACAATGGCTTCATCTGATGCTCTTGTAATGGTATATTGTGTATTTGCTGTTACCTTAATGGCATCCATCTGGTAATAGTTACCCTCGGTATTCTTCGTCCCTGCCACTCCTGTAGCAGTACCGTTAAGTTTAACATCGGTACCTTTCTTCGAACTACTCAAAATAATAGTCATATTATAATCCTTCTGCGGGGTGAAGGTGATGCTACCTTCAGAACTCTGCAGTTTTACACCTTTCTTCAAGGATGTTCCATTATAGGTGATATTACCATCACCATAATTACCGCTTACTGTGAACATGCTGTTAGAAGGAGAACTATTAAATGTAGCTGTAATAGTCCCCTCTGGTGCTGGTGTGTCACCACCACCTGGCTCCTCTCCACCAGGCTCCTCACCACCTTCACTTCCCTGCTCACCGCTGGAAGCATTCTCGTCACCAAAGATACCAACGAGAGATGACTTATAACCGTCAATCAGACTGGCAAGACCAGTGTCAACGGCAGAGTCAGTATTATCGTTACCCACATTATCAGGAAGGTCGTAATCGACATCACCATGATTCAGACGACCGGCACCATAGAAACCAGTGACAACACTTGGAACATCCTCTGCTGCATCAACAGTATATTTGTACATCAGTGTTGAGTTCGTATCGAAGTTATTGTAAGTAGCACCACCCTGCACAGCCGTCTCTGTCTCAGGCACTTGCTCGTCACGGGTAGCAGTCTCGAAAGCATCGTAACCTTTTGCCAACGGATTCTTCTGCGTATAGTAGCTGAAGTGTGCAGCGGTCTTATCGATATAGTTGCCATAAGCCTTGATCATACCACCATCCTCACCAGAGAATGTACCAGTAGCCTTAGAGCCGGAGGCATCCGTTCCCTGCATAGCAGTCAGGATAGGCTTCTTCGTCTTCAGGAAGTAGTTATTCTCCACAAAGACACTGGCTCCTGTGGTAGCACCCACACCATACTTAGCGACATTGTCGAAGTAGTTGTTCCAAACGTGAACCGTCATGGTACGAACACGAGGATGACGAGAGTCTGAGTGGTCGAACCAGTTATGGTCGTAGCTGATATAGTTAGGACCTGACTCTTTCTTCATACCAAACATATTCGTCTTACCTGTATCCCAGAAGCGGTTATATGATACGGTCACATACTTAGAGTCACTCTTCACGTCAGTAGCACCGTCACCCTTGGCATGGTCGCCAGAACCTGACTTACCATAGAACTGGTCTGTATGGTGTACCCAGATATTGGAGTTATCCGTATCCACAGAGATACCATCGTCCATGCAGCGCATGATACCGATATTACGGAACTCCACACCCTTGGCGTTACGTACCAAGAAGCCAAAGCCACGGAGTGTAGCATCATCACCAATACCCTCGATGGTGATGTTCAGCTCACTGTCCGCATTCTTACCTTTGATTTGAAGACCTTCCTCAGAGCTGCTGATACCATCCAGATCATCTTTCTCTACGAGTCCGATGAAGCGGAAGGTGATAGGAGTCTTGTCATAACCCTTCTGATAAGCGTCAATGATTGTCTGGATACCAGTACACTTTGTCGTACCACCCTTACTGTTGGTGATCACGTCTGTCTCTATCTTCGCAGCGGTATTCTTGGTGACATACATCACTTTACCATCAGCCTTCAGTGTACCATCACTGTTATAAGCACCAGGAGCGTAACCATTCATGAAGGCGAAGCCCTGACGGCTGTAGCCCTTCACAGCGAGACCTGTAGCCTCATTCGCTGCAGCAGTCATCTCCTCTTTTGCCTCATTAACAGGTACCACCTTGATAGAATAGGTGGCATCTTTCTGCAAGCCAACCACATCAGCACGTCCATAGTCCTTATACTCACGAACTAACTGCGTGTCAATCTGCTTGTAGTCAGTATACTGTCCACCTTTTATATATACATTATAGGTCTTGGCGCCCTCGAATTTCTTAAACTTCACATAGGCAGACTCCAGCCAGCCCTTATATTCTGTGATCTCCACCTTTCCGTCAGTATTGGTCACCTCACCCTGCTGACCAGTATCAGCCTTCTTAAAGGAGATAGCCTCCACCTGATTGTCGAAGGTATAGCCATTGGTATTGACTGGCATCACGGTCACCTTGGCACCATCGAAATCGATACTGCTCAGCGACTCTGTGTTATAATATTTAGTCGTACCGTCATTCAACGTCAACAACGCCTGGTTCTTCATCGAGTTGGCAGAGGTAGAGTAGTCGTTGGCAGTTGGTGTCTGTGGGTCGTCACCACCAGTATCGTCACCACCATCCTCAGCATCCTCGGCTGGATCCTCCACCTTAATCATATAGATATACATGGCACCATTCATCGTCAGTATCACGTCGCCATCAGCAGTTACTGTCCCGACATTGGTAGAAGCCGCTGTACCTACCTTGGTACTATTGAAGTCACCAGATACTGGTGTGATATTCGTGACATTGACACCACGTGCGACTTCCTTGCTGGATGACATACAGCTGACTGTCACCTGATTACCAGCCTTCAGATTAGGGATGGTGATGACAGAGCTACCAGCCAGCCACATACGTTTGTTGGACGTATCATTACCAGCTCGCAAGTTACCCTCTCCTGCTGATGACACAGCGGAAATAGTGAGAAGCAAGCCTTTGGTATATGCGATCTCCTGTCCATTAGCCATGACAGCCTCATTATTGAGTGCTTTAGTATAACTATAACGGTCTTTCTTTGACTCCGTACTGTGATACCAGTTACCTGTCTGGTCTGCTTCTATCTCTGCTTCTATCAGTTCGGCATCGTTAGCATCCAAAGCTGCGAAGTCCCATGTCTGAGCCTTCACGTTCATGCCCATTCCAAGCATCAGGATAAGCAGGGTCAATATAGATGTCAGTCTTTTCATAGTCTGTTCCTCCAATACCTTATTTAATAATTACTTTGAGCGTTGCTCGAACTCGTTCACGTTCGATAGAATTCGAGCACGCTCGATTCTATTCTCACTTAATCACGACTTTTTTACCATTCACGATGTAGAGACCTTTCTTCAGTCCCTCGACACCATTACCTACGTGCTGACCTTGCAGGTTGTACACACTCATGTTCTTCATGGACTCCACCTGACGTACCGTCTCGATACCTGTCACTGAAGAGAAATCGATAACGACAGTCTCCATGTCTTTCTCCAAATCAGCTGTTGTGCCATCCTTGAAATGAAGGATCACGTTATCGCCCTCGAAAGTGATCTTCGCAAGTTCCTTCACGTCGATCTTCTCAGGCTCTGTTCCCTCTGCCATCATAGTCATCGACAGCAGGAACATTCCGCAAAAAAGTAAAAACTTCTTCATTCGCTTTTTAGTCATTAGCTGTTATTACGATGCAAAAATACTAATTATTAGGTATATCCCAATATATTTTATGTGAATAATCTCCGTAAACGTTTGCAAAATTGTTTAGTGTGAAAATCTGTTCCACCCCATGGAACAAACAGGAAGGTGCCACCTTCGTGGGACGAAGCCTAAGGGTAATTGCTATTAGTCCATATAAAAATTGACAAAATGCTTGGCTGTTTAAATGAAATTACGTAATTTTGTCGCCAATTAACCCATAAAGAAGAACAAATGAAAAGACTTTGCGTTGTTTTAATGGCCATTTGCCTTACCCTCGGATGTACGGCACAGCAGTTTGAGAAGGACGTGTTTAAGACAGCTTCCGGAAAGACACTGACCATTACTTGTATCAAGCACGCCAGTATCATGATGGAGTATAACGGGAAGACCATCTACTTCGACCCCGTCATCAATATGGAGCCGCATACCGACTTCACCACATGGCCCAAGGCAGACTTCATTTTCGTGACCCATGAGCACCACGACCATTTCGACTCGATGGCGCTGACGGAGTTACGCAGAAACTATACCGTCATCTATACCAACCATAATGTCTACACCCAGTGGGGCAGCGGATATGTGCTCGCCAATGGTGACAAAGCGGAGGTCTGCGACAACGTGACAGTGGAGGCAGTGCCTGCCTATAACACCACCAAGGGTCGTGAGCAGTATCATCCCAAAGGACGTGACAACGGTTACGTGCTGAATGTGGAGGACTTGCGCATCTATGTGGCTGGTGACACGGAGGATATCCCTGAGATGGCGAACCTGCAAGACATCGACATCGCCTTCCTGCCCTGCAACCAGCCCTACACTATGACTCCTGAGCAACTGGTGAAGGCGGCGAAGACCATCAAGCCGAAGGTGCTGTTCCCCTATCACTATTCCGAGACACCCATCAACAAGACCAGAATCCTGTTGGCAGGAAGCGGCATCGACGTGAGGGTCAGGAAATATAAATAGAGGTGAGAGGTAAGAGGTGAGAGGTAAGTTTACCAACAATAATAAAAATTAAACAAGATGAGAAAGGCTACGGGTAGGCGCACAAAGTGCGGGAATAAACAATTTTTTAAGGAGGCGTTGCTTGCCGTCGCGCTTGCCGCCTTCAGCAGTACTGCGGCAATGGGACAATCGGACGAGCAGAAGAAAGAAGCCATCGACTGGTTGAAGGACGTTGCCGACCGTGTGGAACTGCACGGCTATGCACAGGGAGGCTTCAACTACACACACCAAAATGCGGAAGACAAAGGAACCTTTGAACTCAAACGCATCCTCTTCTGGGTTAACGCCCGCATCACAGACAGATGGTCGTTCCTGTTTATGCACGACTTCTCAAGTGTCGTACAAGAGTTTTATACCGACTATCGCTTTACCAACAACAAGGCGCTGACCGTTCGCCTTGGACAGTTTAAGAACGGTGTCTCTCTTGAGAATCCCCTATCCCCTACCTCCATGGAGGCTATTGATGTCTACTCAGAAGGTGTGACCTATCTGACAGGCTGTGGCAGCGATCCCCTAATGGGTGTTCAATACGGTCGTGACCTCGGACTCTCTGTGTTTGGTGAGACCAACGACGGCAAGTTCCGCTACGAGGCTCAGGTGATGAACGGACAGGGTATCAACAAGAAAGACGGTAACAAGGAGAAGGACTTCATCGGACGACTGGAGTATCGCCCTGTGAAAGGACTCAACCTCGTTGCCACAGGACAGATTGGTCGTGGGCATGCCATTGCCAACTCACTCTATAATCCTGATATTCATGAAGGTGACAACTATAAGCGTAACCGCTGGACGGTAGGCTTCGATTATAAGTCGAAAGACTTCAACGTACATGGGGAATATATAGAAGGTAAGGACGGATGTGCCACCAGCCGTGGCGCCTACGTCACTGGTGCCGTC
Source organism: uncultured Prevotella sp. (assembly GCA_937916405.1). GTDB lineage: Bacteria > Bacteroidota > Bacteroidia > Bacteroidales > Bacteroidaceae > Prevotella. The sequence continues at coordinate 15,649 of CALFUF010000078.1, forward strand.
CCCTTGTATAAAGGTTTGGAGTTCGTAGGCTCCTATGATTTCTTTAATTTCAACACGTCCTTGGGGATGGACCAGCACAAAGCGATTGCCGGTCTGCAATACTGGTTCTTCAAGAAGTGCCGTTTCCAAGTGCAGTATGTCTACAAGAGTGCCTACGTCGCCAATGGTGCCTTTACCCATGGCGCCTGCCATCAGGTGATGGCGCAGATGCAGGTTAGACTGGATTATTCCAAAAAGAAATAACGTCGAAATCCCGATATTAAACAAGAAACAACCATGATTATAAAAATTCTTCTGACTATCATCTTCTTTGCCGTGATGATAGGGGTAGGACTCTACTCTCGCAAACAGGCAAGTAGTGTGGACGGTTTTGTGCTGGGCGGTCGTACCGTTGGTCCTTGGCTGACAGCCTTCGCCTATGGAACGAGTTATTTCTCTGCTGTCGTCTTCGTAGGCTATGCTGGACAGTTTGGTTGGAAATACGGTATGTCCTCCACATGGATTGGTGTGGGTAATGCCGTCATCGGCTCTTTGCTTGCATGGATCCTGCTGGGTCGTCGCACAAAACTGATGACACAGCATATCGAGAGCCGCACCATGCCCGACTTCTTCGGCACCCGTTTCGACAGTCAGGGACTGCGTGTGGTGGCTTCCGTCATCGCCTTCGTGTTCCTGATTCCTTATACCGCTGGTGTATACAAAGGCATCTCCACCCTCTTCGAGATGGGTTTTGGCATCCCTTATGAGTATTGTGTGGTGATCATGGCGATCCTGACTGCCGTCTATGTCATCCTCGGAGGGTATAAGGCAACGGCAATGAACGACTTCATCCAGGGTGTCATCATGCTCTTTGGTATTGTCATCGTCATCGCCGCCGTGCTGAACACACAAGGCGGACTGACTGTTGCCATTGAAAAGATGGCGGCACTGCCCAGTGATGCTGACCCTAACGTGAATGGTAAATTTGCCGACTGGTTTGGTCCTGATCCCTGGAACCTGTTAGGTGTCGTCATCCTCACCTCATTAGGAACATGGGGACTGCCACAGATGGTGGGTAAGTTCTACTCCATCACTGACGAGAGCGCCATCAAGCGTGGCACGATTATCTCCACCATCTTCGCCTTTATCGTTTCTGGTGGTTGTTACTTCCTTGGCGGATTCGGTCGTCTGTTCGGCATGCCCCCCGTACTGCCTAACGGCAAACTCGCCTTCGACAGTATCGTTCCCTCGATGCTGGTGACACTGCCTGACGTGATTATCGCACTCGTCGTACTGCTGGTATTGTCGGCATCCATGTCGACCCTCGCCTCTTTGGTTCTCACCTCTTCGAGTACGATGACCCTCGATTTGATCTATCGTGACAAGAAGTCGGCACCTGGTGAGGTGGAGGAAGGAACCATCGACGATGTCGTCGCTGAGAAGATCGAGCGTCGTAAGGTGGTGGTGATGCGTGTACTGATCGTGTTCTTCATCGTCATCTCCCTGATGATCGCCTTGAATCCTCCCACATTCATCGCCCAGCTGATGGGTATCTCATGGGGAGCCCTTGCCGGAGCCTTCCTCGCTCCCTTCATGTTAGGACTCTACTGGCGTGGGGTGACGACGGCAAGTGTATGGGCTTGCTTCATCTGGGGTGTTGGCATCACCGTTATTAACATGCTGTTGGGGAATCCCATCAACCCCATCAACTGTGGTGCTATCGCCATGGTAGGAGGCTTCCCCGTCGTATGGCTCGTCAGTCTGCTGTCGCCTAAGATGAACAGGGAGACGGTCAGCAAGATCTTTGAATGCTACAAATAAAGAGGTAAGAGGTGAGAGGTGAGAGGTAAGAGGTGAGAGATTACTTCTTACCACTTACCTCTGCAGGTAGTGTGAAGATGAATCGAGCCCCCTCCGTGTAACTGGTGTCGAGGATGATGTCACCTCCCAGACGACGAGCCACATTACGACTCAGCGGAAGTCCGATGCCCACACCATCCTTGAACTCATCCAACTGAACGAACTCCCCGAAGATCTCCTCTGCCTTCTCTGCGGGTACACCACAGCCCGTGTCCTCCACGACAATCTTAATAAAGGTATCCTCCTGAGCACATGACAGACGGATGGAGCCACCTGACGGGGTAAACTTCATGGCATTGTCGAGCAGATGCGAAAGAGCCAATACCACGTCCTGCTCGGAGGTCTGTATCATCAAGGTGTCATCGACCTTCGTGATAAAGTCAAAGTGGCAGTCGGATTTCTCAGGAATACCACAATGGGTAATGGCATTGGCACATAACTGATTGACACTCACTGTGTCCGTACGGTCGATATGTGTACGACTGCTCGTCTCGGAGAGTGCCAGCAACTCATTGATCAGGGTCGTGATACGATTGGTATTCTCCTGTATCTGCAGGCTTGCCTCCTGTCTTACCTCCGCTGGGAGATCCGCATCAGGCATCGCCATCATCTGGGAGAAGCCGGAGAGGATATTCAGCGGGGTACGTATCTCATGACTGACATTCTTGATGAAGTTGGTCTTCATACGGTCGGACTCACCAGCACGGTCGAGTGCCACCGTCAGTTCCTCATTCTTAACAGTAAGCTGGCGACTCATGGCGGCAAGCTCTTCGTTCTTTTTCTTCAGACGACGGTTCATCCAATACCAATAACCCACTAAGACTGCCAAGGCGAATGCGACGAAGATTGCTGTGAACAACATCATACGACTGCGATCCAGCTGGTGTTCCATCTCTATCTCACTGACACGGAAAAGAGTGTTCAACTCGTTGATCTGGGTACGGGCATCCTTCTTATACAAGGAGTCGGTACCCTCATAGACACTCTTGTACATCTGCGCAGCCTCCTCATAACGTCCCAGTCCCAAGAGAATCTCTGCCCGCTGTTCTTGGGCGATGAGGATAGAAGAGATATCACCATAACTGTTGAGACGTTCACAATACTGCGTGTTATACTCGTATGCTTTCTGGAAATCCTTCCGTTGCAGATAAAGTTGGGCACGGGTATGCAGGATAGCCATAGGGATGAAGTCACCACTACCCTCCGAGCGTTTCTCCACCTCTCTGATGTCCTGTTCTGCCTCATCCAACAGTCCCAGTCCCAGATGCATCTCGGAACAGGAGAGATAATAGTAGGCATACCATACCTTATAGCTTAGCTTGTCTGTCCTACTGTTCCTCTTCTCCTCATCAAGCAGGTACTGTTTCCACTGCGTAGTGACCTCTTTCATCTCCTCATAGTGTTTCTTTCCCACAAGGGCGTCACAGTAATAAGAGAAGATGTCACTGGTACAGGAGGGAGACTCCTTCATTTCCCCGATGCGTTTAAGACTCTTCTGGTAACAATCTATCGCCTCATCGAGATATCCCATGTTCAGGTAAGTGACACCCATCGCATAGTCGGCAAGGGCTATACCGTATTTATTATCACGGTTTGTGGCATCCTGATGCATCCGTTTGACCTCCTGCAACCCAGTATTGACCTTTCCGCTGAACACATAAGTGTTCACCAGCAACAGCCACGTGTCGTAATAATAGTTCCACAGGGCATGATCCCTGAGGAAAGCAAGATCCTTAGAAGCCTGCGCTATCAACGAGTCATTCTTGTCGTAGTTATAGAGGTTACTAAGGTACTCACGACGCTGGACCGCCTCCTCTATCAGAGACGCATCAGCACCCCACGACAGAGTTGTCAGCAATAGGAATTGAAAGAGAAAGAGGAAACGACGCATAAGCTCTTTTTATTGGGTAATTTGTTGTATCTGGCTGTCACCAGGTTTATAGAGCAGACCGCTGCATTTCTTCGCGTCAGCCTTGTAAGCCTTCATCTCTACCTTGTCCCATTGTATCTGGTCCGTACGCTGGGCAAGGGGAGCATGGGGTATCAACGAGCCGTCACGCACCAAGATGACACATGGTATCTCTCCTACTTTGATGGTCTGGTAGCCACCCTCATACACCTTCCCGCTCTGATAGTCTATCCATTTGCCACGAGGCAGGTAGACGGTACGGCTGTCTCCACTCTCCAATAACGGAGCGACAAGAATCTGGGAGCCGAACATATACTCATCCTCTACCAGCCAGGCACCCGGGTCGTCAGGGAACTCTACCAGTAAAGCACGTACCATCGGCAGTCCACGCTCTGAGCAATCCTTTGCCTGAGCATAGACATACGGCATGAGTTTATACTTCATCTCGGCAGCCTGACGGAACGCTTTGGTGAACGACTCACTGATCAGCCAAGGCTCCGTAGGAGGTGCTCCATGAGCACGGGTATGACTGGACAGGAAGCCGAAGGGCAGCCAACGACGATAGATATCCTCTGGAGAGGCTGTCACGAAGCCGCCCATGTCATGACTCCAGAAGGAGAAGCCACTGAGTCCGAAGGAGATACCACCACGAAGGTCACCTAACATACCAGTATTCGTCGTAGCGGCGTCACCACCCCAATGGAGGGCATAACGCTGAGAGCCAGCCCAAGCGGAGCGAGCCCAGATGACACCCTCACCAGGATGCGAGCGCTCTACCTGTTCCCATAATGCCTTGTTATAACGCAAAGGATAGAGGTTATGCTCATACTTACCACCACGACCACTATAGTAGAAGCCGTCGTAAGGGGCTGCCTCACCAAAGTCACACTTGATGGTGCTGACACCTAAGCGCATCAGTCCTTCTATCTTCGACTGATACCAACTGACGGTCTTGGGGTTCGAGAAGTCGAGGACGGCATCCTCGTATGGCAGACTACCCGCCGCATTCCTCACGGCAAGACCACCATTAACGATCTCACGGAAGAAACGGTTCTTCGGTGTAAAATATGGTAACTGCCACAGACAGGTGTGGAAACCGTCACGCTTGAGTTGGTCAAGCATCCCCTTCGGGTCCTTGAAACGGTCCTTGGCAAACTCATAGTCACACTGCCAGTCGACACCAAACCAACCTGTATCGAAATGGATCACGTCGGAAGGTATCTTATGATGACGCAACTTCTTGGCAATATCCAGTCCCTCTTCCTGCGAGAAATAGGTGATACGACTCATCCAAGTACCAAATGTCCAGAGGGGCAGCATGGGTGACTTACCCGTGATATTGGTATACTCATTGAGGATATCCTTCGGTTCTCCGAAGAACACGAAGAAGTCCATCTGCTCATCTGCCATAAACAGACGGTCAGCACCAATATAGGAAGCACCAAAGTCGGCTGTCACTGGAGCTGAGGTATGCATGAAGATACCATAGCCGCGGTTAGAGAAGAAGAATGGTACGGGCTTGTACTGTCCGTCAGTCTCTGGTCCTTGCGGGTCGGTCACCATGATCTGTACCTTCTGTCCTACCTTGTTCAGGGCACCGAAAGACTCACCACAACCATAGATGCGCTCACCAGGGGCGATCGTCAGCACAGGATTGATGCTTCGGGAGTTATCAGAGCCACGCTTGATAAACGAGAACGGCAGGAGCTTCACCTGCGAGGAGTCGTTATCGAGGATATGACGGGTATGGGTCATCACCTTGCCGTTCTTGTCTTTCAGCACGATGCGCCAAGGGTATTTCTGTATCTCCAAGCTACCGAACTCCGTCTTGTATGCAATGGTGTTACCATTGCTACTCATTCTCCATGCCGAGGACGAAGGCACAGGACCTGCAAGCATCAGGCTCTCACTATCCTTACGTGGAGCCTCAACGGGTGATGTGGTCATTCGGATACGGACACAACGGGGACTCACGAAGTCTATCTTCAACGACAGGTTGGGGTCGTTATCATACTCTGTGTCCGGGAAATCGAGCATCTTCATCCGCACGGGCCAATAGCCGTTGAGGTTGAAAGCCTGACGGGGTGACAGGCGATAACGCTTCCAGTTGACCAGTCCCTCCCCCTTTGCCGCATCGAATGACGCCAGCGAGTCGGCAAGGAAATAGGTATTACTGAGGTCGGAGAAATCACCCGACTGGTCTTGGGGCATACACTGCAGGTACTGTACTCCTGCGGAAGTCTGTAACTGTGCCTGCACTGCCAATGAGGCACCAAGCAGGCATACCATACTTAATATCTTTCTCATAGCTTGATAGTATTTGATTTCAGTCCAAAAGCCTTAGCCGTCAGGATACCATGACCGCTGACAACGGCGAAGCAACGTCCGAAGAACGCCTTACGCTTCGTGTCCTTGAAACGCTCCATGGAGGTCTGACAACCATTGTCGACACCGATAATCTCCGCATCAGTCTCGAAGAACAGCTGGTTCTCTGCCCATGGACAACGGTTACCATCCTTATCGACCACCTCTGCTTTCACATAAGTGGTAGTCTTTCCTTGGTAGTCGATAGAGAGCTGGATGTGGTCTGGCTGTCCTGCTGTCTTGATGACTTGCTCACGGATCTGCTTGCCATCCTTACGTGCCACCACCTTCACCTCACCGGGCTCAAAGGTGACACGCCACATCACATGGTACTGATGTCCGTCTTTCTTGGCACGGACACCCTGGCTCTTGCCATTAATAAAGAGCTCTACCTCGTCAGCGTTGTTATAGTAACACCACATGTCAATCTCCTGACCCTCCAGCCAGTTCCAGTGGGGGAACAGATGAAGGACGGGCTTGTCGGTCCACTCACTCTGGTACATATAATACACATCCTTCGGCTGTCCGGCAAGGTCGATGATACCAAAGTAGCTGCTACGTGCCGGGAAGGAATAGGGAGTCGGCTCACCAATATAGTCAAAACCAGTCCAGATAAACTGACCACCCACATAAGGAATATGCTTCACCACGTCCCATGTCTCCTCATGGGTAGAACTCCAAGAGGCATGCATATTATCATAAGCGGAACACATATAGGTGGGATCGGTATAGGGCAGCCACCATTCTTTCGGCGCCACATAGATACTATCCGACGGCATCATATAGAATCCCGTGGTCTGCAGGGCACTGACACTCTCAGTCATGATAAACGGACGACCAGGGAAGTTCTTGGGTACATCCTTGATCCACTGGTGATGGTAGTTAAAGCCTACGATATCTATCGCCTTGCCCTTAAACAGATGGTTGTCGGGCGAGGGCTCATTACAGCCTGCCGTAATAGGACGAGTGGTATCATAACGACGGACGATATCTGCAAGATGGTCGGCAAGCAACGTGTTCACACTGGTCTCCCCGTCCTTCGCCAAGGAGGAGGCGTCATGCCCTGCGTTCAGAATGAGGTTTGCCTGTTCCAGTGTCAGGGTGTCAGCCTCAGCGGACGACCACTGCTCCAGTACCTCATTACCTATTGACCACATCAGGACACACGGATGGTTACGGTCACGTAACACTAAGTCGGTGAGGTCACGCTCATGCCACTCATCAAAGAAACGGGCATAGTCGTTCTGTGTCTTACGACGACGCCACATATCAAATGACTCGTCCATCACAATGAGTCCCATCGTATCACACATATTCAGCAACTCTGGAGCTGGAGGATTATGCGACGAGCGGACAGCATTGACTCCCATCGCCTTCAAGCGTGACAGTTTTCGATGCATCGCATCCTCGTTGACGGCAGCACCTAAGCATCCGAAGTCATGATGCTCACAGACACCGTTCAGCTTCATGTTCCTGCCATTCAACCAGAAACCTGTCTTCGCATCGAAACGGAAATCACGGAAGGCGGTATTGGTCCATACCTCATCAACCACTTTGCCACCAACCAATACCTGCGTACGTACCTTATATATATAAGGGTCTGTCGTCGACCATAGACGGGGCTTCCTCACTTTCATGCCGACTTCTTTGCCTGCAGCATCGAAGACGGTATTGCGAATCTTATAGTCCTTTCCGTCCACATCGACATCGACTTTCACTTGCCCTGTCTTGGCATCTGTCTGCACATAAACACCCCAGTGCCTCACATGTACCGCATCGGTCTTCGTCAACCACACATGGCGGTAGATGCCACAACCAGAATACCAACGGGAGTTAGGCTGGTCACTATTGTTAACCCGGACAGCTATCACGTTATTGCCCTGCCTCAAGTATTTCGTAATCTCATACTCGAAGGAGCTATAGCCATAGGGACGGAAACCGACTTTCTCGCCATTGACATACACGGTGGAGTTCATATAGACCCCATCAAACTCGATGAAGTAACGGTCGTTAGCAGTCACTTTACCATCCAAGACAAACTGTTTACGATACCATCCGACACCACCTGGCAGTGCTCCCCCACTCGCTCCTGAGGGATTGGACGCAAGGAAATCGCCCTCTATCGCCCAGTCGTGTGGCAGGTTCAGAACACGCCAATGGGTATCATGATATGACTGACTTGCCATCTGTACGGAATCGGCAAGGATAAACCTCCAGTCAGCGTCAAAGTTCTGTCGCTCACGAGCTGACAAGGACAGATTGCTTAACAGCATTGCTGTTATGAATAAAAGGAAAAGCTTTCTCATAGACTTTAGTAGATCCATAATTTTTGCAAAGATACAAAAAGTTTTGGAATTTCAGTTAAAGATATCATAATCTTTGTTATAGGTAGGTGACTCTATAGACAGCAGGTTGAGTACGGAATGGAAAATATAATGTTGCTCGAGAACTGCCGGTAAACTATTCTTGTAGTCTCTGAAATGCCTGGAGGTCCATACGAGGAATGGTATCTCATACTGCACCTTCGGTGCCAGCCGCATAGGAATACCATGCATAAATATATTGTTCTCGCCCAGTGACTCGCCATGATCGGAGATAAAAATCATAGCACTATTCCATCCTTCCATGGAACGCAAGGTATTAATCAAGTTGCTCAAAAGATAGTCGGTATACAGGATGGTGTTGTCGTACGCATTAACCAGCATGCCGACATTTTTCTCTCCTTCCTCCACATTCTTTGCTACAGGCTTATACACCTCAAACTCCTTCGGATATTTGTCTGCATAGTTAGGACCATGACTCGTACTGGTATGCAGAATGATCAATACCTTGTTTTTCTTGCTGGATGCTATCCTTTCACGAAGTCCTTTGAAGAGTATTCCGTCATAGTCGCTATTCTCATCAGGATATTGAGCACTAAGGTCACCGTCTGTGAGATATTCGTCAATATGAATAGGCGGCTCTCCCCAGTTAGACGTACGCCACGACACGTCAGCACCTGTCCTGAAAGCATAGTTTGGCAGCAGCTCGTATAGCTCGTCACTGATTTTCGGTTCGAGAATCGCTTTGGAACCTGCTGTGGTGTAAGTGGCGCAGGAGGTCGCCTGAAACACTTTCAGTCCTTCTTGCTTCGACAGCAGAGGGTTATTATTGCGCTGATAGCCATAGAGCTGGAAGTTGGCTTTCCTTGCCGACTCTCCAATGACAAGGACCACCACCGCCTTCTCATTATCTGTAATCCTGCCGTCAGGCAGTTTAATCTCTTCTGCCTGCTGGTCCATCTTGTCACTTGCCATGCGAACGGTATTCACCAGATAGGACCATGGCTGCAGCAAACCGCCCAATTCGGTGTCGTGCTGACCTATCCATAACGTCTGGTTGATATTCACCAAAGCCAAGACAAGGACAATAGCCAATGAACTACCACAGTAGACACCCATTTTCTTCGCTGTCCCAATAACTACTGGCTGTAACAAGCAATACAAGGCTGGGAGAACGCCAAAAACAAGAATAGACAGCCATAGCGACCAACTAAAGAACCCTGACGCTTCTGAGTATCTGGTGTTAAAAACATTACCGATCGTTGTCGCATCCATCATCACACCGTAAGTGAAGATGAAATAAACAGCTGTGGCATTGATGAGCGCAAGAATCGCAAGTAGAATACGCCCAACCACCCTCAAGCAGTACATCACCAGATAGGTCATCATGAAGTTAAGTACTAACATGATGACAACCAGTGATGTCAGAAGGACAATTTTACCGCCTACATCCTCATTCGTATTGTTAGTTACATAATTAAAGAACGGTATGTTGTATAACAACAATGTTCCAACACTGACAATGCATGAGAAAGTAAACAGCGAGATGGGACGTATCAGCCTGCTATTCATAAGCACTACGCCTATCATTCTTTCATTATAAAATACGAGGTGGCAACAACTATTTCACCTCACGCTCTTGGATAGCCTTGCCAGAACCCCATGCGGTACCGACTTTCTCACCAACTACACGGTATTCGTTCTTGGCAGAGTCGAAGATCACTGGCTGTAGTTTGCCGAGGTCGATATTTCCCTCTTCATCGAGGATGCTCTCGTCGGCACTCATATTGACAATCTCACCAACGACACGCGCACCACCGTTCTCGTCTTCATCGAAAGTCACCACCTTACACTCCAGTGTCAGCTTATACTCGTTGATGATAGGTGCGTCCACGTTAGGACTTGGGGTAATGGTAAACCCTGCTTTCGCCACCTTGTCGGGAACATCATTGCCTGACACGATACCGAAGTAGTCACTCTGCACGATGTCGTTCTTAGTGGCAAAACTAATGGTGAAGGCTTTCTTTAGACGGATATTATCCGTCGTCTTATGCTTGGAGAGTTCGAAAGTGATGTGCTTCGGTCCACACTGTCCACCCCATGCAGCCATCATCACATCGGGGTTCTTGTTCTCGTCCCATGTGGCAATCATGATAGCAGGCAGTGGTGTGATGACCGCCTTGTCGCTGAAGTTCTTGCGACCCTCAACTGCTTTTACCTCGATTTTCTCCTGAGAAGGATTCTCGTTCACATTTGCTTCACTCTTCTGCTCTTTGTTTCCACAGGCAGTGATGAGCAGTGCGCCTGTCAGCACGAGGGCTGAAATCTTCATTATCTTCTTCATCATTCACAAATTTTATTCGCAAAGATACTTATTTTTGTTTAATATTGGGGAATTTCGACAAGAAAATAAATAATACTAGTCCCGTACTACTCCTTTTGGGGCTGTTTCTATTTAGGAAGTTGTATCTCTGGAATGATTAAACTACTATTATCTGTCACTTGCTGTGCCTCATAGAACATACAATAATAAATTGGCATATAAACAACACCTTTCTCCTCAAAGACATGACGTTCATTAGAAAAGACAACAGCATGGTGAATATAATAATCTGGTGTCGTTAGGAAATTATCTAATGCACTATGTGTTTTGTAATCCTTACCAGACTTTACCTCTATTGGAAGAACTGACAAATTTCTGTAATCATCCAACAAGAAATCGACTTCACCCCTTTGCTTATTATCATAGTAATGTAAAGAGAAACCATGCGCATGCAACTCTTGAGCCACAACGGATTCATAAACAGAACCGAGGTTCACACTTTTTTCATCATGTAATATAGCATTGATGTTCAAGGAATAAAGAAGAGATGTCAACAATCCCACATCATTCAAATAAAGTTTAAGCAGATTCTTGTTTTCTGATTCCAACAAAGGGAAATGTGGATTACTGATTGCCTGAACAGAAAGGGCTATGCCGGAATTAGTCAGATATTCAAATTCCTCAGCATAATCGGAGAATTGCTTATGCCCTAATGTGTTTTCAATATTCTTCACTACAATGCGCTTCTTCTTATTCTCCATATAAGAAGGTATCATGTCATAGATTTTCCTGATAACCAGTTTGCGGTTATCATCATATTGTGAAGCGTCCACACGATAAAGACTATGGATGTCATGCTGTACTTTCCTGACTTCGGCAATATTCCTGTTCTCAAGAAACTTATTGATTGCCTCAGGCATTCCTCCAACAAGTAAATAAAGTTTAAACTGTTGAAGCATATAGTTATGAAGTGGCTCATTAAGAGACTCCTTGAACTGAAACTTCTCCTTCACACCACTGATGGTATCTTCTCCACACCCCATAGCAAGAAGAAACTCCTCAAAGTCAAGTGGATACATCTCCTCAATAGACACACTACCGATAGGCACTGATGCTGTCTGCGACAAAGCGACCCCTAGTTGTGACCCACTGGCAATATAGGTATACCTGTCCTCTTGGCTAAGGAACTTCAGCATTGTCAACAGATGTGGATATGCCTGTATTTCGCCTAAAAACACAAGTGTATTCTCTTTTTTGCCAAGGCGATTACCTGCTATGGCTCCTAATTGCAAGTAAAAATCATCGGTATTTTTAACTGAGGAAAAAATACCCGCACCCTCAGCGTCTTCTTTCAAGTTAATCTCCACAAAATTCTTAATTGGGTTAGGCGCTTAGAGCGCACTAATAATTGTTAATATTCGATTATTCTGTA
>CALFUF010000079.1 GCA_937916405.1 uncultured Prevotella sp.
TTCCCTAAAGGGTTTGCGGTTTCTCAATGAAAAATCGCTGCGGAATTAAGGATATAAATAATGTGTAATTACAGGATTGTCTTCACAGCCTCCAGCATACCCTTCTCCTGGATAATGTCGAGGAACTGCTTCACCATTGTGTTCAGACCCTGAATCTTGTTGAGGTCCTCAGCCCAGATGAACTCTGCACCAAGTACACCGTCGGTAACCTTCTGAGTATCACCGGTTGCCCACAGTTCCTTCAACAAATCCATAATCTTCTGGTCGTCGTTAGGAACAATCTCTGCACCGTCAGCACGCTTGCCACCCTTATAGTAGGTGATGATAGCTGCAAGACCGAATACCAAGCCCTTAGGCAGCTCGCCCTTGCGCTCCAGATAGGTCTTCACTCCGGGGAGGTCGCGAGCCTGGAACTTCGGGAAACTGTTGAGCATGATGCTCGTCACCTGATGGTCTACGAATGGGTTGTCGAAACGCTCCAGTACGTCAGCGGCAAACTTCTCCAACTCGTCCATGGGGAGATCGAGGGTCTGCATCAACTCGTCGAACTGTACCTTGTGGATGTACTTAGAGATCACCTCATGGTTGCAAGCGTCACGAACGATGTTCACACCACTCAGATAAGCAACAGGAGAGAGCACGGTGTGCGGACCATTCAGCAAAGTCACCTTACGCTTGTGGTATGGCTCCTCTGAAGGAACGAACAATACATGCAGTCCGGCTTTGTCTGCGGGGAACTCCTTAGCAACTTCCTTCGGAGCCTCGATGACCCACAGGTGGAAGTTCTCAGCCTGTACGACGAGGTTGTCGCGATAGCCCACCTTCTCCTGAATCTCAGCAATCTCCTTGCGTGGGAAACCAGGAACGATACGGTCTACCAATGTAGCATATACACCACAGCACTCATCGAACCACTTCTTGAAGTCTGCGGGCAACTGCCACAACTCGATATACTTATTGATGCAGTCCTTCAATACGTGACCATTGAGGAAGATCAGCTCACATGGGAAGATAATCAAACCCTTCGTGGGGTCACCATTGAAAGTCTGATAGCGGCGATACAACAACTGAACGAGCTTACCAGGATAAGAAGAAGCGGGTTTGTCGTCCAACTTACAAGCGGGGTCGAAAGCAATACCTGCCTCTGTGGTGTTAGAGATGACGAAACGAATCTCCGGCTGGTCAGCAAGAGCCATGAAAGCATCATTCTGAGAATAAGGATTCAACGCACGGCTGATGACATCAATACGCTCCAGCGTATTAACAGGCTGACCGTTCTCACGACCTTGCAGGTTCACGTGATACAGACAGTCCTGACCATTCAGCCACTCAACCATACCCTTGTCGATAGGCTGCACTACAACAACAGAACCATTGAAATTGGTCTTCTGGTCCATATTCCAGATAATCCAATCAACAAAAGCACGGAGGAAATTACCCTCACCAAACTGAATCACCTTTTCAGGCATTACGCTCTTCGGAGCAAAATGTTTGTTTAACGGTTTCATAATATTAATACTAATAATGTTTAATTGATTTGTTTTATGTTCTGCAAAGATAGTGACTTTTTTCTTTATTACCAAATATTGGCAAGAAAATTTGCAAACATCAGAATTTTGTATTAACTTTGCAGGACTTTTGAGATATCATTTAATGTTAACATATAATAATACATTGCTAATCTTATGAGCCAAAAAAGAGTTTATACCTTTGGTAACGGAAAAGCTGAAGGTAACGCAAAGATGCGTGAGGAACTGGGTGGTAAAGGTGCTAACCTTGCTGAGATGAACCTGATTGGTGTTCCCGTTCCTCCAGGTTTTACAATCACAACAGACTGCTGTAACGAGTACTATCAGGTTGGTCAGGAGAAAATTATGGAGCTTCTGAACGACGACGTGATGGCTGCCGTTAAGCATATTGAGGGTCTTATGAACTCGAAGTTCGGTGACAAGGAGAACCCACTGCTTGTTTCTGTACGTTCGGGTGCTCGTGCCTCTATGCCGGGTATGATGGATACCATCCTGAACCTTGGTCTGAATGACGAGGTGGCAGAGGGAATGGTGAAGAAGACCAACAATCCTCACTTCGTATATGACTCTTATCGTCGTTTCGTCCAGATGTATGGTGATGTCGTACTGGAGATGAAGCCCGTGAACAAAGAGGATATCGATCCATTTGAGGAGATTATCGAGAAGGTGAAGGCTGAGCGTGGTGTGAAGCTGGATAAGGACCTGAGCGTTGACGAGTTGAAGAAACTCGTTCAGTTGTTCAAGGCTGCTATCAAGGAGCGCACTGGTAAGAGCTTCCCCGACGATCCTATCGAGCAGCTCTGGGGTGCTATCTGTGCTGTGTTCCGTTCTTGGATGAACGAGCGCGCAATCCTCTATCGTAAGATGGAAGGAATCCCCGACGAGTGGGGTACTGCCGTATCTGTAATGGCAATGGTATTCGGTAACATGGGTGACACCTCTGCTACAGGTGTTTGCTTCAGCCGTGACGCCGCCAATGGTGAGAACGTGTTCAATGGTGAGTATCTCGTAAATGCTCAGGGTGAGGACGTTGTAGCTGGTATCCGCACACCACAGCAGATCACAAAGCTGGGTTCTCAGCGTTGGGCTGAGCGTGCTGGTATCTCTGAGGCTGAGCGTGTTGCCAAGTATCCTTCTATGGAGGAGGCTATGCCAGAGATCTATGCTCAGTTGAACGGTATTCAGGAGAAACTGGAAGAGCACTACCGTGACATGCAGGATATGGAGTTCACCGTTCAGGAGGGTAAACTGTGGTTCCTCCAGACACGTAACGGTAAGCGTACTGGTGCCGCTATGGTGAAGATCGCCATCGACCTGCTCCATGAGGGTAAGATTGACGAGAAGACGGCTATCCAGCGTTGTGAGCCTCAGAAGCTCGACGAGCTGTTGCACCCCATCTTCGACAAGAAGGCATTGACATCCGCCAAGGTGATTGCACAGGGTCTGCCTGCTTCTCCTGGTGCAGCATGTGGTCAGATCGTGTTCCACGCTGACGACGCTCAGGAGTGGCACAAGGATGGTCACAAGGTGGTTCTCGTTCGTATCGAGACTTCTCCAGAGGACCTCGCAGGTATGTCTGCCGCTGAGGGTATCCTGACCG
>CALFUF010000080.1 GCA_937916405.1 uncultured Prevotella sp.
AACAGCTCTGAGCCCCACAACGCGTAGAATATCTGGGGCGACGCACCACCTTGTATTCCCCACAGAACAGCGAATGCCCATAAGCCGACAGGACCATTGACTCCTATCGTCACAATGACGAGCCAAGCACTGAGGGCGGCAAGGAGTCCAAAGACGTAGATAGCCTTATGACTGGTCTTGTCGATGAGTTTCGAGGTACAGAACGTCACACTGACGATGATCGCCCACTGGATGAAGTTCATCCAGTTTGCCTGCTCGTTGCTGACACCACCTGCCGTCTCATAGATATGCGGCTGGAAGAATCCCATCACAGAGGCAACAAGATTCCATGTCAGATAGATCGTCGCCAAGAAGCATACCGTCTTGACAGCAATACTGTTCTGGAACAACACCTTGATATTATCGATCAGACCTGTTTTCTGCACACCACTCTCCTGCCCTTTCGTAAACTCCGCGCTCTCCTGCAATCCTCGTTGCAGGTTCCAAGCGATGAAGGCTACGATGAACAACGACAGGAAGACGATACGTGACGAGAAGGCATTGACAGCATTCTCTGTCAGGTCGGCACCACCAACGGCATGCGCCACAGACTCCACCCATCCGAACAGATAACCACCTGGGGCAAAGAACATGCCCAGCAGGAGGATGACCATAGGACCAATACCCCACGACATCTGTGAGATACAGATATTACGACCACGGTTGTTGTTCTCCGATGACTCAGAGATATAGGTCCATGAGGCTGGCACACCCACACCCACAGAGATTCCCGTGATGAGGAAGCCACACAGCAGCATGGGGAAATTGACACTCAGCATGATGGTCAACACACCCAGCATATACACCAGCATGTTATAGGTGAAGATGAACTTACGACCGTACTTATCAGCAAGGAATCCTCCGATGATAGCACCCAAGGCAGCACCTAAGCAGTTGGCACTGATGAAATTCAACCAACCCAGATGCACCTCCGACAGTCCGAGGTAGTTCTGCCACAGCGTCAGTCCACTGGCACCAGCGACAATGGCACCGGCATCGAGATAATTAGTGAGAGACACGGCTATCGTGCTCTTCAAAGAACTTGAATTTGACATAATTTTCGAGATTACGAGATTTCGAGATTACGATACCACAAAATGGTTCAGCGGCAAACCACGTCACACTCTATATTGAAAATCTTAGCCACCTTCAGGATGGTGTCGATATGATG
>CALFUF010000081.1 GCA_937916405.1 uncultured Prevotella sp.
TAAAGAGAGCGGCACGGTTGTGAAACCCTGCCGCTTTCATTTTCCCTTATTCCTCTGCTTTCTTCTTACCAAACTCAGGGTCAATCTTCAAGAATGCCGTCACGATATAGGTCAGCGAGCAAGTCGCTATCACAATCAGGAAGAACACCTGATAACCTACCGCCTCCTGCAAAGCGCCAGCAAACAATCCGGGTATCATCATCGATAGTGCCATGAAAGCGGTACATAACGCATAATGACTGGTTTTGTGCTCACCCTGACTATAATAGATAAGGTATAGCATATAGGCAGAGAAACCAAAGCCATAGCCAAACTGCTCGATGAACACACAGACATTAATCGTCAACAGGTTGGAGGGCATGACATACGACAGGTAGACATACACCAAGTCGGGCAGTGTGATCGCCATCACCATAGGCCATAGCCAACGCTTCAGTCCGTCACGACTGGCAACGATACCACCTAAGATACCTCCTAACGTCAGTCCGATGACACCCACAGTACCCTGTACCAGTCCATACTCTCCGTCAGAGAGTCCCAAACCACCATTATGAGGAGCGTCAACCAAGAAGAGCGCTGATACCTTGGCAAGCAATCCCTCTGGCATACGATAGAACAGCATAAAGCAGATGCCTGCCCATACCTGTGGTTTCTGGAAGAAGGTCACGACGGTCTGCTTGAACTCAGTGATAATCTCTCCCGCTGTCTTCTTCGACTTCTCCCCGTCCTCCGCTGGCTTGGGTAATGCCCAGTGGTGATAGAGCCACAGTCCGATAAAGAGTCCTGCCATCAGATAGAACACCAGACTCCATGAGTAACGGATATTGCGGGTGAGAACCTGCAAGGCGCCAGCCAAGCCTACCAGCAGTCCTGACGAGAAGATGGTGGCGATACGATAGAAGGTGGAGCGGATGCCCACGAAATACGCCTGCTCATGCTGGTCGAGTCCTAACATATAGAAGCCGTCAGCAGCGATATCATGTGTGGCACTGCTGAACGCCATCAACCAGAAGAAACAGAGGGATCCTTGCAACCACCATGGTCCTGGTATCGTGAAAGCGACACCTCCCAAAGCCGCCGCAATGAGTATCTGCATGGTGATAATCCACCAACGCTTGGAGCGCAGCATATCCACGAAGGGACTCCACAGGGGTTTGATCACCCAAGGCAGATAAAGCCACGAGGTATACAAGGTGATATCCGTGTTCGACAAGCCGAGTCGTTTATACATGATGAGCGATATCGTCATCACAGCAACATAGGGCACGCCCTCAGCGAAGTAAAGTGTGGGCACCCAAGCCCAAGGTGTTCTTTTGTTCATTCTTCAATTCTTCAATAGATTTTCTTGATTTCCGCACCACGATAGTAATGCAGCAATATCTCATCATATTTATATCCTTTCTGTCCCATCACAGCGGCACCAATCTGACAGAGTCCGACACCATGTCCCCACCCTTTTCCATGCAGGCGGAAACCCTTTGTCGTCTTCTCCACATCAAAGGCGGAACTATACAGGTGACTCTCACTGAGCGCACGACGTATCTCCAGTTCCTTACCAATCGTCAGTGTTTTCTTCGTACCCACGATCTTCAGTTTCCAGATACGACCGCTCTTACCTCGCTCCACAGGAATCAGGTCGGTAATCGTCCCAAAGTCGTCTTTCAGCTTCTCGCTGACGAGTTGCGAAAGTTCCTCTGTGGTATACTCCACCGTCCAGTGATAGAAGTCGTTCGTCTCCAAGTCGTAGTCGTTAAGTACCTGTGAGAGCACCTCCTTGTCGTTGGTGTTGCAGAACGGGTCAGCCACGGAAACCAGATAAGGCTTGGCCGTATCTTCCCAACAATATTGGAACTCCTCCGTCACACCACCACAGCACTTGGAGAAACGGGCATCACAGATCTCGTCCCCATAGCAGAGGATGCATCCGCGAGTGGCTGTCAATGCCTGCTCGACAGCCTTGCTGGTTTGTTTGGTGATACCCTGATAACGCTGGCAATGGTCATCGGCACACACATCGAAGATGGTATGGTCCTCACGGTCGTACCAACGGATTATCTCATCGTCCTTCTTGATGAAGGAGAAGAAACCGTCCTTCTTCTCACTATTCTCCTCCCTTCGTCTCATCTGGGCAAGGAGCCACGAACGGGAGATAACGGCATGCGCCTTCAACAGTTCCAGTCCTGCTGTCGCCTTCATCTCACTGGAGATCACACTGGCAAGGTACTGCTCGACAGGCAACTGGTTGATAGCGGTAATCTTATCAGCCTCCACCACCAGACGTAACGTACCAAGGAACACCTGTGTCTCCTTGCGTTCCCAGTGGAAATTCACACCAATCGTCACGTCATGCAGGGAGAAAGAGGCGGTAGGCGACTGTGGGGTGAAGGTCAGCTCTCGATACTGCATACCCCGCCACAGGATACCACCCTCAGAGAACTCTACGGTTTGTTCACCCTCTATCAGTTCTCCTTTTGCCATATAGGGTGCATTCAAAGCGAATTCTATCTTCTGTCCACTCACAATACCCACTGTCACATCTGGTTGTTTGGAGGCGACAGGACCAGAGGGAGCGGTGAGAGAATAGTTCTTCAGTTTCTTCATCACTTCCTTTGTCTGAGCTGGGGTGAGTGACACTTCCTCATAGATACTCTGGGCTACCTCTGGGGGTATCTTGCGGAAGTCTTCCTCACGAGGAGTAATCAGAAGTCCACCCATATCCACGGCTCCAGGACTGATGATATACTGCCCGGCTCCTTCTGCCGTATAGCAGGCAGGACGATGCTGACGACGTGGGAGTACCACACTCAGCAGCATGTCACCTTGTCGCCAGGCAATGATATTCATCATGGGCTCTGTCTCGTCCTCTCGTTGGGGCAGACAGGCATAGAGTCGCTTGAAGAGTTGTTCACTGACCTCCTGTGAGTGACTACGAATCAGAAAGGCAGCGGCAGGATAGTCGGCAATATGCCAGATACCGCCCTCCTCGTCTTCCTTCACGACCTCTACCAGATTACGACTCAGTCGCTGCCAGTTCTTCTGCAAGGGCAGGACACCCGTGCTGACGGCTTGCAGATGAGCATGGTCCGGGGCAGAGGCGCCACACTTCGGACCATTATATAATATGGTGAGTTCGGGGTTGTCTGACATCAGACGGCATATCTCAGCATACATCGGACGAATTGCCTGCGGCTGGTGTTTCAGGATGGGCAGTGTGAAATGGATGGGCAAGATGGGGAATGGATTGACCAATAACTCATACTTCCCGTCTATCACACGATGGATCTGTTCTTTCGGACGATTCTCCGCACACAAGAAACAAGGACGCTCCGCCAATGACTTAGCGTCAATCTTCGCCCCTGTGGAACGGATACGGGCAGGGTTCCACTGTACCTCTACGGGCATCCCCTCGCCCACCAGTTCACGGGTCTCTACCTGTTGCAGGTCACGATAACGCTGACGTACCTCTTCCCAGGTCTTCAACTGACGGTTGAAGAAGCGCATCATAGGTGACAGGCTCATGACAGTTGCAGCCCCTCTGTTCACCTGCTGGCGTGCCTTGACCTCCATCGTACGAAGACGGTCCTTATAGAGGTTATTGGCATTGACCTTCTCTATCGAGAGGGCGGCATCAGAGTTACCTCCCCATCGACGACAGAGATACAACTCTGTATAGATTCGTCCGATACGATAACGGCGTGAGAACAACAAGCCCAAAGCATAATCCTCACCATAAGAGGTGTTGGGGAACTGTACCTGTCGAAGCAAGGGGGTAAAGAAAGCACGTGGTGCGCCCAAGCCATTGATACGCAAGGCGTTATTCGGTCCATTCTCATCTGTCCACTCCCGATGGTCGATGAGTCCTGGGGGCAGTGTGTTCAGGTCGAAGTCACACATCCGATAGGAGCCAACGATCATAGCGGCATGCTGCTTATGGAAGGCATCCACGATGGTCTGCAACGTCTTAGGGGATGAATAAAGGTCATCGGAGTCCAGTTGTACGGCAAAGCGTCCACAGTATGGACTATTGATCGCTTCGTTCCAGCATCCGCCAATGCCCAAGTCATGGCGTTCCGGCACAATCACGTATAGCTTGTCGCTATGGCATAGCGACAGACTGGACAGGATCTTGCCTGTCCGATCCGTGGAGTGGTTATCCACCACGATGACATTATACTTGAAGTTTGCCTTCTGTGAGAGGGCACTCTCTACGGCATCCTTGATGGTCTTCTCACGATTGAAGACAGGGATAACAACCGATGCCTCCATCTCAAAGTCCTGCTCATCGAAGTCCACCTCCTGATACTGACTCGTATCTACCAGAGCACCAATCTGGCGGAGATGTGCCGTACAAGCCTGCTCCATCTCTATCTGTACTTCCCTGTTGGCAGGATTGACATAGTCAAACTGCTTCACACCAGAGGCTCGTAAGTCAGTCTCCTCCTCTGTATAAAGGTATTCATTCAGGTGGAACAACGTCCCTTCCCTGCTCAGGAACAGACGAAGGTCGTAGAATCCTGCCCACTGATAGTCACGTTCCCTGTCTGTCGTGGCATATTTATGTATCAGGGAGGTACGCAACAATACCAGACTGCCGAAATCGAAATCATTCCGCAAGGCACCTTCTTGGTAGTCAATCACTGGATGCGCCTTCCGCTCACCATTCTCCACTTGCCAGCGGTCACTATATACCATGGCGGCGGTAGTGTCTTCTGCCACCAACAGCATACGCTCTAAAGCGGTAGTACCCAACGAGACAGGTGTGGGTTTCGTGACCAATAATGTGTAAGGGGAAACAGCATGCTCGGCTATCTGCATCACAAAATGGCTGCTCTGCAACTGTTCCACAACCAATAACGTACAGTCTTGTGGAACTTCTGAGCCTGCTAGGTCCTTGCTGACCATTAAAAAGATATGACGGACAGCAGGACTTTGACGCAACTGTGCAATAGTCTCTGTCAGTGATTCCATTGATTGACAAGCAAGAAAGCAATCTATTTTTTGTCTCATGATCTTTTCTTTCATTAGATTTAGCCACAAAGGTACAACTTTTTCCGATAAATCCACACTTATGCTCAAAATAATTTTGTACCTTTGCAGTCATGAATACAAAGAAAAGACTACTGGCTTTGACTCCGACGGAGCTGAAAAGCGTCGTTAACGGACTTGGAATGCCTGCCTTCACGGCTAAGCAGATTGCCCAGTGGCTTTATGAGAAACATGTGCGGAGCATCGACGAGATGACCAATATCTCGAAGCAGAACCGCCAACGGCTCGCTGAGGAATATGAGGTGGGGGCGTTAGCGCCTATCGACTGTCAACGCTCGAAAGACGGGACGATCAAATACCTCTTCCCTGTCTGTTGCTGTGACACATCAACGAACGACACTGAACGCTTCGTCGAGACGGTCTATATCCCTGATGGAGACCGTGCCACCATCTGTGTGTCGTGTCAGGTGGGTTGTAAGATGAATTGTCTGTTCTGCCAGACAGGCAAGCAGGGATGGCAGGGAAACCTCACCGCTGCGGATATCCTCAACCAGATTTATGCGATTCCAGAGGCAGATTCTCTGACGAATATCGTATTCATGGGGCAAGGAGAACCTATGGACAACCTTGATGCCGTTCTGAAGGTCTGTGAGATCATGACGGCTCCCTGGGGCTACCAATGGAGCCCGAAGCGTATCACCGTCAGCTCGGTGGGTGTCCGTGGCAAACTGAAACGCTATCTTGACGAGAGTGAGTGTCATGTGGCTATCTCGATGCACTCCCCGTTGCACGAGCAACGCCTACAACTGATGCCTGCTGAGAAGGCAATGCCCATTACAGAGACGATAGCGTTGTTGCGACAGTATGACTTCACCCACCAGCGCCGCTGCTCTTTCGAGTATATCTGTTTCAGAGGACTCAACGACTCCCCACTATATGGAAGGGAGATCGTGAAACTGCTGAATGGTTTGGAGTGTCGTGTCAACCTCATCCGTTTCCACGAGATTCCTGAGGTCGACCTGCCCTCGTCTGACGAGAAACGCATGGAGGCACTGCGTGACTACCTGACACATCATGGTATCACCACCACCATCCGTGCCAGTCGTGGACAGGACATCCTCGCCGCCTGTGGCTTGCTGAGCACAGCGAAACAGCGCCCCCTATAACACTATAAGCACTATAGCCACTATAGAAACTATAATAACAAAATAACTATGGAAGAAAAAATGATTCGCGTGGCTATCACGCAAGGAGATACCAACGGTGTCGGCTATGAGGTGATTCTCAAGACCTTCTCCGACCCTGCTATGTTTGAATTGTGTACCCCTATCATCTATGGCTCTCCTAAGATTGCCGCCTACCATCGTAAGGCACTTAATCTGGAGACGAATTTCAGTATCATCAATCATGCTGAGGAGGCTCGTGATGGCAGACTGAATATCCTCACCTGTTTCGATGATGAGGTGAAAGTTGAACTTGGTCACCCCTCTGAAGAGGCTGGACAGGCTGCATACAAGGCTCTCGACCGTGCCATGACAGACTATCGCGCAGGACTGTTTGACGTACTGGTAACAGCTCCTATCAATAAGGCGACCATCCAAAGTCCTGGCTTCCACTTCCCTGGTCATACGGAGTATATCGAGACCAGTGTGGGTGATGGCAACAAGGCACTGATGATTCTCATGAACGAGAGTCTCAGAGTGGCACTCGTCACCACTCATCTGCCTATCAAGGATATCGCGAAGGCAATCACCAAGGAGGCGATTATCGAGAAGGCGACAATCTTCCATAAGACGCTGAAACGTGATTTCCGCATCGCCAACCCTCGCATCGCCGTACTCTCGTTGAATCCTCATGCTGGTGACAACGGTCTGTTAGGCTCCGAGGAACAGGAGGTGATCAAACCTGCCATCGACGAACTGGAGAAACAGGGTGTTCAGGCATTCGGTCCCTACCCCGCCGACGGTTTCTTCGGCAGCAATGCCTACGACCATTTCGATGGTGTGCTTGCCATGTACCACGATCAGGGACTGGCTCCTTTCAAGACCATCGCCTTGGAGAGTGGTGTCAACTTCACGGCAGGACTGCCTATCGTTCGTACATCCCCTGACCATGGGACGGCTTACGATATCGCTGGACAGGGAAAGGCTGACGAGAACTCTTTCCGTCAGGCTGTCTATACCGCCATCGATGTGTTCCGCAACCGCCAGAATTATGACGAGCCTTTGCAGAATCCACTACCCAAACTCTTCCACGAGAAACGCGATGACAGCGAGAAGGTTCGCTTCGCCATTCCTAAGGCTAAAGACCAGTTCAAGAAGGACGATACAAAACCTAAAGAGGAGCAGGCTGACAAGGCTGAAAGTTAATTTTCGGCAAAAGTATGCCATTATGTCAGATTTTCTTTGTACCTTTGTCGGCTAAATGAAGAGTTCGGAGTTACAGAGCATCAAACAGCGGTACAATATCGTAGGTAACTGCGAGGCGTTGAACCATGCGCTGGATGTCGCCTTACAGGTGGCACCCACCGACTTGAGCGTGCTTATCGTAGGCGAAAGTGGTGTCGGCAAGGAGATTGTTCCACGTGTTATTCACGATAACTCTCCGCGCCGTCGCGAGAAATACTTCGCCATTAACTGTGGCTCTATCCCCGAAGGCACTATCGACAGCGAACTGTTCGGACATGTCAAGGGCTCTTTCACTGGTGCTATCAACGATTCACCAGGCTATTTCGGAGTGGCTAACAAAGGAACGCTCTTCCTCGACGAGGTGGGAGAACTGCCATTGGCCACACAAGCCCGACTGCTGCGTGTATTAGAGACTGGCGAATACATCCCCGTAGGAGCCACAGAGGTACGCAAGACGGATGTCCGCATCGTGGCAGCCACTAACGTCAATATCCGACAGGCCATCAGTGAAGGACGCTTCCGCGAAGACCTCTACTATCGTCTGAACTCCATTCCCATCCAGATTCCTCCATTGCGTGAACGTGGCGAGGATATCATCCTGTTGTTCCGCCTATTTGCCATGCAGATGGCTGAGAAATATCGAATGGATAAAGTGGTGCTCACCGACGAGGCCAAGCAGCTCCTCATGCGCTATAAGTGGCCAGGCAACGTGCGCCAGCTGAAGAACATCACCGAGCAGATTTCCATCCTCTCTACCGAGCGACAGATTACACCCGATATCCTATCCAGATTCATACCACAGGATCAGGAGACCACCCAGTTGGCAACCATCCGTAGCGAAAGCGAACGTTCGTTTGAAAACGAGCGCGAGATTCTTTATAAGATTCTCTTTGAATTGCGTAGCAATGTCAACGATATGCGCCGCGAGATGAGCACACTGAAGAAACAGATAGAGGAAGTGCAGACGGTACCCTCTTCAACGGTATCTGCCTCCCCTACCATCCCTACAATACCTACCATCCCTACCATCCCTACCACTGCAACACTTGAAGATGCTGTAGCCGAGGAATATGTAGAGCCTGTCAAGGAACCCGAGAACCTCAATCTCGACGCATGGAGCCGACAG
>CALFUF010000082.1 GCA_937916405.1 uncultured Prevotella sp.
GACTGACAGGTTTCGCTGTGGCATGGGGTATCTTCATGCTCATCGTCCTGTTGGGGGCTGGCAACGGACTTATCAATGCCAACCTCCAACAGAGCGAGCGCTTCCTGTCTAACTCGATGGTGGTCTTTGGAGGTCGCACCTCAAAACCCTATCAAGGACTGAAGGAGGGGCGGTGGATTCGTCTGCAGACACGTGATATTGACGCTACAGCATCTGACTTCAAGGGAAATGTCGACGAGGTAGGTGCTAACTATAACGTGTCCACTACCATCAGTCATGGACAGGACTATATCAGTACCGAAGTGACAGGTATCTATCCTAACCATACGAAGATTGACAAGACGGAGATCCTTTGTGGTCGTTTCATCAATCAGGTGGATATGCAGGAGAAGCGCAAGGTACTCGTTCTGAGTAGTAAACAGGCGAAGGAACTGGAGCCTAAGGGATATCGGAGCCTGTTGGGCAAGGATGTCAAGGTGGGCAACTTCATGTTCAAGGTCATCGGTATCTATAAGGATGAGGAGAACGGACAGGCTGAGGCTTTCTCCGCTTACTCCACGATCAAGGGTATCTATGGCGCCAATACCGACAATGCCGGGAATATCGAGTTTACGTTTCATGGCTTAGACACAGAGGAGGCAAACGAGCAGTTTGAGAAAGACTACCGCCAGCGTATCAATGCCAACCACCAGGCGCATCCAGAGGATGAGAGTTCTATCTGGTTGTGGAACCGCTATACCCAGAACCTGCAAATGCAGCAGGGTATCAGTATCATTCGCACCGCCCTCTGGCTCGTAGGCTTGTTCACGTTACTGAGTGGTATCGTGGGTGTCTCGAACATCATGCTGATTACGGTCAAGGAGCGTACCCATGAGTTTGGCATCCGCAAGGCGATAGGCGCTAAGCCGTGGAGCATCCTCCGCCTGATTATCGTGGAGAGTGTCATCATCACCACCTTCTTCGGCTATATCGGTATGCTGTTAGGCATCTTCGCCAACGAGTATATGGATGCCACGTTAGGACATAACGAGATAGACACAGGACTCTTCAAGGCGACGATGTTCGTTGACCCTACCGTCGGACTGGATGTCTGTTTCGAGGCGACGATGGTCATGGTCATCGCCGGCACCATCGCAGGACTCATCCCCGCATTTAAAGCATCACGAATCCGCCCCATAGAGGCACTAAGAGCAGATTGACTATGAGAATAGATATTGACAGTTACAGAGAGATCATCGATACGCTGACCCGTAATAAGTCACGTTCGTTTCTTACTGGCTTCGGCGTGTTCTGGGGTGTGTTTATGCTCGTAGGACTGATGGGAGGCGGAAAAGGACTGAGGGAAGGACTCAACAAGAACTTCGACGGTTTCGCACAGAATACCGTGATGATATGGGCACAACAGACCTCCAAACCCTATAAGGGTTTCCGAAAGGGACGTTGGTGGAGTATGGACTACAAGGACATCGAGCGTCTGCACCAGCGTGTGCCAGAGTTGGATGTGGTGGCTCCCGTCTTGTTTGCTCCTTGGGGAATGTCGAACACCGCCTATTATGGAGATCAGAAGACCACACCGAGGATGCAGGGCGTAACTCCTGACTATGCGGAGGTCATTGCACCGAGGATGTACTATGGGCGTTATATCAACCAGATGGATATCGAGGAAGGTCGAAAGGTCTGTGTGTTAGGAAAGAAAATCTATAAGGACCTGTTTAAGAACGGTGGCGATCCCTGTGGTCAGAAGATACGAGTGGACTCCACTTATTATGAGGTGATAGGAGTCGACTATAATACCAATAGTTCTATCAACTTCAACGGGCGTGCGGAGGAACGTGTCACCGTTCCATTGACCTTGATGCAGGCTGCCTATAACAGAGGTAATCAGGTGGATCTGATAGCAGCCACAGGTCATCAGGGAGTGGTGATGAGCAGAATAACGCCACGGATTCGTGAGACGATAGCCTATGCCCATTATGTCGACCCAACCGACGAACAGGGGGCGATGGTGTTCAATACTGAGGTGCTCTTCCAGTTGCTTGACAACCTCTTCCGGGGTGTCAATTTCCTGATATGGCTGGTGGGCTTAGGTACTTTGCTGGCTGGTGCCATTGGTGTCTCGAATATCATGATGGTCACCGTTCGTGAGCGAACGACGGAGATAGGTATCCGCCGTGCCATTGGTGCCACCCCTCGGATGATTCTCTCGCAGATTATCTCAGAGAGTATTGTGCTGACCTTGGTAGCAGGCATGAGTGGTATTCTCTTTGCCGTTGTCATCCTACAGATGGTGGAGATGGGTAATACGGAGGACGGTATCGTGCAAGTCCATTTCCAGGTGGGTTTCTGGACTGCAATTGCCGCAACCTTGATGGTCAGCCTGATGGGTATCCTTGCAGGTCTTGCCCCTGCCTCCCGTGCTATGAGTATCAAACCCGTCGACGCGATGCGTGATGAATAATCGCAATATCGTAATATCGTAATATCGAAAAATAAATCACAATATGAAAAAGTACAGGAAACTGATTATCGCAACTATTATTGCTTTGATCTTCATTGGGACCTTCGTGTTCCTATGGCAAAAGTCACAACCCCAAGAGATTGTGTATAATGAGTTCACACCAGAGATGGGTGAGGTGAGGAAGACCACCATCATCACGGGTAAGATAGAGCCTCGCAATGAGGTAAATGTCAAGCCGCAGATCAGTGGCATCATCACAGAACTGCTGAAGGAGCCTGGCGACTATGTGCAGGCTGGTGAGATTATCGCCAAGGTGAAGGTCATTCCCGATATGGCACAACTCAGTTCGGCGGAGAGTCGTGTGCGCCTTGCTAACATCAACTTGAAACAGGCGCAGGTTGACTATGAGCGAGAGAAGAACCTCTACGACCAGCAACTGGTGTCTGCCGATGAGTTTGACAAGATCAAACAGGCGATGAACCAGGCGAGGGAAGAGGTCTCTGCCTCACAGGATGCTTTGCAGGTAGTCCGTGATGGTGTGTCAAGGTCGAATGCCAGTGCGTCGTCCACGCTTGTCCGCTCCACCATCAGCGGTATCATTCTCGATATCCCTGTGAAGGTGGGTAATTCTGTTATCAACAGCAATACTTTCAACGACGGTACCACTATCGCCTCGGTAGCGAATATGAACGACCTTATCTTCCGTGGTAATATCGACGAGACGGAGGTGGGACAACTTTATAGCGGTATACCCATGAAGATTACCATTGGTGCCTTGCAGGACTTGAAGTTCGACGCCTCTTTGGAGTATATCTCCCCCAAGGCTGTGGAGAATAACGGTGCCAACCAGTTTGAGATCAAGGCGGCGGTGAAGGTGGCGAAGGATGACAAGTTGCGTTCCGGCTATTCCGCTAATGCGGAGATTATCCTCGCCCAGGTGGAGAAGGCACTGACTATTCCAGAGAGTGCCATTGAGTTCTCTGGCGACTCCACCTTCGTATATATTATAAAAGGTACGGGCGCGAAGAAAGAGTATGAGCGTCGTGCTGTGACCACCGGACTTAGCGACGGTGTGAATATCGAGATTAAGAAAGGACTGACCACCAAGGACAAGGTGCGTGGTCCACAGATTGTAGCAGAGACGAAGGAGGAATAAGCGATGAGGAGATTTTATATTCTAGTAATACTAGGCATTCTAGTTCATCTAGGCATCCTAGCCCAGCAAACGTGGACGCTCCGCCAGTGTACGGAGTATGCCATCAGTCATAATCTGGGCATCCGGCAGCGTGATAACCAGCGTCGCCAACAGGAACTACAGTTGTCGACGGCAAAGAACAGCCGTTTGCCTGACTTGAACGCACAGGCAGGGGAGTCGTTCTCCTTTGGTCGTGGGTTGACAATGGATAACACCTATACCAATCGTAGTACCAGTTCCACCTCTTTCAGCATCGGCACTAGCATTCCGTTGTTTACTGGTTTCCAGATACCCAATACCATCAAACTCAACCAGTTGAACCTTGAGGCGGCAACGCAGGACTTAGAGAAGGCGAAGAATGATATCCGTATGCAGGTGGCACAGGCTTATGTGCAGATTCTCTATGATATGGAGATTGCCGATGTCGCTGTGCGTCAAGTGGAGATTGACTCCATGCAGGTGACACGTCTGAAGTCTTTCTTGGAGAATGGTAAGGCGAGTGGTGCCGAGGTGTCGCAGCAGAAGGCGACCCTGGCGCAGAGCCAGTTGACGGCAACCCAGGCGCATAACAATCTCCAGTTGTCGATGCTTGCCTTGACGCAGTTGCTGGAACTGCCCACCCCCGATGGGTTCTCGGTGGTACGTCCTGATCTGGTTAATCAGAATATTCTGACTATTCCGAGTAATCCGAATATAATCTATCAGGAGGCACTCGCTTTCAAACCTGAGGTCAAAGCGGAGCAGTTACGCCTTGATGCCACCGAGAAGAGCATCAAGATAGCGCAGGCGGGACTTTATCCGACGCTCTCATTGAATGGCGGATTACAGACCAACTATTATAAGACGAGTGGGATGCAGCAGGATGGTTTCGGCACCCAGTTGAAGAACAACTTCGCACAGTATATCGGACTGAATCTGAACATCCCCATCTTTAATCGCTTCTCGACCCGTAACAATATCCGTTCCGCTCGAATCGACCGTGAGACCCAGCAGTTGCAGTTGGATAACGTGAAGAAGACACTTTACAAGGAGATTCAGCAGGTGTACTATAACGCTGTCGCCGCCCAGGCGAAGTATGAGAGCAGTGAGGCAGCCCGTAAGTCAAGTGAGGATGCCTTCACACTTGCCCAGGCGAAATATGAGAATGGCAAGGCAACGATTACGGAGTTCAATGAGGCGAAGAACCGTTTCCTGAAAGCGGAGAGTGATCTCGTACAGGCTCGTTATGAATTCCTCTACCAGACGACCCTCCTTGATTTCTATCGGGGGAAGGAGTTGGATTTTTAAATAAACACACTCTTGTTATTGAAACGAAAGCGGAGCACTGTGATAGTGCTCCGCTTTTTTGTTTATTTGACAATGATCTTTTGTCCGTTGTTGATATAGATACCCTTCGAGGTGGGCTTATTGGTCATCCGTCTACCACTCAGGTCATACCAGGTGTTGTCCTCAGGAGCAGCGTATCTAAGACCGCTGATGCCAGAACTACCTCCTACAAAGGCTTTCAGTTCGGTGATGGCAGGCATCACTTTACCTGCAGGATAGTTATAGGTGATACCGTCCTTTCCGTTGACTTTCGCATCATCATTGAACAGGCTAGCGTTATACCAATCGTCACTCACACGTTTTGTATTCCAGTCGAGTCCGTTCTCACAGGCCTCCATCCACCACCAGTACAAACCAGTCACTTTCTCATGTTGATTCAACACCTCAATAAGTGCTTTTGTGAAAGCCTGTTGTCCTTCTGGGCTAATGGGGTATGTTGCTGAGAGATCTATTCCGTCACTACCAAAGTCAGAGGTCTGCCAAGCATAGTAGTAACCAGTTTCCACAATCATGATGTCCTTATTAAAACTCTCAGCCTTGGTCAATGCTGCCTCCAACTTGGTGAAGTCTCCATGATAAAATGGGTAGTAACTCATGCCAATGATATCGTAATCTACCTCAGCATTATTCATGTCCTGATAGAAGGAATTGATATAGTTTGGTCTGGCAACACGTTCTGTATGCAGGATGATTTTGGCAGAAGGGCATATCTCCCTGCATGCTTGTCCTGCTTTTTTCAGCAGTGAGGTAAAGCGGGTGCGGTTTGCCTCTTGCCCTGCATAGTATTTCTTGAGACTGCTACTGCTTGCTGTCTTGACACCCCATAGCATACCATAACTAATTTCATTGCCAGTCTGGATGAAGTCAGGAGTCGCTCCTGCCTCTACCAACACTTGCAAAGCGGCTTTTGTATAGTCATAGATTTGCGTATAGAGGTCTTCGTCACTAAGGCTCTTCCATGCGTCGGGAGTCCATTGCTTAGCGGGATCAGCCCAAGTGTCACTATAATGGAAGTCCAGGACGAAACTCATGCCTTTCTCTTTGATGCGTTTGCCCAGGTCCTTTACATAGTCCAAGTCTTGACAGGCAGCAATATCACCACTCTTAGTAGGATCTACAAACAGACGGACACGCATGGAGTTCAGTCCTTGTTCCTTGAAGAACCCCAACATATCGGTAATACTATTACCGTTGAGGTCGTAATACTTGGCACCGTTTGTCTCATACTTTGTGAGCAGCGAGATGTCGCCGCCCACATATTTCTGGGCGAAGCAGCAAATGGGTGCCCATAACATCAATAGTAGTAGTTTTTTTCTCATATTCTTAGTCTCCTATTTCTTATGCCTGTTGGCACGTTGCTCACGGTATTTAGCCTTCTGCCGTGCAGAGCCGCTACCGTGGGCACCCGTGATGTATTTCTTTTTCTTCGCCTTGGTCTTCACCTTGTCGTCCTCCTTGCGGGGACCGCCGCCACGACCAAACGAGATGCCATTCTCCAGTATCAACAGGAAATCGTCTTCCTTACTCATAGTTTTTTTGATTATAGTTCCTATAGTTCCTATAGTCCCTATATTTATTATTAATGATGGAAAAGCCTTACCCCAGTGAATGCCATGGCGATGCCGTATTTGTCGCAGGTCATGATGACATGGTCGTCACGGACACTGCCGCCTGCCTGGGCAATGAACTCAACACCGCTCTTATGGGCACGCTCGATATTATCGCCGAAGGGGAAGAAAGCGTCAGAGCCTAAGGCAACCTTCGTGTTCTGGGCAATCCACTCTTTCTTCTCTGCGAGGGTCAGTACCTCGGGCTGCTCGGTGAAGAACTGCTGCCAGGCACCGTCACGCAACACGTCATCGTGCTCGTCCTCTGAGATATATACGTCGATGGTATTGTCACGGTCGGCACGACGGATGCCCTCCTTGAAAGGAAGTGCCATCACTTTCGGATGCTGGCGCAACCACCAGATGTCTGCCTTGTTACCGGCAAGGCGGGTACAGTGGATGCGGCTCTGCTGTCCGGCACCGATACCGATAGCCTGTCCGTCCTTCACATAGCAGACGGAGTTCGACTGGGTGTATTTCAGTGTGATGAGGGCGATAATCAGGTCACGCTTTGCCTCGGCGGAGAATGTCTTGTTCTGGGTGGGGATATTCTCGAACAGTGCGGGGTCGTCGAGTTTGATCTCGTTGCGTCCCTGCTCGAAAGTGATACCAAATACCTGCTTGCGCTCTACAGGCTCAGGCTGGTAGTTCGGGTCAATCTTGATGACGTTATACGTTCCCTTACGCTTGTCCTTGAGAATCTCGATAGCCTCTGCGGTATAGTCCGGAGCAATCACACCGTCGCTCACCTCACGTTTCAGGATGAGTGCCGTAGTGGCATCACAGGTATCGGAGAGTGCCACGAAATCACCATACGATGACATACGGTCGGCACCACGGGCTCTGGCATAGGCACAGGCAATGGGGGAGTCGTCGAGACCTTTCACGTCATCCACGAAATAGATTTTCTTGAGGGTATCGCTCAAAGGCAGTCCGACAGCGGCACCGGCAGGACTGACATGCTTGAACGAGGCAGCGGCGGGCAGACCCGTAGCAGCCTTTAACTCCTTCACCAGTTGCCAGGCATTGAAGGCGTCGAGGAAATTGATATATCCTGGACGACCATTAATCACTTCGATGGGTAACTCGCCTTCTGTCATAAAGATGCGAGAGGGCTTTTGATTCGGATTGCATCCGTACTTCAGTTGTAGTTCTTTCATTATATATAATGTGTATAGTTTCTGGGTACAAAGATACGAATAAGTGAGAAGAAAACCAAATCTCAAAATGGAAAAATGCCATACTCTGTAATTGTTAGTGCCTTTTTTTATAAGACAAGATACAACATTGAAACTTTTTTCTTACTTTTGCAGCATCAAAGCGAAAGATGATGGAAAAGAAAAGACACGCATTGCGGAAATTGCTGGAGGCTGTGGAGCATGAACTATTGAGAAAACCGAATAGGAAGACGCTCGACAGACTGTCGCTGTTGGCTGGTTACCAAGACTGGGACTTGTTTCAGGAAGCGCTGCATGGAGAGGGCGATGGCGAGGAGAACTACGATGTAAGCGAGAAAAAGGGAACATAAAAAAGAGATACCATTTTGTGGATATCTCTTTTTTATGTTGTGCAGGTCGTTGAGCCTTACTCAGCGATGTTACGACGCTTCTCCTTAATACGGGCAGCCTTACCTGTAAGTTTGCGCAGATAGTAAAGTTTAGCGCGACGTACCTTACCAACCTTGTTGACCTCGATGCTCTCAATGTTAGGTGACTCGATGGGGAAGATACGCTCCACACCTACGGTACCAGACATCTTACGAACAGTGAAGCGCTTTTTCTCCTGGTGGCCGCTGATCTTTATGACAACGCCACGATAGAGTTGGATACGCTCCTTAGAACCCTCGATAATTTTGTAAGCGACAGTTACAGTGTCACCAGCCTTGAACTCTGGGAACTTCTTGCCGGTTGCAAATGCTTCTTCAGCAACTTTAATTAAATCCATTGTGTTCTTTAAATTAAATTGTT
Source organism: uncultured Prevotella sp. (assembly GCA_937916405.1). Taxonomy (GTDB): domain Bacteria; phylum Bacteroidota; class Bacteroidia; order Bacteroidales; family Bacteroidaceae; genus Prevotella. The sequence continues at coordinate 8,554 of CALFUF010000082.1, forward strand.
GTATCGTTCCTACGCAACATAACAGGCAACTCGTGACTTCCTGCCAGCGATTACGCGGAAAGCGGATGCAAAGGTACTGCTTTTTCTTGAATCTCACAATAATTTCGGCGGATTTTTTGCTAATTACCCTCTTTTTTCGTACTTTTGTAGTCGCTAAAACTATATCAATGGACAGGAATTTAGTGATTATCATCATGATGGCTGTGGGACTGACGGCATGTCGGACACACTATCAAGTGGCATCAGTGGAGCGTTCCACCATACTGGTCGACAGTCGCTATGATGCTCATCCTGATGCTGAGGCTACCCAGTTTCTCCAGCATTATAAGCATATCGTAGATAGTATCATGGGGCCGAAGGTGGGACGGTCGGCTAAATATATGACACCCAGCCGTCCGGAGAGTGAGTTGTCTAACCTGCTTGCGGATATCATGGTGTGGACGGCAAAGGAGTTTCAGGAGCAACCTGACTTTGGCGTGTATAACATGGGGGGTATACGTGCAGACTTACCAAAGGGGGATGTGACCTATGGTGATGTGCTGGACATTGCTCCTTTCGAGAATAAGATCGCTTTCGCAACCCTTTCAGGTGCTGACGTGTTGGAACTCTTTGCGGAGATGGCCTCTGTCGGAGGCGAGGGGGTAAGCCATTCGGTGAGGATGGTGATCACGAAAGACGGCAGACTGGTAAGTGCGACCATCCATGGGAAGCCGATAGATCCTCAAAAAGACTATCGTGTTGCCACCATCGACTATCTGTTAGGTGGCACGGATAAGATGGAAACTTTCAGAAAGAGCAGGGATGTCAACTCACCACAGCAGGTGGAGAACAACTCACGCTTTATCATCAGGAACTACTTCCGTGAACAGAATCAGCAGGGTAAGGAAGTGGATGCGCAGATAGAAGGAAGGGTAGTCATAAAGGATTAGTTATTATGGTAAGATATCTTGGAATCATACTGATGATGCTTGTGTCCTTGTCGGGACAAGCAAAGAAAGACAAACAACTGGTCATTCTGCACACGAATGACACACATAGTACGATTATGCCCATCAACGTCCAACTGCCGGATACCATGAAGGCGGGTAGGGCTGGGGCTCTTCGTCGTATCGCCATGCTGAAGGAAGAACGTGAGAAGAACCCTGATTTGCTGCTTTTTGATAGTGGTGACTTTTCTCAAGGGTCAGCCTATTATACCATGTTTAAAGGGGATGTGGAGATAGGACTGATGAATAGGATGGGTTATGATGCAGCGACGATAGGCAACCATGAGTTTGACTTCGGGATAGAGGAGATGGCTCGTGCGTTCCGGCTTGCTACTTTCCCGATAGTATGTGCCAACTATGACTTCACGGGTACCCCTGTCGAGGGACTGGTGAAACCTTATGTCATCATCAAGCGGAAGGGGGTGAAGATAGGAGTGTTTGGACTATCTCCAAAGATGGAGGGACTCGTATCGGCAAAGAACTGTGTGGGTGTGAAGTATCTCGACCCTGCGAAGGTCGCTTTGGAGACGGCGAGGATACTGAAAGAGGAGAAGAAATGTGATGTCGTGATATGTATTTCCCATTTAGGATGGAATAGTAACCGGGGAGAGGACGACCAGTATATGATTCGTGGCTCACGCAACATCGATTTGGTGTTAGGTGGACATACCCATACCTATTTTAAACAATTGGAGTATGAGAAGAATTTGGACGGCAAGGCAGTTCCTGTCGACCAGAACGGAAAGCATGCTATCTTTGTGGGAAAGATGGTGATGACGCTTCACTCGAAATAGAATGAGAGCATAATCATCTTCGACTGTGAACTTTTGACACTACCTGCGTAAGCTCGTTTATTGGTGTCGCGCAGCTCATTGACATGATTGGTGTCAAGACTGTTGCCTAAGCCATAGCAGAACTTCAACTCGGGAATGAGTTTGAAGAACGGCAGGTAGAAGTCACATCCAATACCTACCTCCACCATCGACGAGAAGCGTTTCAGACTGACGTAGTCCTCACCGCCCCCTGTCAGATTAATCATCCCACTGATACCGGCAGCGATGAAAGGACGGTAATTATTGAAGCGTGGAGCACTGAACTTGACGTTCAGAGGCAACCCGACATACGTGTTTTTCAAATCTTGGGTCACCTTACGGGGATGTCCTTCTTCGTCAACATCCGTCATATTCATAAAGGTGAGATGCTTGGCTCCGAAGTGCATGGAGGGTGTAAATCGCAGAGCGATATTCTCATGTAGCCGTAACTCGGCAAGTACACCAACAGAGAACCCCGGGTTCCACTTATCGGCATCAGCCATGATAAGGTGCTCACTGACATTACCTTCCTCATCGACAAGAACCTGTGGTCCCACATTCTCAAACTCTATGTCTTGCAGATGGGTACCTACCACAATACCAAAGTGTAACGGGCGCAAGTCAACATAGGGCTTATGCTGTACATGACGCTTCTGGGCTTGTGCGGAAAGGATGCCGACAAACAGTATTGCTAAGAGAAATAATCGTTTCTTATTCACATTAAACATAACGCAGAAACAGGAGCCTTTATTATTTCGACATCGTATAAATTGTGAAAATATTCTACCCAAAGTTAGGTATATATCGAAAAATATTCCTATCTTTGCATCATCAAAAGTAAGTATTTAGTATTAACTTTATAAAAAGAAAAGATTATGGCATACGTAATTGGTGATGACTGCATCGCATGTGGAACATGTATCGATGAGTGCCCAGCAGGAGCAATCTCTGAGGGCGATAAGTATTCTATCAACCCAGATGTCTGCACAGAGTGCGGCACATGTGCTGACGTTTGTCCGTCAGAGGCTATCAGCCTGCCGGCATAAGTCAAGAGCAAGTTGAAAAGAAGATAGGGCTTTCCGAAGGGAAAGCCTTTTTTATGTCTCGTCAGGAAGAGTCATGATGAAGCGGGCACCACCCTGATAACTGGTGTCCAAACGGATATCTCCACCTAAGCGGCGGACAATACTGCGAGCAACGCTAAGACCGATACCAGTCCCAACCGAGTATTCATCGAGTTGGGTGAACTCCTCAAAGATACGCTCAGCCTCATATGGAGGAACTCCAATGCCAGTATCGGTTACGGTATATACAATGGTTTTTGCCTCCTTGTCGAGAGTGATGCGCAGTTCTATGCTTCCTTTCTCCGTAAACTTGGTGGCGTTGTTCAGTAAGAGTGCGAGTGCACGGGAGGCAGAAACTGAATTGGTGCGAATCATCTTGTCGTCTGCCTGGTCAAATTCCAGGTTGAACAGTAAATGCTTGTCATGTTGCAGGTCGGAATTCTCGACAGCCTGTGCCGCTATCTGAACGATAGTTACCTTATCGTTACGCTCTAAGACGGTCTTGCTGTGGATATCAGCGAGTTCTATCATCTTGTTGACTAGTTCTGTGATGCGCTTGGTATTGGTAGTGATACGCTTATTGATATCCTCTCGTTCCTCGTTTCCCAATTCGATATCTGATGTCGTGAGCACCTGTGTAAAACCGCAGAGAATGTTAAGTGGTGTACGAATCTCATGGGATATCTGCTGGATGAAGTCTGTCTTCATCCGTGACGACTCCTCCGCATGGGCATTGGCTAGTGACAGTTCTTTGTTCTTCTGTTCGAGTTCTTTGTTCTTCTCCGCCAGTTGTTTGGCATTGCGAAGACGAAGGAGACCAATAATAATCAAGGAGATAAGTATCAGCAGGATACCGATAAATGCTGTGAGGAAACGTTGGTTCTTGAGCATCGACTGCTGTTCGGCAATCTGTTTCTCTTTCTCCTGAGTCTCATACATGATGGCGAGTTCTGCCGCATTATGCTGTCGCTCGTAATTATAGATCGAGTCGATTGAGTCAACGATGCGCTCCGCCATCTGAAGGGCTTGCTCTTTCCGCCCGGATTTGATATACGCTTTCAGATAAGGGGCAAGGTACGATTTCAGGTAATACAGTGACAGGGGAATGTTCCACGACTGTACAACAGAATCGACCTTAGGTGTCAAGTTGGCGAGGTCTTCCCAGCGTTCGGCAAGTTCCAGATACTCACTATTCTCGATAAGTCCGTTACTGGTTTTTGAGTAGTTCGTACCTAAAAAGCGTTGGTATGCCTTGTTGGCTTCGCCTTTTCGCCCAGTCTTCACATAGACGAGTGCCTTGTGGGTATTGAGACCAGCGGTGAACTCCTCTGCGGTGGAAGCAGGGCAGTCAGGAGAGGATGTCATACGGTTAATCGTCTCGTCAGCCTGAGGGAACCATTTCTCTGCCTCGACAAACTGTTCTGTACTGGTATAGGCGTCAATGATATTATAAGTGATTCTTGTCCAAGTATAGAGGTTGTCAAAGATAGGCTCATATTGTGCTAACTTCTCCAGCGTGTTCCATGCTTTTATGAAGTTTTTCTCCGCCTCGGTATAATGTCCTAACTGCATCTGGCTATAACCGATATCATGAAGAAGGATTGCTGACCAATAGTCTCCTACTCTTGTAGTGTCATCACGGACTATGGCGTAGGCTTCTGTTGCGACCTTGACAGCACCGTCTTGATCGCCTTTGACAGTTAGAATAGTGGATAGCTGGTCTGAAACAAAATAATAGATGGAAGGACGCTCTTGTATTAACTCGTTGCTGGCAAGGGCTCTTTTGTAATAAAGTTCTGCTGTAAGTTCTTGGCCTAACTTGTAATGAATCTGTCCTCGGTAGTAGTTCGCCTTGTATTCAGGTAAGAGATGCCGGTCCTCAAGACTGTCCAACAGGGACAGCGCACTATCGAGATTTCTGTCCATCAACTGTTCAACTTGAACTTCCAAGTCCTTCTTTGGATGATTTCCAGAGGAAACGTTTTTCTCACGAGAAGTACATGCTGTCAGTCCAATAATGGTAACAGCAAATACCCCCAATATTATATATGTTAGTTTCCTCAGCTTCATGTCGGTTATAAGAAAGAGGCGCAAGTTTCAACTTGCGCTCCTTCTTAGTATTGTTTGGTTATTTCAGTGCCTGAATCTCCAAAGCAGCTTTGTACTCTGGATCAATTTGGAGAATCTTCTCAGCGAATCCCTTTGCACCGTCTACGTTCTTGTTGATATAGGCGTTGAACATCAGATAGTGGTAAGCGGTTTTTAACATGGTATCCTGTCCCTTGGTACGGTCTGTTCTACCACTCAGCAGAGAGGCAAGCTTCTCATAATATGGTTTGGCAAGGGCTTTCTCCATGTTATTGTCAAGCTTGTTGTTGAGATTAGCACGCATGTAAGTAGAGTATACCTCCTGAGTTGGATATTTCTGGGTGAGAGCGGCGTAGACCTCATCTGCCTTCTTAATCATCTCTGCCTTCTTAGCGGGATCTGTAGAGGCATCACCGTCTTTTGTGTAAATATTGGCAAGACCCTCTTCATCGTCATAAGTCAACTCTTTCTTAGCAGCCAGCATCTGCTGGTAATAGTCTGTAGCTTTGGCAAAATCTTTGTTCTTCAGATATGCGTCTGAGAGCGTCTTCAAGATAGCCCACTTCTTAATCATAGAAGAGTCGTTGACAAGTACAAGTGCCTTGTCATACTCTGCAAATGCGTTCTGTTGCTCACCTAATGCGTCATAAATCAGTGCAGAATAGTAGTGATCGTACTCTGAGTATTTAGCACTATCTGTCTCGTTGAAATACTTGTAGATGTAACCCTTTGCCGCATCGTAGTTCTTCAACTCATAGTTGCTGAACATAGCTAAACGGGTGAAAGTAGCATTACGAGGCTTGTCTTTCAGACCTTGCTCACAAGCTGCAAGAGCATCCTCGAAATGTCCCTGGAAGTAACTGGCACGAGCAAACTCGTTCAGATAACTCTTGTCTAACTGGGCAATGGGCACTTTCTTGAACTCATTATAGGCGCTCTTCTCATCACCAGCTACCATGAAGATGTGTCCCTTGATAGCGTCAACATTCACCTCAGGGCAGTTTGCTTTCAGATCATCGAGCTTCTGGGCTGCTCCTCTTGGGTCAATCTTGCGATATACCATTGCATACTTACGATATGCCTCAGCCAGTTTTTTGTCATAGTATATGGCCTGATCGTACCAAGAAGCTGCTGCTCCGCCATCGTCAGCGAGGGCCGCGATGTCACCTAACAGGACGTATGCGGGAGCATACTTGTTCTTTGATGCAGCCAGCGCATACTGTGCATACTCATGAGCATGAGCGGTATCGTTTGCCTCATAGAAGGCACGACCCATGGCAAGCAGATTCTCGGCATTCTTTTTATTAGCCTTGTAGTAAGGCTTCATCTGCTTGTCAAGATCTGCGGGTTTACTACTAATTATTTTCTTTACGGCATCTACATCGGCCTTTGAACCGTCTTGTGCCATCACTGGAGTACCGAATCCTAACATCAGCGCTCCCATCACGAGATATTTAATTGTTTTCATAATTCTTGTTTTATTAAAGTTTTACTTCTTGTTTTCTTCTCTCTATCGTTATGACGTTTAAATACCAATTTAGTTTATTTCTTATTGACAATAATTTGTCGCACATTCATATTGGCTGAGCGGGGTAACAGTCCTGAGCGAAGGATGACTAATTGCCCCTTTGGCAATTGACAATAATGTGCAAAAGCCGTTGGTGTACCATTGCGTGTGTCATTCAGCAATGCGTAGATGGTTCGACGCAACGGGTAGTTACCATTATATAAATAGTATTGATAGGGCTGCCAGCTGTTTGCCTTAGTGGCTGAGTCGAGTTTTGACACGCCCATCACTGTTATGTTCTTCTTAAAGGTGACATTGGTGGTGTCACGTTTGTCGTTCAACCAGTTTGAACCGATGATACCAAGAGCGTTCTTGTGGTTCTCCACATAGTCTATCACTGCGGCACTGGTTTTGACAGCCCCGATATTTGGATTCGTAAATTCTTTACCTCCGAGGATAGAATCTACACACCAGCGGACTGTACTGGACAATGGATTGTCGAAAACCACATCTATTGCTCCTAATTTGGAACTGGGATAAATATCGCCCCATTGAGTAACCTCTCCTTTTAGGATACGAGCAAAATCCTTAATAGTAATGCAACTGTCAGGATTGGTATTGTTGATGATGATGGAGAGACCATCGTAGGCGATGGGTATTGCACGAGGCAGGAACTTTTGGTCTTGCAGACTCTTCTTTTCCTTTGCTGTGAAATCACGGGTAGTAAAAGCCAGCCACGTCTCCTTCTTCATCAATTTCTCGACAGCATCCTGCTCATTCATATATTCAACATCAATCGTATCTAAACGCTGACTGTTAAAATAGAAAAGCTCCTCGTCGAGAATCGGATAAAAACTCTCATCAGCCACTAATTTCTCAGCGGCTTTAAGATAGGCTTGCTCCTTTTCAGGATTAGGCTTGCTCCCACAAGCGGAGAGCAAGCCTAAAATAAGTGTTAATCCAACGAGTTTGTTGAATACGTTCTTTGTCATCAATTACTGGAGTTTGAAGGTTACAGGAACAGTGTACTTCACACGTACAGCTGAACCGTTCTGCTTACCAGGAATCCATTTAGGCATAGCCATGAGCACACGTACTGCCTCTTTGTCAAGAGAGGGGTCTACACCACGAACGACCTTTACGTCTGTGATAGAACCGTCACGCTCAACCACGAAGGTACAAACAACGCGACCTTGTACACCATTCTCTTCAGCTACTACAGGATACTTGATATTGCTACCAAGCCAAGACATAAGGGCACCTTGTCCACCAGGGAACGAAGGCATCTGCTCAACCACGTCGAAGACCTTTGTCTCCTCCACCTTTGGTGGCTCGGGTTCAGCAATAACTTCCTTTGCCTTCAGAACCTCACCAGCGGTCTCATCGTTACCCTCAACGTTGAAGGCACCAATGGCGGTGTTTGTCTCCTGAAGTTCTTCCTGAGATTTCATTTCCTGTTCTTCTTTCACCTCATTATCCTTCTTAATTTCAGGAACAGTGAAAGCTACGGAGCTCTTGACACGCTCAACCTCAATCTTCTCAACTTCTGGCTCATCTTTCTTCTCTACCTTAGCTTCCTTCTTCTCCGCAAGGCTCTGAAGCTCTACATCTGCCTCAATGGCTGCATTCTGTGATGCGATGTAGTTCTCAATAGAAACCTTGGCGATGACGATGGCTGCTATGATAGCAAAACCAATGAACATCGTGATAAGGGCCTTTAGGTTACGAGTGCCCGTGTTCTTACGCAATTGATAAGCTCCGTATGCTTGGTTTTTACCTTCAAATACGAGGTCAACCCAGCCATTGTCTATAAGATCTATTTTTGCCATAGTTCTTTCTGCATTTTAGGGGTTAATCATTTGACACCTGCCTTCTGGATGAGTGCCTTATCATCGTCACTCATCTTGTCGACATTGTCAATGACATACTTATCAACATTGCTTATCAGCATCTCGTCGAGGGCTGCTACCATGTTCTCGTAGGTCGCAGTGTTAAGAGGACGGATGATGACGGTCATCGTTGGAACCTTCTCACCGTTGGGGAGTTCACCCTTCTTCAGTTTTTTGAGAGCTTCCTGATACTGCTCGTCAGTCATCTTAGAGTTATACTCGTTCTTCTTAGCATCAAGTTCCTTCTTTGCCATCTTAATTTTGGCAATTGGGTTGATACCTTCCTCGGTTGTGTGCTCATTAAGTACTTTCTCAATACCTTCCTTGCCATAAGTGGTTTCCTTTACACATGAGGGGTCATCGTAATTAGGAAGACCGGCAATGTACCATACCTTGTCATTAGAGCCAAGATAAAGGGTAATGGTGTGAGAAGCTTTTGTAACCTGCTTCTGTTCTTCATTCAGATTCTTCGTGTCGTCGTTTGACGGCATGGTCAGCTGCATAGCCTGCGGCTTAGCCAGTGTAGTACAAAGCATGAAGAAAGTGATCAGAAGCATCATCATGTCTACCATTGGCGTGAAGTTCACGCGGGTATCCA
>CALFUF010000083.1 GCA_937916405.1 uncultured Prevotella sp.
GACAATATCGGGATTCCGTCCTGCAGGAAATGCTTACCATTTCTCGTCACCAAGCAGGCACATCCTGCATCAAAAGCCGCTTTATATTGGAGCATATCCTCAAAATCTGGCATGTCAGCAAATAGAGCTTCATGGCACTGAGTTGGTGTCATTGCCACCACCTCAATATACTTATCAAGCAGTTGTAGTACCTTCATCGCTCCCTGGTACCCTAAAACTTTTCTTGCAATAAAGACACACGTAGCATAGGACATCGGAGTAACACATAGCGTCACGTCCCCTTCTATCCCTAGATTAATGATGTTGTTTGCTGCCTCATAGAACTCCGCTCTACGAGCCACAACATCAATAAGGATATTGGTATCAAGAAAGACTTTCATTCCAGTTCGTGTTTTTCCCGATAATACTCCCATCTGGCCTTATCGCCATTCACGTCATCCTCATCCAGAGTACCCAGCCTTGGCATGTTTGCTATTTCTTGCAGAACTGGCGACAACTCCTGAATGGGCTTCATTTGGTATTTACGTTTCGCTTTCTTCCCAAAATTGCAGATAAGTGACACAATAAACTCGTCAACGCTGACTTTCTGCTGTTCAGCGTAAATTTTGGCATCGTTATACACGTCGGTACTTAGTCTGATCGTTTCCATAATTACCTGTACTTTAATTTATTTGCAAAGATACAACTAAAATCTGGAACACCAAAAGAATTGTCAAAGAAAATAAATTATCCGCCCCGCAGCCTCTTGGGGGAGGTGCGGGGCGGATGAGATTCAATCAGAGTGAATAACTTACTTAGCCTTGAAGTGCCAGTAGGTTGCTTCACCCCAGTTGCCGAGTCCGTCGAAGGCTCCTCCGTCGGGATAGACAAGACACATCTTGCTGCCAGTCAGATAGACAACATCAAACTGAGTCGGCATGTTACCGCCAGAGTTAATCTCGTAGGGGAACAGGATAGTACCGGCAGTGGTCTTCAGGTCAGCCACCTTCCAGTCGTTGGCTACAGAAGTATCGAACTCGAATGTACCGCTCTTGATGACAGAGCCATCGCCAGCGTGGCGAACGATGGTGCCCTCACCGCTCAGTGTGAAGTATGCATCCATTGACTCGTCGCCATTTGCTGCACCGGTATCGGTGTGGTTAAGCTGTCCCATGAACTCCTCCTCATTGGTGACACCCCACCACTGACCGTTGTGAGACGTGCCAACGTCAGAACCGTTACCACCGCAGTAACCCATGTTACCCCAAACAGTGTTCTCGCCGTCGTAGTCCCATGTCCAGTCCTTAGTGTCAGTGCCATAGCCAAATGCCATACCCTCGATATCAGTATTGCTGCAGAAGTGCCAGAATGTAGCCTCGCCCCAGTTGCCGAGCCCATCGTATGCACCACCATCAGGATAGACCAGGCAGAGCTTGTCGGCAGTCAGATAAACAATCTCATACTCACCAGGAACATTACCGCCAGAGTTAATCTCATAAGGCCAGAGGATAGCAGTGGTCTTAAGGAGACCCTTTCTCCACTCAGCATCAGGATTGTAGCCCTCTACGGTGAATGCAGATGTGCGGATAACGCTTCCACTTGCATCGTAAGTTGTGGCAATGCCCTCATCGCTGAACACCATCGTTGAGTTATCTACATCACCATCACCATGATACTCTCCGTCGTGGGTATGACTAAGCTGTTTCAGGAATTCATCCTCGCTGGTGACACCCCACCACTTACCGTTGCTACTAAGCGCAACGTCGGCACCTGCGCCACCGCAGTAACCCATGTTACCCCAGACAACTCCGTCGGTAGCACTTGCATCCCACTTCCAGGTCTTTGAACCGTAGGCATCAGAAGCGAGCAGGCGGAGCTCAGGATCAAGTTCCTGCTGAACATATACGTTAAAGGTCTTTGAAATCTCAACAGGCTGGTTGTCAGAACCAACTACGCGAACATAGAAAGTCTGGTTGGGATCAGAACCACGCTTTGGCTTAATGGTGAACGAACCGCTCATACCACGAGCCAGCATGTTCTCAGAACCATCGCTCAGATAGTTGAAGATGGTAACCTGCATGGCAGGATTTGTTGTATAGGTAAAGTAATTACCATCAGCTGCCGCATTACCGTTAGCGTCGGCCTGCGAGAACGAGATGGCACTCTCAATCTCACTTGTCGTCACAGTATATACGTCGAAATCTCTTTCTTCCTTGATAGGATCACAGGATGCGACCATAGCTGCGGCAGCGATCAAGCATATAATTGATTTTTTCATATTGCTATATTCTCTTTAAATTTCTAACTCTTAATTAATAGATCGGAGTACCAGACATGCTCCAGCCTGTACCGTCATACCAGCCCTTGTTCTGGCTGAGGATCTCAGAATCTGCAATCAGGCTGATCTGTGCAGGAGGCTTTGGCAGGAATCCGTCGGTATCAGCATAGCGCTGTGCCCAACTGCTGCCGCCAACACCCTTGCCATGACTCATCGTAGTCCAAGTTCCAGTGTAGTTCACACGAGTGCCTTCCTGCTTCTGCAGGGCTGTAGCGGCCAAACAACTTGAACCACCGTCCTTACCCGACCAGCGGCGCAGGTCGTTGAAGCGCAGACCCTCACCAGCCAACTCCCAGCGGCGTTCGTTCTGGATGTTTGTCCAAGAATAGGTTGTAGCAGCCAATCCTGCTCGTGCGCGTACCTTATTCATCTGATCAGCTGTACCAGTCAGTTCTGAGTGCATCAGCATCACGTCGGCAAGACGGAGCAGAACCATATCAGAGAAGTGGTCGCCCTGGAAAGAGTTACCATTGGTGTTAGGCGATGTGGTGTACTTTGAACGATAAACGCCCCACCATGTGTAAGAATCGTTATGATCTGACCATGAAGACTCTGGACATGTGATAGACATCCACTTCTTGTTGTAGTAACCAGCATCCTCAGAGCAAGAGGTTGTGAACACGAACTTGTCGCACTCAGTCTGTGCATCAAGAATGGTAGCCTTCTTACGTGGGTCTGAATCGCTCCACTCATCCCAAAGGTTTGCGTTGATGGTACCCTGACCCCAACCCTGTCCGAAAGGCAGTGTGTTGGCATCACCGTTAGCAGTGCCAGCACCGTCGTCGTCGCAGCGGAGACCTGTGTAAAGCTCTACCTGGTTAACGAATCCCATGCCGATAGTACCATTCCAAGAACCGGAGTTCATGTACTGTACCTGGAACATCTCTTCCTCGTTACCATTGCCAGCCCAATACTTGCCAGCATCAGCCAGATCCTTTACATAGGCATAACCAGGAGCAGTCAGTTCGTTGGTGTACTGCCAGAGCAGACGGAAGTCCTCAACCAGCTTGTAGCCACCGTTATTGATGGCATCCTCGAGGAAGCTTACAACCTGAGACTTGCTCAGAGAATTGCCTGCACCCTCCTGATCGAAGCCTTCGAAGGAAACATCAGCCAGACTTGCATTTGCCAGCTCACCAGCCTTCTTATAGAAGCCCTCGTAGAACAGGTAGGCACGAGCCAGCATACCTTCGGCAGCACCCTTGGTAGCATGACCGTCGCCACGAGTTGTTGCTCCGTGAGTCATCAGGTTAGCTGCACTGGTGAAGTCAGCCAGAATATGTGGCATAATAACGTCTTCTGCACTCAACTGAGGACATGGATCGGGAGCTGCAGCTGCCCAGTAGGCAGGAATATCGCCCCAGAACTGAACACCCCAGAGGTAGAACAGACCGCGCATGAAGTAAGCCTCACCCAGCATCTGGTTGCGGGCAGCCTCCTGACCAGTCCAGTCGAATGCATCTACTGCATAGATGATAGCACTTGCACGAGAAATACCTACGAAGGTATTCTTCCAAGCATCATCAAATAGAGACTCCTTGTTGGTCATAAGATGACCTACAGCATGTGCCTCAACGTCGCCAGTACCACCAGCACCATTGGCATCATCAGACATGATATAGTTCACGAACCAGGGTGTCTGCAGCGGAGAAGTACTCATCTGGTTCATCACGCCATACAAAGCAGCCAGCTCCTTGTTCAGGTCGTTTGCTGAAGCAGGATAGTTGCTTGTATTAGCTTCGGTATAGTTTTCGGAATCGAGGAAGTCTTCGCAAGACGTCAGTCCGACAATGAAGAGAGCCGCGATTGCCATCAAATAAATCTTTTTCATATTTCTTCTATTCTTTTTATGTTATGAATTAGAACTTAATACTTGCACCGACGATGTATGTACGTGCAGAAGGATAAAGACCTACGTCGATACCGCGTGCCCATGAGTCCTTACCACCAGACGAACCGACTTCAGGATCTACGCCAGAGTAGCCTGTGAAGGTGTAGAGGTTCTGAGCCTGTACGTAGAGGCGAAGCTGAGAGAATGGGCTGGCTTTCCAGATCTTAGTGAAATCATAGCCCAATGTGATGTTCTGAATCTTGAAGTAGTCGGCATCTTCCATATAAAGTGTGGAAACCCACTGGTCGTTGGTTGTACCCACGGCAAGGCGAGGACGCGTGTTGCTGGTACCCTCTCCATGCCAACGGTCAAACACGTCGACAGTATAGTTCTGATAGGGGTTAGCCAGCAGAGCCGTGCGGTAGCACTGCATCACCTGCATGCCAAATGCACCGGCACCAGTTACGCCGAAGTCGAAGCCCTTCCACTCGCAGCCGAGGCTGACACCGAGGGTCACGTCGGGATGGGGATTACCAATCTCGTGGCGGTCCTCAGACAGGGAAATCATACCGTCCTTGTTCCAGTCGTCCCAGATCAGGTCGCCAGGCTGTGCACCTGCGAGGACTGCCTTACCAGATGCAATAGCGGCATCAATCTGAGCCTGCGACTGCCATACACCGCTGTAAGACATACCATTGAAATAACCGATAGGATGACCTACCTCAACGCGAGAAACCCATGAAGAGTTCTCAAAGATAGCCTTGTTCTCACCATCGATGTAACCTGAGTTATTGGCCAGACGAGTAACCTCATTCTTGTTGGTAGCAATGTTTACATTAGCATGGTAAGAGAAATCCTTTCCAATCTGATCGCGCCAAGAAAGTGCAACCTCAATACCAGTATTCTCTACGTCACCAGCATTAACGTATGCAGCCTCCTCATAACCCAGAACTACATTCATCGGGGCCTGTACCAGCCAGTCCTTTGTGGTCTTCTTATACCAGTCGAAGTTCAGGCCGAGACGTCCGCTGAAGAAGCGGGCATCGATACCGATGTTAATCTGTTCCGATGTCTCCCATGTCACGTCAGGGTTAGGAACGTTCTTAGCGTATGCACCAGTAGTGTAAGTATTATCAGTTACTGTGCTGATCATGTCGCTCGAGAACTTGTAGCCATAGTCAGGATAACTAGACGGAGAGAAACCGATATTAGATAGGTAATAGAAGTTACCGATGTTACAGTTACCGTTCTGTCCCCATGATGCACGGAGTTTCAGGAAACTCAGCCAAGAAGCGGTACTCTCCATGAATTTCTCATTTGTAATGTTCCAACCGGCGGATACGGAGGGGAAGTAGCCCCAGCGATTGCCGCGGGCAAAGTTGTTAGAACCGTCGGCACGAAGAATAGCGGTCAACATGTACTTCTCGTCGTAGTTCCAGTTCACACGGCCGAAGAAAGAGGCGATGCTTCCCTGTGTCGGCGTGTCCCAGCCGCCTGAAGCGGAATGGAATGCATAGTCATAGTTGGCGATGGTGTTATAGTCCCAGCCCTTCAGTACCAGAGAGTTGAGGTTTTCCTCTGTCACTGTACCAGAGACGTTCAGACCGGTACTCCAGTCGCTGCGCTCCAGTGACTGACCAATCAGCACGTCGATATTATGCTTGCCCAAGGTGGGAAGAACGTATGACAGTGTATTCTCAATAGTGAAGCTTGAGCTCTGCGAATTGCTCTGGCTGACGGTGTAGTTTGCGCCGGCACTTGTGTAACTTGAAGAATAGGGATAGCCCACGTTACGATAATTGGAGGCACTGTAGCCCGTGTTGAACTGTCC
>CALFUF010000084.1 GCA_937916405.1 uncultured Prevotella sp.
ATTTCGGATAATGGATATCCACACCATATTTCATGCCCTGCACATACTGCGGATAGGACCACAGATGTCCTGTCACCTCCTTACCCGACCGCTCACGGTCGGCATTGATCAAGTCTGTCCACCAGTCGTTGGTGGGAATAGGCTGTCCAGCCTGCTCACGGATATACAACCGACGATATTGCATATACTGGCTCTGGTCACCCTCATGCTCCGCCGTCTTCGACTTCGACAGGGGAGAGTAAGCCGCATAGCTGCCCTTCCCCACTGCCACCGATGATTGCGCATGAGTCATAGAAGGGACAAAGAACAGAGCCGTTATGATTGTAAATAGATAGTCTCTCATTTAATTCTTTCTTGTTGTTAGTCTAAAAAGGCTGTGCCCGCCTATTGGCACGACACAGCCTCCCAACTAAGTTATAATCATTAAATATTACGGGAGCAACATATTCATTCGATTGTCACTTCTTGAATGAAGTCGACATCGAGTCCTTTGCTGTCCGCCCATCCCTCAGTAACAGGGTCTTTTGAGGTTCCAAGAACCCCACCACTACCTGCCAACAGTGTAGCCTGACTCTTTAACTCGACCACTTCAACAGTTGGTGTCATATACATCTTTTTCATAAATCTATAAAATATAAGTTTTTACAAAGTCCTCGTCCCTCCCCTAAACAGGGGAGGTCAGGAGGGGTCTTCTTATTTCAAAATAATCTTCTTGCCATTCACGATGAAGATACCCTTGGTAGGATTCTTCACTTCCTGACCTTGCAGGTTGTAGAACTTACCATTCATCAACTCATCCACATTCTTGATGCCCTTGATACCTGTTATATTAGCATCGTCAAAGATAGCACGAGCCAAAGCACCAGTCAGACCAGTGAAGTAAACACGGAAGGCACCGATCTTAGCTCCATTGAATGGATGGAGATTGCCATCCTTCAAAGCATATTGGAATCCATCTGTCTCAACAGCACGAGAGGTACCGATCTGTGTGACCTCTGAAGTTCCGATTGGAGTACCGGCAGCATTGGCTGTCAGGTTCAGGTCAAGCTTTGCAGTTTCTGTTGTGATATCAACTGGGGCACCAGTCGTATTATGG
The DNA here is from genome assembly GCA_937916405.1 of uncultured Prevotella sp. GTDB lineage: Bacteria > Bacteroidota > Bacteroidia > Bacteroidales > Bacteroidaceae > Prevotella. The sequence goes on from CALFUF010000084.1 coordinate 1,097, forward strand.
AGAATCACTGGTTTATTAGCACCAACTGCCTGACTTACCAGTTTGGTGAAGGTCACCTCGTCAGCAGCAGCGTCTGTTGCCTCATAAACATCCACACCGTCAGGAATTGTCACAGGAGCAGGAGAGTTATAACTTGCCCATGCACCAGCGGCAACAGTACGGGTATAGACAACACCATCTTGCTGCGCGTCAATCACGAAGTCGTAGGCTGGCTGCGACTCGTTGTCATCAACAAGAGTGATCACGAAACCATCAGCAGCACGATAATAGGTACCATCGAAAACTACGATGTTGGAAGCAGTGACTTTCGCACCGTTTGCATCAGGAGTACGTGCAGTACCACCTACTACTACCACGGCATTCTTATTGGCAGGAGTAATTGTGATAGCCTCTGCGATAGTGGCACCAGAGAAGTCAATCACTGCAGCATCAGCGGCATTGGTAACAATTGTTGCCACGTCAGCGACAGATACAGGACCAGTTACTGCGGCAACATTACCTGTTACGATAACATTCACAGACTCAACACCTTCCTCTACCCAGTCAATGTCATCAGCACCAATAGTACCAAAGTTCACTTCACCAGGCATCATCACATACAATGGAGTATAGATGGATGGCTTGGTTGTAGAAGTGGCAAGAACAGTTATTGTCTTTTTGTCATCGCTGACCGTACAATTTGATCCGTTCATGGCTTCATTACCACCACTAAGTCCCCAATAAGAGCCACCAAGTCCACTCATGTCCTCATCAGAAGTAATCACCAGTTTCCAGTTATTCTCCGAACGGTCAAGATAGTGAGTACCCTGCAGCAGAACGGTATGTCCGTCAGCAGTCAGTTCCAGTCCTGTAGGAGCAGGGACAACAGTCAGGTCAATCGTATTCTTGATAGTAGCATCACTCTTCAGGGATGCAGTGATTGTCACACTACCCTCAGCGACAGCAGTCACCTTACCATCTGCGTCAACTGTAGCAACAGCAGGAGTACCGCTTACAAAGTCTAACTCGCTGGCAGCAACGACAGCCTCCGTCTGATCCTTCACTGTCAACTGCAGGGTCTTACCTACAGCAACCTCTGTTTTTGCAGCCTCAACAGTGATAGACGTAACCTCAACAGGAGCACTTGCCTCTTTCCAGAAGTAGATATTATCTACATAGACAGTCTCACCCTTTCCACCGTCAATCTTCAACTGGAATGCCTTGTAGTTGGCGTAATCAAGACCGAAGTCTGAGAGCTTGATATCCTTGCTGTTCCACTCTCCAGGGGTCAGTGTACCGATACTTGTTGAATTCTCTGTAGGAGTACCACCTGTCATAATCGGGGTAATACCCATTGTCATGTCTTGCTGTGGCAGCACGTCAATATGTACATATTCCATCTCAGAGAGATCGAGTTGAGTGGCGAGTTCAAAACCAAGATAGTTGAAGTTGCTCAGTTTCAGCATCTCGTCACTATCTATTGTCTCTGTATCAACAGTGGTTGACTGTCCCCATGCACCATAAGTATAGGTGGAAGCAGCAGTATAAGCATTGCTATAGAGGCTGACAACATCGGCAGCAGCCTTGTCGGGAGTTGTGGCAGCAGTCAGAGCCAGTGTTGTAGCGTTGACATTCTGTGCGGCTGACGCATTCTCATTGTCATCCTTTGCTACGATTGAGAAGGTATAAGCCTTGCTGAAATCAAGTCCACCAATAGTATAAGTAATCTCCACACCACTGTCACCTTTGGTCGTATAGTCTTTTGTTCCGTCATTGATAACATATGTCACCTTTGCCGACTTGTCATCTGTAGCCTTCAAGGTCAGGGTAACACTACCAATACCGGCACTCTTCAATGCTGCGGTATTCAATACAGGAGCCTCCTCGTCATCAACGGCAGGCTTAGCGAAATAGAAGTGGTCGAGATAGAACTCTGACTCACCAACGAGTTCAATCAGTACATAGTTCGGATAGTTGCTTGCATTATCCAACTCAATGTAGTTCCACTGACCAGGAGTCAACCCTGTCTTAGAGACAGCACTGCCATATCCGTTATCTCCGAAAATCTTTGCCTCTGTAGCTGTGAAAGGATAAACAGCAACATGAATCTTGGTATAGTCACTGGTAATGCCTACACCACCAGCAGTACGGTTGTTGAAACCAGTACCGTTGACATGAACCACCTTATGACCATCGGCAATCTCTACCTCCTCAACATTGGTATAGAAAGGAGTAGGAGCACCACCTCCAACACCCCACTCAGGGTTATTCTCATTCAAGCCCTTGTCATACTTCGCACTATAGATGGCGATAACGTTAGTGGCAAGATCAGTTGGCTCTGTAGGATTCGTTGTAGGAGCAGAAACATCGACTGCCTTGATAGTCTTACTAACAGAAACTGCATTATAAGTAGCGGTAATCGTTACATCACCAGCTGCAGTAGCAGTCAGCGTAGTACCAGCAAGTGTTGCATTCGTCGCTGTATAGGTGACACCCTCAGTCAGCGTGACACCCATCTGATCCTTTGCAGTAAAGGTCATTTCCGTTGCCTCACCAACCTTCACCATTGTTGGAGTAACATCAAGGGAGGTCAATACAGAGGTCTCTTTCTCTAAAGCCACAAAGGTACGAATCTTTACACCCCATGCATAGTTGGTAGCCTCCGTGGGAACAAAGACGATATAACGACCGCTGTTAGAAACAGTCACACCAATATTCTTCGTTGCTTCCTGTGCATTGGTAAACGTACCAATCAGTGTCTCACCAGTCAGTGAGCCGTCAGCAGCAGGCTCTGTATTAGTCACATAGATATTAGCACCACAGTCAGCACCTTCCCATGTACTCTGGATGGCACCGATTGACTTTGCCTCGCCTAAGTCGATGTAGAAGCCTTGGATACCTAAGGTCTTGTTGTGCTCCAAGTTATCCCCGTTCTCGGGAAAGAGGAACACATTGTCAGTGTTGCCATCAACAGTGATTTTCTGCAGATTATCCGTCGTCACTGCACCATCCGGCAAGAAAGCCTTCAGACCTCCGAGCGGATAAACCGTCTTCCCAGAAGTCAAGTTTGTCGCTGCAAACATCGAGAGCGATGTCAGCAAGACACTTAAAAGTAATAAAGTTTTTCTCATAATGTTACTATTTAGTTATTGATTAATAATGATATCTCACAACAGTATTTGCCGTCATGGCGATTCCGTTTGCAAAGATATTAATTATAATAAGGTGAAAAACGGAGCATGGCTAAAGAAGTGGATAAAAACGACGGAGATGAAAACGTAACTCACACAAAGCAAGGCACTTGCACTTCCGCCCTATCTTAAAAAGAGTGGACTAAATATAGAGGTGTAAACTTAACAATTATCGCTGATTCTACCACTTCACTACTACTTTCTTTCCATTCGTTCCTTTACTTACTGACAAAAAAATAAAAATCGTGCTATCGTGCTACCGATGTGGCTCAAATGTCGATGTACAAAGGGCGCAGGGTGGTAGCAGGGTTGAAATTATCCTGCTACCATCCTACTACCATGATAATCGAAAAGGCGATGAATGAATCTTTAGACAGCGACTGTTTTTTGAGCGGTTTGCTTTCGGCTATAGCCGTTCAGTTGTTTGGCTGGAGCCGTTCAGTTGTTTGGCTATAGCCGAACGGTTGAAAGGATGCTTCTAACTCCCTCGAAGGACGGCACTTTACCCCGACACCAGTAATCTGCTACCCCTACGCAAGGCATCTTCATCATCGATCGAAAGCATCTGCCCACCCCCTCCGTAGCACCTGCGACAGCCAGAGTCACTATCATGGTAGCAGGATGGTAGTAGGATTATATTATTTACAATACGTACTTACAACAAGGGTGTCATGTAAAGTGGAAGATAGGTGATACCATCCTCTACTTTATAATCAGACGCATGCAAAATAGTAGGAGTGGTCATATTTTCTCCAAACTTCTTCATGCACTTTGTAAGGGATGATAACGTGTAGTTCTTTCCGCTCTTGACTTCTATCGGACGGATGTTGTGTCGGCTGGTCACTTTGTCCTTTTGAAGCAAGAAGTCTAATTCCATTCGGTCTTCTGCTTCCTCTGACGACTTACTATAGAAAAAGAGTTTGTTGTCTCTGGCTGTCAGCATCTGAGCCACAATATTCTCAATGAGCATTCCCTCGTTCACCTCCAACTTTCCAAAGAGTAGTTTCTGGTAAATTTCAGACGAGACGATGCCCTTTTCATCGAAGGCATGACTTATCAACAAGCCCGTATCGTTCATATAACACTTCAATGTTGTTCGGTCTTCATTCATCTTCAGTCCAATGTTCGGCTCTGTCGAATTATAGCAGATGTTGACAACTCTTGCGTCCCTCAACCAAAAGAAAGCATCATCCCAATCACGATATTTCGCACCAGGCTTCAGAGCGGACAATCGGAACTTCTTTTCATGCTTGGAGAGTTGAGGAGGAATCTGGTCGAAGATTGACACCACCTTGTCTGACATCTCACCTGCATAATTAAATATGTCATTACGATAAATCGTCAGCACATCGCGCTTTGCTGCATCTACGGCATCAAAGTCTTTAGTCTCAACATACTTCTTGACGGCTTGTGGCATTCCTCCTACTATCATATAGAGGCGGAAAGCATCCATCGCCTGACGATGGAAAACCTGCCCCATCGGCTTCCGTTCCGCATACATCTTCCGTATCAGATCCATCAGCATGTCGTTACCTGTAGCCCAAAGAAACTCTTCAAAGTCCATCGGATACATCTGTATAGATCGTTCTTCTGATGGGAGCACGATGCCCTGTGTTTTTTTCTTGATGCTTACCAACGAGCCGGTCTCAATATAGTCATATCGACCGTCAGCCACCAGAAACTTGATGGCAGCTCTCGCTCTGGGACACAACTGTACCTCGTCAAGAATGATGAGTGACTTACGTTCATGGAGCCTCACCTTGTAGTGCTGACTCAAGTAGAGAAACAGCGTGTCAAGATCCTCCAGATAGAGGTCGAACCAGTCTCTGACCATCTGGGGAGCCTTATTGAAGTCGATAAGGATATATGACTCATACTCATTCTTGGCAAACTCCTCTACGATATAACTCTTTCCGATGCGTCGCGCACCCTCTACGAGTAGTGCTACCTCACCTTTCCTTTTTTCCTTCCAATCAAGGAACTGCTGATATATTTTACGTTTCATAACGATGCCATCTGCACCTTTTTGAGATTTCTGCTCTACCATATCTTACACCTTTTTGAGACTTTTAATGATGCAAATATACACCTTTTTGAGATTTCTCACAAGATTTTTGTTGGAAAACTAAATAATTATTTGTATGAACAGTTTGATAAGTCGCTGCATGGTAGCAGAATGGTAGCAGGATGGTAGCAGGATGGTAGCAGGATTTTTAAAATCCCACTACCTACTTGCGCCCTTTGTACATCGGCATTTGAGCCACTTGGGTAGCACGATAGGGGGATTTTTCATTTTTCTACAATACCACTCACAACTTACCTCTTACCACTTACCTCTTTGGCTGGACAGAGCAGGAAGTGAGAAACAACGTGAGGGAAATTTAATGACGCAGCAGATTCAGAAAATGTCAGCAGAAACTTTAGGGTTTGCAAGGCGATAAAGAACCTCTGCATACTCGTCTATAATTTCATTAGTGACACAAAGAACATTTTCCCCACATTCAATAGAGTCCCAAACTTTTCGGAAAGGACTTGCAGGAGGAATAGACTGTATGAGACTGTTTGTGTCAAGTACTATGCGCATGCCCTACTACTTGTTAACTTGATCAAGTTCTCTTTGTTTGCGAAGCCATGCATGGATATCCATCTGGTTGATTTCATCAAGACGTTTCTGGTCTAGTTCACCAGACTCCCACATCTTCTGAAGATGAACATCCATTTTTTTTGCATAATATTGATGAAGAACTTCTTTCATTTCCTCCAAGTCCTCCTCTCTCTTGTTGAACTGGAACAATCTGAGCAGATGAATCTGTGCTGGGGTAAAAACAGTTGCTTCCATATACAAATATATTAATATTCATTCCGCTGCAAAGTTACGTTATTTTATTTATCCTTCCAAATTTTTCTGCGAAAATCTTAGTCCCCCTCTCACCTCATCAACAATACACAAAAGGGACGGTTCCGTTTGTGTACCATTAGGAATCTCAAATCGGAGGTTAAAATTTAGAGGATTCTTTAGAAACTACCAATCGTATTGGTGTTTTTTGTCATACCACATAATTCCTATGAATGCAATCAAAGCAACTGCCCCTGTCGCAATTAAGAAATAAATAAAATCCATAGTCTATCTTGATTTTGAATAAAAAAACAAATCCAATAACAGCAAAAAAAGCAACCAAAGTGCCACCCACCCCAAAGAGATATATAGCTTCAACTCCAAGGTTCATAATGCCAGCAAGAATCACACCACCAAATATCAGTTTAGACATATCCAGACTATACTTGCCTAATTCCTGCATCATCAATTCACGTTTCTTCTGCTTCAGACAAATACATTTCTAATTGCAAAGGTACGTTATTTTATTTATCCTTCCAAACTTTTCCGCGAAAATCTTAGTCCCCCTCTCACCTCTTCAACAGTACACAAAAGGAAAAAGGCTGTGCCTGCCCTACTGGCGAGACACAGCCTCCTACCTAAGTCTAATCTAATATTTATTAATTAACTAACTTATGAATGATTCATCAATCTCCCCAACCACTGGTGGCATAATCTTCTTTATCCAGTACAATCGATTTGCTCTCGGGGTCATTACTGACAGCCAACAGACAACAAGTGTTTTTCATCAACACCACTTCTGTTTCGGGCTTAATATATTCCTTTTTCATATTTGTTCCATTTTAAAGTTTTACCAATTTACTTCTTTATGAATTTCTTGCCGTTCATGATATAGATGCCCTTTGAAGGATTCTTCACCTCCTGCCCCTGCAGGTTGTACAGCACTCCATGACCCTCTTGCATTTTGCTCTTAACATCATTGATGCCAGTAACATTACCATCAATCATGATTTCCAGATCACGAGAACCTGCAACAGCGTAGTAGATATATCCACGGAAGCCACCAATACTAGCACCAACGGCATGTTTGAACTTACCATCACTAAGGATATATGCATTATCAGTCTCTGTCAGACTCTTGGCATTGAATACTGAACGGAATACACCTGAAGTGCCCTCAGTGAAATCAAGATCCACTCCTGAAGCAGAAGCTACAAAGTCTGTAGCAGCATCAAGTGTATTGTGTAGCATATAGGCTGTACCAGCAGTCATGCCTGATGTCGTCTTTTGGAAGTTAATTTGTCCAGCAGTCACATCACCATCAACAGCATAAGCTGAGAAACCTGTAGTCGTAGAAGAAGGAGTAAATGGCAATGCGATAGTTACATATTTATCAGCAGCCACATTACGAGTATATGAAACGGTAGTAGCATAAATAGGCAAATTCGTAGCGAAAGTATTGGCATTATTCTGATCGACTATCTCGATAGCACCTTCATAGCGACTCTCATCTGCATTCCAGATAACCATATTCTTAGTGCCAGCGAGATTCGTCTTCTGAGCAGCATCTTTCACAATAAATACTGCATTAGGATTCTCTGATACAAGAGTAACAGCAGAAGTCACTTTCAGATTTCTCAGGTCATAAGCCTTCTCTTCTGTAGTTGTCAAAGCTTTGAATGCATCAGCCGTGATAGAACCAGTTCCAAGCACCTCGTTGATACCATTGGCATCAGCAGGCAATTTCATCAAACCAGCATCACTTCCTGCTACTGTATAATAGAACTCTTTTGATTCAGCAACACCGCCATTATCTGCAGCCCAAGAAGAATGTGCTTGAAGAACCTGTCCAACTGTGCAACTTGTCCACTGATAAGAATCTGTTGTGACTTTAGCCCCACCTGTAGCCGTTACATCATATTGAACTAGTCCAGGAATAGCTTCTGGAGTTGAATAGGTAAATGTTACAGTAACATTCATTCCTGTCTGAGCAAAAGTACATGTATAGTTAATCACCTTGCCATTCACAGCATCAGATGAACTGCCATACATCGTTGTGGAATAATCTCCAGCCATTGGTTTCGCTGTTGTGGTGAATTCTGGCACATTGTAAGCGCTTGACACATTACCAGCAGCATCGGTAGCAATTACAGTAAATGTTCCTACGGCATAGGTTGTCTCAGCTATCAAACCTGAGATTATAACGGTAGCGTCTGCACCCTGTGTGCCTGAGCCAGATCCGACAACAGTCTCACCTTGCTTAACAGTATAGGTCAGCGCACTTCGATTATCGGTAGCACTTACTGTCAGTGTTGCAGTGCTAGCACCAACACTTGCGACAACAGCCTTGGTCATAACAGGTGATTCTGTATCTGTGGATGCTGTTCCATAGAGATAAACATTACCAACTATAAAACTACCAGTGCCATCACCATTGACAAAGCCATCAGTAACGCCCTTTGCATTCTTAACAACTGTTGAAACATACTTAATTTGATAGAGACGCTCCATGCTGAGACCATCATTGTCAATCAGATCGGCAATACTCAGTTCGAGGGAATTCCATGTTTCAGCTGTGACACTGAACTGAGTTCCTTTCTCAACTTCATTACCATCGTCGGTAGCATTTCTGTTGATAGGAACAATTGTCAATGTTCCTGTGAAGCTTGGATAAATATCTAAGTGCAACTTCTCATAAGTTGTTGCATCAATCTTGTCAAAGCCAGATCCAAACCATTTGAAGTTATTGATTTGGTAAGCAGCAGTTCCATTCACAGTAGTAGCAAGACCATTGCCACCACCCCAATCCTGGAATCCATAGCCAGCTGTGTTACCAAGCTCTGTTGAAAAGATTCCTTTCTTATTTGTACCTACTGAAGTAGGAATATTAGGTATTGCAGCATTGACTGTAATCGCAATGGCATTAGACGTTATTTCTCCTGACGTAGCAGTGATACTGGTAGTTCCTGCACTAACGGGTGTTAAAACACCATTGGCAATGGTGGCAACAGTTGGTGTAGTACTAACCCAAGTAATTTCACCCAAGGGCCAAATGGCACCTAACTGGTTGGCATTACCCTGAGCAGTGAATGTTATACTAGAGCCACCCACTGCTGTCGTTGTTGTAGGAGCTGTCAGAGTGATACTCTCGAAAGCAAGTGCACTAGTGAGATTGTATAATTGAATTTCCGCAATTCCTTCACCCCACTCGTCTGCATTATTCTTATTTTCCTTGGTGCTAACATATTTCACATAGCGTTTGGTTACCGAATTTGTGAGATTCGCTGCAAATTTACCAGGAATAACGTTAGGGATAACTTCTGGTTCTGACCATGATGTTCCATCATCTGAGTAAGAGAGTGAGAAACTCGTAACATTACGGTCACCCGTCTGATGCAAGACTACAGCATTAAAAGTCTTGGTCGAACCTAAATCAATAATTAATGCCGTAGAAGTTTTACTTATATAATGCATCTGCAATGAAGTAGCAGCATCTCCATCAGTTACGTTGTCAAGTTTACCAGAATTGATAGTTTGCTCATAATTCTCGCTATCACCCAACGTAACACTTGCACCTTCTGCCAGGTTAGTAGGCTCTTGCCCCCAAGCTCCGCTTACGGAAGCGACGAAGGCACATAAAAGTAAAAGTAATTTTTTCATACGTTTTTGTTTTTTGTTATTAAATAAAGAATTAAAAATGTTCATCTTCGCACCATTAGGTGTTTCGGTTGCAAAGATAGGTATTATAATTAATGTGGAAAACGGAGCATAGCAGAAGAAGTGGGTAAGAATAGCCACTTACAAAACACAAAGCGTTGTCTGTTAGCTACTTACGAAAACAGTCCACTTCCGAAAAAGTGGACTGAATATAGAGGTGTAAACTTAACAATTATCGCTGATTTCTCACAAACAACAATAAAAAAATAGGGATAGATCATCCAACTACGAGGGAAAATCTCAAACCTAAGGCTTTGGCGATAAGCATGAAGGTGGAGAGTTGCATATCGGTTTTCCCTTGTTCCAACGAAGAGATATACTCACGTTTTTTACCAATGAGCTCTCCCAGTTCTTGCTGCGTCAGTTTCTGGCGCTTTCGTTCATCACGCAACAACTCGGCATAATACCAAGCCTCTGCCTTTGCTTGAAACTCTTTTCGTGACGGTGACCCGACTGGACCGTATTTTTCTGTAAGACGGTCATCTATTTGTGGCATCTTTGCCCATTTCTCTTCACTAATCTTTATCATAAACTATCCTCCCATTCTTTTAAAAGCCGTTCGGCTTTTTTAATTTCCGCTGCATATTGTTTTGAACTCTTTTCAATAAATGAATTAAGCATTACCATTCGGTGGCATTCTATAAAATTATCTGCGTCAATTGCGAAAAGCACTGTACGGTATTCGTTATTACTCACAGAAACACGCATTTCATAGAATTCAGTTTTCTCTAATCGCTTGACAAATTTTCTATTGACCACATACTTTGTAAGCATGATTTCGAAGACATAATCATATTTGTCTTTGATTTTCTGAGGCAAACTTTGATAGTATTCGTCAAACTCTTTAGTATATGTCGCTTGTCTGATTCTTTCGTCCATGCGACAAAAGTAACACATTTATTCCGAATATCCAAATTTTTGGGAAGAAATCAGCACAGACAGGGAGACTGCCACATCACTTCACTACGACTTTCTTGCCATTCACAATATAGATGCCGCTCGTCGGATGGGCGACACGACGACCATGCAGGTCGTAATACACACCATCGGCTCTTACATCTTCCTTCTTACCTCTTACATCCCAGATACCCGTAGTGGAATCGAAACGCAGTTGGTTGAGGAGGAGCGACGATGTTCCCATATTATATAATAATAAGGTGTGCTGTCCTGCCGTCAGAGTGACGGTAGTCGTCACATCCTGCCATACACCATTGGTGGAGGGCAGTGTGGTGTCGAGTTTCTTATTGGCGGCACCCAAGGCGTTGCGATAGATGCGGAAATCGTTAGCCTGTGTCGATTTCATGTGCAGCGTCAGGGTATACTCACCATCAGAAGGGAGGTTGACCTGATAGGCTGTCCAGGAGCCGGAACGCCACTCCACCTGCAAGGGGATGTCACTACCCGACTCCGTATTAGGACGAACACGAGGTACCTGGTCGTCCATGCTTGCCTCGATATAGTCTTTGGCAAGGATGGTCTCACCAGTGGTATAGTATTTCTCCTTGTCGAACGACGACATATAGACATACACCTTACCAAGGTCAGACAGCTCACTACTTGCTGTATTGGTCTGGAAGATACTCATATAGGGGAACGACGAGGCACCTCCTGTGGGATTCGCCATGAACCACGCATAGCCTTCCACCATATCACTCAGCTCCAGCTTCTGGAGTTTCTGCACCATCTGGTCAATCTGGAAGTCACGGGTGATACCTGCCTGATACGGATAATCGTTGGTCTCCCATGAGCAGAACTCCGTGAGGAACATCTTAGGATAATGTCCATGAGTCGTCTTAAAATCATCCATGAACTTCACCAGGTTCGGATACTTCGCACGGTTGGTGGGACCCATCAGGTCGTTCTCGTCCGCAGTCTCGGTATCACTGTAGAAATAGCGTGAGGCTACCCAGTCGACAGCCGAGTAATAGTTCATGTAGGAATGGAAGGCGAGATAGTCGACCCCTGCGTCAGGGACAAGACGGAAGAACTCGTCGTACCATGCGAAAGGCTCCCATATCTTTCCACCTACCAGATCGCCTGTGAAGTTAAGGGCAGGAGCCACGATCTCCAGTCCAAAGTCGGCAGCGACCTGCTCCACCTTCGACCAGGCATTCGCAGCCTGCTGGGGAGTCATTGCCGCACCACCGGCACTATATTGCAGATTAGGTTCGTTATAGGCAAGTAAGTATCTCACCTCCCCAGTATGTGCCGTCAGATACTGACGTAACTTTGTCTCGTCAAAATCCCCATTCCAGCACATCGGAGCGAAGGCGAGAGAAGTACCCAACGTAGAGGGAGACCCTGTGGGAGCCACTCCCCAGTTGTAAAGCCATGCGACACCTGGTGCCATCTTAGCGATGGGGGCATCAGTGAGCTGCTGGTTCTTCTCGTCCCAGCAAACACCCCGCTTGGCACTGCGTTGCTGTGCCAAGACGGGGATGTTTACTAACATCAATACTACTACTAAAAACCTAAAAACGTTTCTCATTACCTAATCACTACTTTCTTACCATTAATGACGTAGATACCACGTGGCAGTGACACCATCCGAGCCTTCACATCGGAGAGCCGGGCCACACAGCGACCCTGCAGGTCGTAGACAGCGTCAGCATAAGGTGCGGCGACAGCAGGTGCCTCATTGTTGCGGATTATCTGGATGCCGTCTGTATCCTCTGCTTTCTTCTCTCGCCAGAAGAAGACATTATCCAACTGCAGTTCATCACCCGTATGTCCACCACTTTGGAACCATATCAGATTGCCCTTCCAGGCAGCTTGATAGCCGTCATCAATTTTGTCGCTCTTATAAATATTATTACCCTTTAAGCTCTTGATGACACTGTAAGGGATGTCGAACGAGTACCACTCGCCATCGCGAGGGAAGTTGCCCAATACAGGAACTTCCAGATCGAAGGGAGCACTACCGATAGTGAATTTAGCCATGGCAAAACCAATAAGGTGGTTGCACTGGTCGGTGCCACGCATAGCGAAGTGCAGATACCAGTCGCCCTCGTCGAGAATACGGAGGTCAGCACCATCGGTGCCGTCAGCCAGGAATCCACCACCTGACCATCCTAAATCACCAACAACCCAGTCAATCCATTCCTGACCTTCAATTCCGAACGAGTTGACGGTAGTACCACTTTTTGTACCGTCTTTATAAGTAGTAGGGTGTGTCTCCAAATAATCAGCTACCCAGTTGTTAAGGGTATAGTAACCGGCAAGGATATTCTCATCCTTCGTGTTCCCCTCCGTCTGCATCTGAATCGTTGCCTCAGAGACATTGAAGTTGATGAACTCCTTGTTCTCCATACTGAAATAGCTCTCTCCATCGGCATCCAGACTCTTGGTGGTGAAGTCGCCCAGCTCGTTGACCTCAGGCTTCGTACCGTCCTTCTTGTTCCAGAAGAAGACATTATCGAAAGAGAACCAACTACCCGTATAGTAAGTGTCCATAGTGTAGAAGCAAAGCAAGTTCTCACCGACTTTCACCTTTCCATTAGCATTCTTGCTCCATAACTTACCATATTTCTTCAACTCAGCGACAGGGATGTCGAAAGCATACCACTCACCGTCACGAGGGAAGTCGGCAAAGATAGGATGGGTGCTATAGGCACCAAAAGTAAGTATGGCATCATTATCCTCGGCACCGATACGGACACGAACGGGAATATGTCCTACTGCTGCGTCAGAGCGCAGTGCGATATGCAGATAGTAAGAATCGTCAATCATAGAGAGGTCTTTCTCCGTAGCGGAGGCAATACCCATACCGTTCCAGTTGGCGACAGTGGTTGATGCCCAGGCGGAGATACCACCAGTGAAGACACCTGAAGAGTTTGCCACATCATCAATGTGGTCGCCAACTATCGTACCTTCCCATGTGTAATAGTTATTGCTCTGGGTATAGTCTGTCTCAGCCTTTACAAGGTCGGTCTCCTGATAGGTACCGTCGCTGGTCACGCCTTTCCAGACATCCTCAGAGAGTTGGATAGGGATCATCGTACCCACCTGCTCTAAGTCGAAAGCCCATGTTCCTTCCTCGGTGACACTCTTATAGCCATACTTGCCGAGGTCTGCTTTGGTATCAGCGTAAGTAGGAATCTCCTTCGTCTTACTCTTGTAGAAGAAGATATTGTCGAACGACAACTCTGCATCTGTCTTGCCACCACTGATGAAGGCAATGATATTGTCATCGAAGGTAGCGGCATTGCCCTTGAATAAGGGATCAGCAAACTGCTTAAGCACCTTCACGGGGATATCGAAGTAATACCATTTGCCATCACGCTTGAAGTCACCGATGCTGGCGAGTTTACCATCACTGTTGCCAACGATGAAGTTAGCATTGCTGACAGTGATCTGATGAGAGGTATGCAACTCCGGGTCGTCACCCTTCATGGCGAAGTGCAACCAATAGGTATCGTCAATCTGTGAGAGATCCTCGTTCCTGACATTAAAGCCAAGTCCTGACCAGCCCGCACTTGCCACTGTAAACATGTTATAGCCCTCGTCCCAGCCGAAGGAGTTGGTCTTACCGTCACGAGCGACAGGAACATAGGTATTCTCCCAGATATAGAGGTTGCGGTTATCGTTGTTGACATTCAAGTCTTTCACCTCTGCTCCAGCGGAATAAAGATGTCCTGTGACACCATCGCTGGTAGAAATCAATACTGCTTTCTCCACGTCGTTGAAGTCGAAGGTCGTCTCTCCATTCTCATCGAGAGCCTCAGTAGCAAAACCGCTCAACTCGGTAAGGTTATCGTCCTGACTGGGTTTGTCAGGCTCCTCAGGGATATTCGTCTGCTTATCACCATTCTCATCGGTATAGAGATACTGAGCATCCGTATCGTCCTCTTTCTGGTAGACACGTACCCAGTCCACATACATCTTGGCCTCATCACCGGCATTGGGCAATGCTGTAATTCCTGCTGGGTCGTAGATATTAGTAAACGTACCACCCACAGCGAGGTTGAAGAGGAAATAGAAGGGTTTCTGGAAGTAATGACCAGGTGAGAGGGCATCGTCAGAGGGTGCAATACCCAGTGTGAAATAACGGGCACGGTTCTTACGGGCATTATTATAACCCTCCAAGTCATAATACATATAAAGGTACTCCCCATCCCACTCTATGGTGAAGATGTGATAGTCACCCTCTACTGCACCAATAGACTCAAACTTTTCATGAGAGAACTCCTGACTGTTCTGCTGATGGTGCTCGTTAGTGGCATCAGGACCATAATGCAGTGTTCCAGAGAAATAACGGTCCTGCCAACCGGCATAATTACCAGTGATGGCATTGAAATGTCCCATCTCCACAATATCCATCTCACCACAACGAGGCCATCCGTACTTGTTGATGTCATTACCCATCATCCAGTAGGCGGGCCACAGACCATTAGCGGTATTCGGGAATTTGATCCTCGCCTGCATGATACCATGCTTGAAGGCAGCCTTCTGGTTGGAGTTGATACGACCAGAGGTAAAGCTCTTACCCTGATAACTCTCACGCTTTGCCGTCAACACGAGGTTACCGTCAGCAACACTGACGTTCTCCTTACGATAGTACTGTAACTCTTGGTTACCACCACCAGAGCCTGTCACCTCAATAGTCCATGCTTTCTCGTCAAGCGCACTGCCATTGAACTCATCACTCCACACGAGTTTATATCCATCGGGAGCACCCTCTATTGCCTGGGCAGAAGCGACAGTCGGGAGGACCGCCGCTAACAATGCACCAAATAATATACTTGATAGTTTCATAAAGTATTACTTATTTCACGATGACTTTCTTCACACCTTTAGTGGTCTTCACGATATTCACACCAGGACGATAGTCGTTGACACGACGACCTGTCAGGTCATAGATACCCTGTACCTCTTCGTTACCAGATGCCACAGTATTCTGAATACCTGATGTTGACTTCTTATAGAGATATACGCCATCGAGGGCAAGAGCAGATCCTTTCTCCGTAATGGTAATCTTCTTCATACCCGTGTCAGGGTCAACAGCACCAGCAGTCCATTTAGAATTGGTACCACCATCGAAACCTACATTAAAGATAATAGTACCAGTCGGTTTGCTGAAGTCACACTCAAAGCCGAAGTCACCATCCTCGTCAAGCAGATCCTTGATGGGGATGTCTAGATAATACCACTTATTAACAGCGGGAGCATTTCCCACACCCACCAATTCACCTTTCATAGCACCCACATCCTTGTTGACTACCAACTTAATCTCTCCACCAGTGGGTCCGAAAGTGAACTTGAAGTTCTTGGTTGCTGTCTCCGCACCAATATTCATGAAACCAATATGCAGGATATGATCCTCTGTAATACATGAAAGGTCATAAGCCTGACTCTTAGCGCCAAAATGACCGGCTCCCCAATCGTAAAGAGGTGTCATGTCCAATTTGTCATCACCACCCCAAGAATTCTTCTGAGAATCCTCAATATCATATAAGGTAAATTGTGTAGCATCCCATTGGGCTGTCCAGTAATAGAACTGGTTCTTCACCATTGCGGGGTCGAGGTTCTGGTTAGACAAGATGTTACTACCCATTGCCGTAACCTGTGCATCTGGAGCATAGATGACCACGTAGTCCTTTCCTTTCGAGAAGTCAAAGCCTCCTGCTGGAGCCTCGGTAATGTACTGTGCACTTGCTGGCATGGACACCATCATCAAGGCACCTGCCAACATCGAAATAAAGTAATTCTTCTTCATAATCTTTAAGTTGTAGTAATTAATGTTTTGTTTTAACTTTCGACGGCAAAGGTATATAATAATATAAGGTGGGAAAAGGGTGTATAACTAAAAATGTGGATGATGATAAGCGCAAGAAATTTGTAACTGTCTGTTAGTTAGATAGATAAAAAGAACGTCCACTTGGGGAAAAGTGGACGTTATATAGAGGTGTAAACAAAACAATTATCCCGATAAACGGGGTGTTTATCGGGATAATTTTTATGTTATAAAACAGGTTTCTTTTTACTTCTCTTCGGGATCGATCAGTTTCCAGATGCATGCGGCAAGTGCGCCACCTACGAAAGGACCAACGATGAATACCCAGAGCTGAGCCAGAGCCTTACCACCCTCAAAGAGTGCGGGACCGATAGAACGGGCTGGGTTCACAGAGGTACCTGTGTAGTTGATACCTACCAAGTGAATGAGGATCAGAGCAAGACCGATAGCAAGACCAGCGAAGTTGTTGGTAGCACCGTTTGTTTTTGCGGTAGCACCCAATACTACGAGCACGAAGATAAAGGTGAGCACGATCTCCGCAATCAAACCGTTCATCACGTTCTCTGAGGCACAGGCGTTAGCACCTGTTGCTGTACCACGGGCAAGACCTGGATCGGTAGATACAAGGAAAGCGAGAAGGGCTGCTGCGATAATAGCGCCAATCACCTGGAAAACCATGTACATACCACAATCCTTTGCATTCATACGACCGCTCAGGAACACACCTAATGTGATAGCGGGATTGATATGGCAACCAGAGATACCACCAATGGCATATGCCATAGCTACTACAGAGAGACCGAACGCAATTGCCGTTCCTACTACTGATGCTGTATCAACACCACAATTCAGGCTGACTGCAGCACCGCATCCCAAGAATGTCAGCACGAATGTGCCTACCATTTCAGCTAAATACTTTTTCATATCCTTATTCGTTTAAGTGATTAATAAATCTAATATCTGAACGCAAAAGTAGTCAATTTATTTCACATTCGCAAGCAAAATCGGCAAAATCATCACTTTTCAGTATAGATGGCGTTCTTAAAGAGGAAGCTCAACAATGAACAGTGTCTTCTGACGGTCAGACTCCGCTACCAGCTGACTTGCCTGTTGCAGTTCCTCATTACGCTGCGCAGTCTCATCATTCACTTGCCGAATATCACCCATGTGGCGGTTCAGGGAGTCTTGCATCGCCGCGAAACTGTTCAGCAACCGTGCTACAATCTTCCCTTGCTCCTGAATCGTATCCACTGTTTTACCAGCCTGCTGCAAATATAAGCATTTTATCGTTATTTTGCTATCTATTCTCCTTATTTTTTTCTATCTTTGCAACAATCAAATAAATTTATGATGGAAATGACAGAGAATCCTTACGTAAAACAATATCCAGAATTGATGGCTGGCAAGACCATCTTGTATTGTCATGGTTTTGGCAGCAGTGGACAGTCAGGAACAGTAGAGCGGTTGCGTATCGTGATGCCCAACGCACGGGTGATAGCCCCTGACCTTCCTGTCGACCCGCACGAGGCGATTGCCTTGCTTCACACCATCTGCGAGCAAGAGAAGCCCGACCTCATTATCGGTACGTCGATGGGGGGTATGTATACGGAACAGCTACGTGGCTTCGACCGCATCTGTATCAATCCCGCCCTGGAGATAGCGGAGACCATGAGGGCACACGGTATGACGGGTACCCAGCAGTTTCAGAATCCCCGACAGGACGGTGTGCAGGAGTTTTATGTGGACAAGGCGCTCGTCAAAGCGTATCGGGAGGTATCGGAACAGCGTTTCATCGGACTGACCCCAGAGGATGAGCAGCGGGTCTACGGACTCTTCGGCGACAAGGATGACTTGGTAGACACGATGGATATTTTCTGTCAACACTACTCACAGGCTACCAACTTCCATGGTGAGCATCGGATGGACGACAAGAGCTATATGCATTCCGTCGTCCCTGTCATCCGCTGGATAGATGACAAGCAGGAGCACCGGCAGCGTCCTATTATATATATAGGTATAGAGACGATGATGGATGCTTATCAGAAACCTGCCTCTTCCGTACAGAAAGCCGTCCGACTACTGATAGAGCATTATGAGGTGTTCTTCGTGGCACCACCACCTTTCCATGGAGGATGGACGGAGATAGCATGGCTTGATGACTATATCAACGTTCCTGCCTGGCGGCACACCATCTTCACTCCACGCCGTGAGTTACTGTATGGCGACTACCTGATTGTCTCCCCTCAACAGGGGAGGTTGGAGGGGTCGTTGGCGACCCTCCTCGAATATGGTTCCGACACGTTCAAGACGTGGGAGGACATCATCGAATACTTCTCAAGACTCGGAGGGCAGTAGAACGACACCGTGTTGCTTCTTTCCGTCCATCATGATCTTCAAAGGACGGTCGAAACGCACATGGCGCACATACTGGGTCTCCTCCACTGCCGGCATGGCATCGAGGATCTCCTTTTGGAGCACACCATCCCCCGTATAGGTGTTGATGGTGAAGTACCCTACCCCGAACGAGGTCAGGTTCTGGAAGAAGTGAGTACCCTGCGAGGGGTCTACATGGTAGTTTTTCAGTCCTGCCTCCACGATGACACGGGCGGCGGAGATATGGGGCCACTTCACGGGGATACCCAACCAGTAGTCACTGCTGCCCCAGCGTCCCGGTCCTATCAGCACGTAGTTCTTATCGGCATCCAGGAACTTGCGGTTAATCTGCTCTATCTCGTCAGCGATATAAGGATTATTCGCTGCGGTAAAGTCATCGTCCGTCTTCACATAGACGACATCAACGACATCCTCTGAGATACCATGTCCCAAGGAGTTCTGGGAGCGCAACAGGCACTGCTCGTCAGGAATCACGGCAAGGTCCTCGTCCAGCACTTGCTTGGAGTCGACGATAGGACGGATCTGCAACAGGTAGAAGTCACCTGTCGTTCCTTGCGGTGTACTGCTCAGGTTACAGGCGAACTCGATCTCCACGGGACGGCGCATATCCTCAGAGCCGTATTTCTGTGCCATCTGCAAGATCTCCGGCAAGGGGAAGATACCCTGCTGCAACACCCCACAGAACGAGATGACCTTACGTCCGCCCTCGTAGATACCGTCACGGATAATCTGGTCGGAGGGGTCATAGGTGGAGGCGATACCGTTCAGCGAGCCGTCCTTGTCAGCCTCCTTCACGCGCAGACTCTTGATATTGAAACCGTCATCCACCTTGAAGTCGTCACCCACATGTGACATATCCAAGGCATAGAAACGGGTCTGTGTCTCCTTCAGGGCGGTATCCATCTCGGAGGTCTGCAACACCTGTGTGGGATGATAGGGTGACACACGGAGGGTCTGTCCGCCATCCACGATATATTTTCCTAATCCCAAAGCGAGGGAGGCGATACCCTCCTCTGCTGTCTCGTCGCCAATCGGATAATAGTTCAGGGAGCGCAGCACACCACTGAACGTGGGATAGTAATGGTCCCCGTACTGGTGTCCCACCACCTCCTGCAGGATGACAGCCATCTTCTCCTGGTCGATGACATTCGAGGTAGCGGTCATATATGCCTTCGAGTCCTTGTAATAGACGGAGGCATAGACACCCTTGATGGCACAGGCGAGCATCCGCAGCATCTCATACTTATCCTCTAAATAGGGTATCATATAGGTACTGTAGATACCTGCGAACGGCTGGTAATGGCTGTCCTCCAACAACGAACTGGAGCGTACGGCAATCGGCGATTTCACCGCCTCGAAGAAGGTGAAGAAGTCAGCGATCAGCGAGTCTGGCAACTGCGCCCGTAGGAAATGCTGTAGGATCTCCTCGTCAGAGGCGTCACTCAAGGCGATGCTCCACAGGTTGTTCTTATCCATGAACTCATCGAAGAAGTCGGTACAGAGCACGACGGTCTTGGGGATGGAGACGGTGGCGTTCTCAAACTTATTCAACTCCGCATGGCGTTTGATGATATTATCCAGGAAGGCGAGACCACGTCCCTTTCCTCCCAACGAGCCCTCACCGATACGGGCGAAGTGGGCGTAACGGTCGAACTTCAGACGGTCGAACACAGCGACGACACCGATATTCTTCATGCGACGATACTGTACGATGGCATCGAAGATAATCTGTCGGTGGGCATCCACATCCTGTAACTTATGCCATGTCACCGTCTTCAGGAAGGCGGAGACGGGGAAGATGGCACGGGCACACAGCCAACGGCTCATGTGGTTACGGGAGATATGGTAGAGCATGGAGTCGTTGGGAATCTTGAAGATATTATCCTGCAACTCCTTCAGGGACGACACCCTCATGATCTCCTCACGGGTCACGGGGTTACGGAAGATAAAGTCACCGAAGCCCATGTGCTCCTCGATGATATGACGCAGGTCGACATTCATCTTCTTCGAGTTCTTGTCGACGAAGTCAAAGCCCTCTGCCTCCGCCTTCTCCTTATTGGCGATCTCACTGCTCTGCAGAATCAGCGGCACATACTCGTCCCGCTTACGGATCTCACGCAGCAGTTTCAGACCAGCCTCCGCATCACCCTCCTCCACATGCGACAGTCTGCCTGCCGCGGTCCTCATCGGGAAACGGGTATCACTGATCACGCCCAGCACGTTATCATGGTATTTCTCATACCACTCCATTGCCTCCTCGTAGTTCGTGGCAAGCACCACTTTCGGACGACCACGCTTACGCTGGGCGGCGGCATGGGGGTTCAGCGCCTCCGTCGAGAAGTTCTTACTCTGGGCAAGGATATAGTTATAGAGGTTAGGCAGTACCGAGGAGTAGAAGCGGATGTTATCCTCCACCAGCATGATCATCTGCACACCAGCTTCCTTGATGTCGTGCTCGATATTCATCTTGTCCTCTATCAGTTTGATGATGGAGAGGATGAGGTTAGTATTACCTAACCAGCAGAACACATAATCGAAGATCGACATGTCCTCGTTCTCGATACGCTTGGTGATACCATGCGAGAAGGGAGTCAGTACGACACAGGGAATCTGGGGTGCCGACTGCTTGACATCACGCGCCACGGCAAAGGCGTCATTGTCGGCATTACCCGGCATACAGATAATCAGGTCGATATCAGTGGTCCTCAGCACTTCCTCCGCCTCCGCCGTCGTACTGACCTGCGTGAAGGTGGGCGGGTAGCGCAGTCCCAGTTCCATATACTCGTCAAACAGTTTCTCGTCGATACGTCCGTCGTCCTCCAACATAAACGCATCATAGGGGTTAGCGACTATCAGGATATTGAAGATACGGCGTGTCATCAAGTTGACAAACGACACATCTTTCAGATAAAACTGATTCCACTCATTCGGTATTTTATTGGTCTCGTCCATAAATTCTGCTTTTCATTTGCAAAATTACGAATAAACGAGAGCATAACAAAAAGAATTCATTCTTTTTTTTTGCCGAGTGTGAGTAATTTCGAGACCATAGATCTCAAAGTTACGAAAAAACGAGTGAAATGCAAAAGGAAAGTTCACTTTTCTTTTCATTTCCGAGTGCCAAGTAAGTTCGACAGAAAGTCAAAGTTACGAAAAAAGTCTGTAACAAAAGACGGATTTTGGAAGATTAACGCAGAATGACCGTAAATAAAAGGCAAGACGGGGAAAATCGGGGAAGTTCAGTTTTAGGCTGAATACATATTTGAGAGGAATAAAGAAGTAGTTGGGTCTCTTATCCGTAACCCGTGAGACGGTTTTGAGAGCCAGTTAAACTTCGTTAATCAGATAGACAAGATGGGGCATAACGACGCACCTTTCACCACCCGTTTCTGATTCCGCAAACTGCTATATTTTGCATAGCAATAGAACCAAGAAAAGATAGTAGTTTTGCAGCCGGAATTTAAAAACGAGTAAGAAACATGAGCAGAAGCACATTTTCAGTACTGTTCTACGTGAACAGAGGTAAGGAGAAGAACGGCGTAGTGCCAGTGATGGGCAGGGTGACAATCAATGGAACCCAGAGCCAGTTCAGTTGTAAGAAGAGCATCCCGTTGACCCTATGGGATGCAAAGGGTAACTGTGCCAAAGGACGGAGCAAAGAAGCCTTGCAGTTGAACCGTGACCTTGACAACATCAAGGCACAGATCATCAAGCACTACCAGCATCTGTGTGACCGTGAGGCATTCGTGACGGCAGAGATGGTTCGCAACTCCTATCAGGGATTCGGCAGCGAGTATGAGACATTGCTCAACGCATTCGACAAGGACATCGCCAGTTTCAAGAAGCGTGTAGGCAAGGACAGGGTAGTAAGCACCCTGTGGGCAATGCAACTCTCCAGAAAGGACACGGCTTCGTTCATCGAATCCCATTATCGTCGTAAGGACATATCAATGCTGGAACTTACACCCGACTTTATCAAGGACTTTGCTGCCTACCTCAGCACGGAGCGAGGACTTGCGAGCGGCACTATCTGGCAACGCTGCATGTGGCTGAAGGGAGTCGTTATGAGGGCGCATTATAATGGCAAAATTCCCCGCAACCCGTTTGCACAGTTCCATATCAGCCCTAATTGCAAGGAACGTGAGTTCTTGACGGAGGATGAACTGAAACTGGTGATGACCCATGATTTTGAGGATGCTGACTTGGCCTTTGTCCGTGACATCTTCGTCTTTATCTGTTGGACGGCATTGGCTTTCGTGGACGTGAAGAACCTGACGACCGATGACATTGTGGACATCAACGGTGACAAGTGGATTGTGTCGCACCGCCACAAGACCAACGTACCCTACCAAGTGAAACTGATGGATGTCCCCTTGCAGATTATTGAGCGTTACAAGCACCTGCAGGAATACAAGTTCGTATTCGGCAAACTTAACTACTGGTCTATCTGCAAGAAGTTGAAGAAGGTAATTGCTGACTGCGGGATAGAGAAACAGATCAGCCTGCACTGCGGACGCCATTCATGGGCTACGCTCGCTTTATCGAAAGGCATGCCTATTGAGAGCGTGAGCCGTGTATTGGGGCATACGAATATCGTTACGACTCAGATCTACGCCCGTATCACCTCCCAGAAATTGAATGACGACCTGACGATGCTTGGCGACAAACTTAACAAATCATTCAGTAACATCAAAATGGCGTAAGATTATGGAGCAGAGAAATATTATTAAGTGGAGTGAACATAGTGAGTACACTGAACTGACTATACCGAGTGGAGAGATTTGGATGAGTGAGTCCGATTTGGTTGACCTCTTTGGCGTATTCATACCCAAACTGCGTAACACCATACAGATTCTCTACAAAGAAGAACTGATAAGACCCTACGAGGCAGAGCGGACTATCAGGCAGAAGCATAACCTACACCTTACTGTATATAATATGGAAGTGGTCATGCTACTTGCCTTTCGTCTCAATTCCTATCAGGCAAGGGCAGTCCGCAGGGAACTGACGGAACGTATCAGCCGTGACCACAAGCCCTTTGAGGTTGTCATGACTGCCGTTAAGGGTGGGAAGGAGTAATTATCCTATCCCATATACGAAAGCAGAAAGACGGATGATCTGACAACCAGAACATCCGCCTTTCTTTCTGTTACTTTCTCTTACCAGGCTTCTTTCTTTTGGAGCAATGCCACGAAAACTATCCGTCATTCCTTGTCCTGCTTGCCGGATGGTAACCTTTCTGAAGAAGAGCCTCCAGGTCACTCTCACGATAGAGCACCTTACCGCCTAACAAGACGAAAGGAATCCTGCCATTGGAGCGATATTCCTGTAATGTCCGACGGCTTATCTTTAGTGCCTGTGAGGTCTCTTCATCCGTCAGATAGCGCTCACCGTTTAGCATGGGACGGTAGCTATCCGTCACCTGCCTGCACAGACTCTGCAACTCATTCATAGTGTCCTTTAGTCTCTTGACAGCTGGGTTCTGTGATAAAATCAGTTCATTCATAAAAGATACTTTCTTTAGTTCCTATACTCTGTTTACTTGTCACTCTTGTTGCGCTTACGCCAGATGGCATCCTTCTTGTAGTCCTCCACGTCCGTCAGGATGGCTTGCACATCCTCAGGCTTATAGAAATACTTCCCATCAATCTTGGAATATGCCAGTTTCCCGTTGTCACGGAAGGTCTGCAAGGTTCTTGGGCTGATCTGCAACGTATCACATATATACTTGCTGTCCACCCACTTTCCAAGACGCTTGTCGGTGTCTGCGCCCCTGTTAAGCATTCTTTTCATTTCTGCGGCAAACTTTTCGAAGTCCGCCTGCATGTCATAGAACGTCTCGCGTTCAATTCCTACTAATTCTAACATTCTTTTTATCTCCTATTTTTATTATTGTTTGTTACTATTCTCTTTTTCTGTCGGCAAAGGTATGTCTTTGTTCTGATAGCGAATGACAAGTTGTCAACAAGTTGTCATAGGATTTTCAGAGGTTTTACCCTTTTATCCCTATTTGATGATGCAAAAGTAGGGCTTTGGTCTGAGCCATGTCCGCAACTTACTAGGAAGTTGTGCCGATTTTTAACCGGACTTTAACACTTGCCGATGCAAAAGTATCGCATTTCTTCCGTCCGGCAAAGGTTCGCTTACCCCATGACGATATACGGCTTCACACTGGCAGCATTTGTCACCTCGCCACTATCAGGTTTCTTTTTTCGGGTACAAAGATATGCAGTCAGATTCTGTTACCCATCATAGTTTCACCCCTTGGCTGCAAGTGGCGGTGTAATGTCTGCAACTGGCAGTTAGCATAATGTTGTCAGCATAGTTTTCAAGGTTTACATATCCAACAGGGACAACACACAGAATCTGCTCATTACAGCAAATCCACTTGGCAGAATATAGAAACAATCACATGCTTCAAAGGTAATTTGCAGGTGCAGTCAGCAAAATGGGGCAGCAGAATCCAATCGCTTGGCAGTAATGACAGAGCATACTACTTTTGCACACGATAATCGGTCAGCAGTGCAAACTCTGACCATAGTAGTAACTTAAATAATGTATGTATTATGAGCATTAAAAACAACGAGACCAAAGAGAGTGAGATGCAGTTCAGCGACGAGAGACTGAAGGACTTCATCCCGACTTCGAAATCCCATGAGGACGGTGAGAGTCTTGCCAAGGTTGCCGAACAGGTGGCCAGTGAAAGATTCCCAAAGGACACTCCGCCAAGAAAAGAAGAAACCGTGACCGTTGCCCATCGTGTGAGCAGCAAGCAGCGCAAACTATCCCTTGACGAGTATCGGGCAACCTTCCTCCAAGTGCCGAGAATCGTCAACCGCCGTCCCGTGTTCGTCAGTGAGGATGTCCGCCAACAACTTGACCTGATAGTCCTTCGCCTGTCTGAGACGCGACGGATGAGTGTCACGGGACTACTGGAAAACATCTGCCGACACCACATCGAGACGTACAAGGACGACATCGAGCAGTGGCGTAAATTGTGAATGATAAGACCAGACCGATGGGCGACGGGAGCGATTTCAACGCTGAAAGCGGTGAGCCACGGAAAACGTTGTTTGGTGTGGAAGCAAGGTTCTTTGACGGGCAAAGCGGCAAAGCCGAGCGGTGTTTTCGTAACCCGAAAACTGCCTTGCTCCTTTTCGTGTATGAAGTCATCCATCTCTTGGATGCCACAATAAAAATTTGAAAGAATTGATACATCATCAATTCTTTCAAAGACTAAATCCGTGAACACCGTTTCGTTATTTCCAGACTGCATTGTATTTTTTCAATACCTTTTCTGAACGGCGGACACTTTCTCTCTCCGACTGATTCAATTTCCCAGAACGGGCACGCATCAGCGCTTCACGAAGTTCTTTCGCGAATTGGCCTGTAATCTTCGGGGTGTATCACTTGACCGCTACGAATCTCGCCGGTCTGACGATCAATGGCAATAACAGCTTTCGAGTGGTTGCCGCCCGCCGAGATACCCACTTCGTGAAGGGCATTGAGCGACAGGTCGTCACCTGCAACAGTCACCTCCTCGCGCCCTTGTAGAATCTCCAAGGCTTTCTTGTAAAGTTCCGAAAGTTGGGAACTACGTTCTTGCCCGACTTTCTCGGCAGGCTCAAACTCTAATGCACCCATACCTCGCTTGCCGATGAAGAGTAACTTGTCCACCGAAGTAATCTCTGATGCGCGTATTCCATTCTCGGCAGCCCAGGCGTCGAACACGGCATTACCCCATCGGCCAGGCAGAGAGTCTGCAATGAAGGCTGGCAATCCGCTGAAGATGTCATCGTTGGCCAGTCCGTAGATGGGCAGGCGGTTACGTGGATTCTTGATGGATGCAGAGAGTGGGGCGATATCAACTCCTAAAAGATACCGATGAGATGACACTGAAGACCTAAGATTAACCGGTCCCGACCGTTTTGCCGAGGCTTGACCGACCGCCCGCAGGGTGGTGGCATAAGCGCCAAGGCAAAACTATGAACAAAATGAAAAACAGAGAACTGCTGGCCATGCTGCTGGCAGAAGTAAGAGAATTGAAGGCCCAAGTCGCTGAACTAGGGCAAGTGAAAAACCAGGAAGAGAGCAGCAAGTTGTCGTTCGACTTCAGTAAGATCCAGAAACAGGAGGTGATGATGTGCTTCGTCGAATTGTACGAACGTTTCGCCATCTTCGGGACGAAGGACCATCTACAGACATTCCTGTCAGAACAGACCAATCTCGGCACAAAGGCATCCGTTGACAAGCTCTACAACCGGTGCATGAAGTTACGGCTTCGAAAGTGACATTGAAGTGACATCGTTTTCTTGGCTGTCTCGCGATATTGACGTAACTTTGCCCTGTCATCGCGAGGACAGATATAGAGAAATTAACGAACAATTGAAAGCAAGACATGGACAATCAGGAATTGATCACGGGGGCGCTCAGCCAGGCTGGGCAACCCACAACCGTCACACCCGAAGAGAACACCCTTGAGCTGCTGCGTATCACCCCGGAGAAGCAGCTGAAGCCGATGGACTTCCTTTTCAGGCTGTTCGGCAAGCCGTGTTTTCCGCGCGGCGAGCTGGTGGCCGTCACTGGCAAGGCCAAGAGCGGCAAGACCTTCCTGTCTTCGATGCTGATGGCCTGCTCTACGGTCCGCGACGTACTCTCGTTCCACCGCGAGCGTGAGGAGCCGCTGCGCGTGCTGTGGTACGACACGGAGCAGAGCGACGAGTCGACGCAGGACATCATGAGGCACCGCCTGATGCCGATGACGGGCGGAGACGTCAGCCGGATTGACGTCTTCAACGTGCGGTGCCTCCCCTGGAAGCAGCGGCGCGAACTGCTGGGCGTGGCCGTCGGCAGCTGCAATCCCGACCTGGTCATCGTCGACGGCATCCGCGACCTGGTGAACGACATCAACGACGGTGTGCTGGCGCAGGAGGTCATGGAGGAGCTGATGAAGCTGGCCGCCGACAGGAAGTGCTGCATCACGTGCATCCTGCACCAGAACAAGGGCTCGGAGGACAAAGTCATCGAGAGGCACGATAAGAACCGGCTCACCTACTACGGTGCAGCCCCCTTCTGAGGCCTCACCCCCTCTTATATCTGTCCCCCTTAAGGGGG
>CALFUF010000085.1 GCA_937916405.1 uncultured Prevotella sp.
GCTATTTAACAAGATTTATAGGATTGATAGTACAAAATATAATTAAACTCAGATAATATTCGTAAGACTGCCGTCTTTCTCTACCACGAAAGTAAGAACGACCCTGCCTTGAATACCTTGTTTCTTAGCAATGGCTGGATATTCCATGACACGTTTTATAAATTCCTGCATGACCTCATAACCTCCAGGAAATTCTGGCATCTGTTCTACGACATCATATATTTTGTGATCGTCTTCCGGAATTACACCTGGTCTATAGGGAAGTGAAAAGATACCTAGCTCAGAATCATCCTCAATGCAATCTGTCTTATCCGAACAACTATCAGGGATATTTCTTCCGAATACCCCTTGTGGTACTTCCTTTTGTGTTTTTGCCGCACATGACAACAGAACATACATCCCCATTATTACCCACATCTTCTTCATATCTTTTCGTTTTTGTTGCAAAGATACAACGAAAAAGAACTTGTGTCAAGAGGCTGATGATGATTGACACAAAAAGAAAAGCCTCGCTATTGATAATCAGCGAGTTACCTTTCCTGTATATGAAGAATTGACACAATTAATCGGATATATTAAAATAAAAGATTATCGAAAATAAAAGGAGGTTTGGAAAAAAGTTGTATCTTTGCAACCAAAGAATTTACTATTAAACCATCAGACAATGAATATTGGAGACAAGGCGCCTGAGATGCTGGGCAAGGATGAGAACGGACGTGAGATCCGTCTGAGTGACTATAAGGGTAAGAAACTCGTGCTGTACTTCTACCCCAAGGACAATACTAGCGGTTGTACTGCTGAGGCTTGCAGCCTGCGTGATAACTACAAGGAGCTGCAGGGGGCTGGCTATGAGGTAGTGGGTGTCAGCAAGGACTCTGCTGCCTCCCATCAGAAGTTCAAGGAGAAACATGAACTGCCCTTCCCACTGATAGCCGATATCGACCATACGTTGTTGGAGGCAATGGGTGCCTGGGGTGAGAAGAATATGTACGGCAAGAAGACGATGGGTACCATCCGCACCACCTTTATTATTAATGAGGAGGGTATTATAGAGCAGATCTTTGCTGGCAAACAGGTGAAGACCAAAGAACATGCCGACCAGATACTGAAAAAGTAATATCTGATCGGCAGTTTCTCAACCAGTGAACAGTTTGTTATTCTTGTTTCAGGCGGGCAGCCATTGCCTGTCCTAATGCCACACATGCTGCTTTGGTCTCAGGGGTTAGGCTCTGTTTGATCTCAACAGGCTCGCCAACGGGTTCGTAATGCAGTTTTTCCTCATTCCAACGAGCAATCTCACTCACAGCTTTGGAAGCCCAGCCGTAAGAGCCGAACCAACCCAACAGGTGGTTCTTGATATCTTTACCTGCTAACTCTGAGAGCAGCACATCCATCTCGTGGTAGAGTGCCGTATTATAAGTAGGAGCACCTACGATTAATCCCTTATAGCGGAACACATCACGGATGATATAGGAGTGGTGAGTCTTAGAGACATTGTACATCACGATATTCTTCACACCAGCCTCAGAGGCAGCACGGGCAATCACCTCGGCGGCACGCTCTGTATTGCCATACATCGTACCATAGCAGATGACAAGACCCGGCTCTGTCTCATATTTCGACATACGGTCATATTCTGCCACTACCTTATCAATATACTGGTGCCATACAGGACCGTGGGTAGCACAGATATAGTCAAGTTTCACATCGGCAAGTTTCTTGAGGGCATTTTGTACAGGAGTACCATACTTACCTACGATGTTGGAGTAATAGCGAACCATCTCCAACCAGAAGGTGTCACAGTTAATCTGCTCGTCAATGACACCACCGTTCAAGGCGCCAAAGCAGCCAAAGGCATCACCAGAGAAGAGCACGTTACCACAGAGCGTCACCATGGTCTCTGGCCAGTGTACCATAGGAGTCAGTACGAAATTCAAGGTATGGTTGCCCAGTTCGATGGAATCGCCGTTTTTCACCTCCACAGTACCCTCAGCAATACCATAGAAGCCCTCCATCATCTGGAATGTCTTTTTATTGCCGATGATCTGGATATTGGGATAGTATTTCTTAATCAAGGCAATAGAACCGCTATGGTCTGGCTCCATGTGGTTAATAACCAGATAATCGATAGGACGCTCACCAATCACTTCATGGATATGCTCAATAAATTGAGTGAAGAAGTCTACCTCCACCGTATCAATCAGACATACTTTCTCGTCGTCAATCAGATACGAGTTATAACTTACACCGTTGGGCAGAGGCCATAAGCCCTCGAACAATGATTTGTTACGGTCGTTGACACCCACATAATAGATTTTGTTTGTAATCTCTTGCATAGTCATATTGTATTTAATTATTCTTCTATTGCGGATAAAGCTTGTTCCAGTTCCTGTCTCTTTTGTGCTCCAAACTCCACAGACACATGATTATTGATGCTGCGGCAGCATTCCGCGGAAAACTCCAAAGCACTCTGAATCACGTTGTCCCATTGCGTCTCTGTCAGTCCATTTACAATTTCCTTTCGAGTGATATTGTTCTTTATCAATCCGAAGATAAAACCAGCGTTGAAATTATCACCAGCGCCGATTGTGCTGACCGTCTTGGTGGCAAAGACAGGATACTGTTTGCTGAAACCATTCTCTGCCCTGAGTTCAACAGGCTCTGCAGCACGAGTATAAATAAACTTCTTGGTATAGAATGAAATCTGGGAGCGATAGACCGTATCAGGATCATTTTTATTAAAAAGGATATCAAAGTCCTCTGACGAGCCACGCACGATATCGGCAAGTTCCAGATTCTCCAAAAGATTAGGTGTTATCTTCATGACCTCAAGACGATGCGAGGATCGGAAGTTAACATCATAATAAAGAATCGCACCATGTTGACGGGCATAGTCCAGGAAAGCATATACCTGTGGGCGAATGACAGGATTCAAGGCAAAGAAACTGCCATAAAGTACAATGTCGTCAGATTGTATATCAGGATAGATATAATCGATACGATCGTTGGGATGGTCCTTATAGAAAATATACTCGGCATCATTCTTCTCGTTAAGGAAAGCAAGAGACAAAGGCGACTTTGACTCAGGGTAAACATAGATATTAGAGGAGTCAACCCCATTCTCTTCCAAGAAGTGAATGATATTCCGTCCCAAGCGGTCATTTCCGGTCTCACTAATCATACTACAATTGACCCCAGAGCGTCCAAGAGACACCACCGCATTGAAAGTGCTGCCACCAGGAACAGCACTGATAGGCTGCTCATCACGAAAGATGATGTCAAGAACTGTCTCACCAATACCAATAACTTTTCGCATACTATTAGAATTTCCTTCTATATAACTAAATCTTAACGCATTGATAATCAGAAGCAAGCGCATGCGGCA
>CALFUF010000086.1 GCA_937916405.1 uncultured Prevotella sp.
ATGGGGAAACCGTCACCATTACCCATCAGGGCGAGTTTCAACTGCAAGGTGTTGTCCTCACAATGGGCATCGTGAACGAGGACATCATCCAAGGTATAGCCGTCCTTGCCAATCTCCACCACCTTCAGTCCAAAACCCTGCTGTACGAGTCCGAACTCATCGTTCTCACCAAAGACGAGTTTCTCGCCATGGCGTACATAGATAGCATTCTTCTTACGACCTTCCTTGTTGTAGACACTCTCATGTGTTCCATCATTAAAGATAACACAGTTCTGCAAAATCTCACAGACAGCAGCACCTTTATGCGCATAGGCAGCCTTCAATATCTCCACCGTACCCTTTGAATCGGTTGCGACGGCACGGGCAAAGAAATGTCCACGAGCGCCAAAACACAACTCCGCAGGACGGAAAGGATCCTCCACCGTACCATAAGGACTCGACTTAGAGACGAAGCCACGGGGACTTGTAGGAGAATACTGTCCTTTCGTCAATCCGTAAATGCGGTTGTTGAGCAGGATCATATTCAGATTGATGTTACGACGGTTGGCATGGATGAAATGGTTACCACCAATGGCAAGTCCGTCACCGTCACCTGATACTTGCCAGACGGTCAGATTGGGATTAGCCACCTTAGCACCTGTGGCAATCGCTGCGGCACGACCATGGATAGTATTCATACCATAGGTCGCCATATAGTGAGGCAGACGGCTGGAACAGCCAATACCAGAGATAACGGCTGTGTCATAAGGAGCAACACCTATCTCTGCCAATGCTTTATGCAGTGATGCCAGGAAAAAATGGTCACCACATCCAGGACACCAACGAGGCTGTCCTTTTTTATAATCTTGTGCTTTATATGTACTCATAGCTTTACTTCTTTAAAATGTCCTCAAATGCGTTGACTAACTCTTCCACTACGAAAGGCTGACCCTTTACTTGATTAAACTGCTCAGGCGTAAAGTTGTCGACTTTCATACGCAGGTAGGCAGCTAATTGTCCCATATTCTGCTCAGCGACAACCACCTTCTTATAACGAGAGAGCACCTCTGCAGTGTTCTTAGGTAGTGGGTTCAAGTATTTAAAGTGGGTCTGAGCCACCTTATAGCCTTTGCCACGGAGCTCATCCATAGCAGAATGCAGATGACCATAGGTAGAGCCAAAGCCAACTACGAGCAAATCAGCATCTTCCACATCACCCTCTACCTCCAAGTCGGGAACCTGGATATTAGCTATTTTCTGCTGACGCAGACGGGTCATCAAATCGTGATTCTCAGGATTCGTTGAGATAGCACCTGTTTCTGAGTCTTTTTCCAAACCACCAAGGATATGGGTGAATCCCTCACGACCAGGAACAGCCCAATAGCGAGTCCCGTTTTCTGCACGCATATAAGGTGTCCACTTCCCCTTCAACTCCTCTGGAACATATGGAGGATTGATGGCATCAAGCTTGGTTATCTCTGGCAGCTTAAAGGCACCAGAACCATTAGCAATATACGCGTCAGTCAACAACACAACTGGAGTCATATGCTCTAATGCTATCTTACTAGCTTGATAAGCAGCATCGAAACAATCCGCAGGACTGGTGGCAGCCAGTACGGGCATCGGACTCTCACCATTACGACCGAAGAGTACTTGCAGAAGGTCTGTCTGTTCAGACTTCGTTGGAAGTCCCGTAGCAGGACCGCCACGTTGTACATCAAGTACAACCAATGGTAATTCCATAATCACTGCAAGGTTCATCGCCTCAGACTTCAGGCAGATACCAGGACCTGAGGTAGATGTCACACCTAAGGCTCCTGCGAAAGAGGCTCCTAAGGCAGAGGCACATCCACTAATCTCATCCTCACACTGTACAGT
>CALFUF010000087.1 GCA_937916405.1 uncultured Prevotella sp.
TCTCGATGAAGAACGAGGATGGTAGCAAGGATGTTAGCGCCAACCCCAAGAACAACTCTTGCCAAGGCAACATTCTTAAACTGGCTAAGAACAGTATCGAGTACCTGATGTCAATCTGATAAATATGTTAATAGTTAATTATAGTTAGACGTAAAGATTGTATTTCAGGATTGACTCCTACTACTCCGCCCAAGTTTCTCAATGATTCTTGGGCGGAGTTTTCTTTATTTCATATTTTTTTTCCTATCTTTGCTGCAAAAACATAAAACTAAATGCAATCATGAGGAAAAGTTGTGTATGCGTCATGCTGTTAATAGCATTGATAATCCTGACTTCTTGTTCTGAGCGTGAGAAAACCTATAAGATTGGTGTCGCACAGTGCTCAAAGGGATCTTGGCGCGAGAAAGTGAACCAAGAGATGCTGGGAGCCCAGCACTTATATGAGCATGATGTCAGGGTGAACATAGCCAATTCGTATGACGATCCTAATTTGCAGGCTCATCAGATAGACAGTCTGGCACAAACAGGCATTGACTTGATGGTGGTAGCCCCCTACGAGGATACACAGGTTATCAATGAAGCCATTGCCCGAGTCCTTAAAGCAGGTATTCCCGTGGTCAGTTTCGATCGTAAGACCAGTGCCGATTATACCGCCTTCATTGGTGGTAATAACATTGAGGCAGGTTATATAGTGGGACAATACATTGCCTCATTAGTAAAAGATGAGAGTCATCATACAACGAGCAAAAAACCATTGGTGATGGAGATTACGGGATTATTGAGCAGTACACCCGCATTAGAGCGCCATCAAGGTTTTGAGAAGGCAATGAAAGCATTGCCTGAAGTGGAATATATTTGTCGGAAAAGCGACTGGTCAAGTGACTCTTCCTGTCGCCTTGCCACGGAACTGATAGACTCGCTTCGTCATTCAGACATCAAGCAATTAGACCACACTTTTATCTTTTGTCATAACGACGGAATGGCAACGGGAGTCTATAAGGCTGTGGTAGAGCAGAATGTTGAGGGAAGAGTTAAGATTCTGGGTATTGATGGTATGCCTCATGAAGGCTTAGAGTATGTGACATTAGGTCATCAGATAGGAACCTATTATTACCCCACTCATGGTGAAAGGATTATCCGACTGGCTATTGATATCCTGACAGGCAAGCCTTATGAGCGTGAGAACCCCATGTTAGGGTTCGTCATCACCCCTGATAATGTGGATTTAGTGACAACGGAATCGATAGAGTTGATGAGACAAAACGATCATATGGTGACTATACAGGATAAGTTGGAAGACTATTTGGGATTATACAACACCCAGCGCAAGGCATTATGGGGAAGTCTGGTGCTGATAGTTCTATTGGTAATCGCCGTGATAACTATTTGGCGAGCCTATATCCTGACACGTCGTGCCATCCGACAGCGGCAGTCATTGAACGAGGAGGAGACCCTGTTCTATACCAATGCCGACAACCGCACTTTGCGACAGGTCTTTGAGATGTCCCAGGAGCAGTTGCCACCCGTCCGCTCTCAAGATACCATCTTCGCCGAGACCCTGAATGAGGCTATCCGCCAGAACATGTCAAATCCAAATATGAAGATGGAAGACCTGGGAGAGACGGTAGGGCTGAGTCGTGTACAATTATACCGCAAGGTGAAGTCAATCACAGGACTGTCACCAGTGGAGTTGCTCCGTAAGATTCGTCTCCAACAGGGTTATGTGTTACTTTCCACAACCACTAAGACCGTTCAGGAGATTGCCTTTGAGGTAGGATTCAATACACCTGCCTATTTCTCGAAATGTTTCCGAGAGCAATACGGCAAATATCCTTCTGAGTTGCGGGAGTTAACGAATTAAACATAATAGTCAACATTTGTTCCATGTAACATTTTTGTTAGTCTGCGAACGATAATTTCTAATTGTTCGCCCGATACAATCGTATCTTTGCGTCAGATTATGAAGTTAACAAAATTAGTACTAACAAAAACCTAAAAAGCAAATGGAACAAATGAAAAGATTCATTTTAAGTTTCCTCGCCTTGGCGCTATGTACTATAATGTACGCGCAGGAGGCAATCACAGGTAATGTTATCGACCAGACAGGTGAGCCAGTTATCGGTGCTACTGTGATGGAAAAGGGTACGTCAAACGGTACAGTGACCGATTTTGACGGTAATTTCTCGTTGAAGGTGGCTGCCGGTAAGACACTGGTCATCTCCTACATCGGCTATCAGACTCAAGAGTTACCTGCAGCCAATGGCATGAAGGTGACGATGCAGGATGATGCCTTAGCACTCAGCGAGGTTGTTGTAACAGGTTATACCACCCAGCGTAAGGCAGACCTGACTGGTGCCGTTTCGGTAGTCAGTGTCAGTGAACTTGCCAAGCAGAATGAGAACAACCCGATGAAGGCTCTGCAGGGTCGTGTGCCAGGTATGAATATCCAAGCCGATGGTAATCTGGAAGGTGCCGCAACGGTACGTATTCGTGGTGAGGGCACCCTGAACTCTGGTGTCGATCCACTCTACATCATCGATGGTGTGCCCACGACATCGGGTATGCATGAGTTGAACGGTAATGATATCGAGTCTATTCAGGTATTGAAGGATGCCGCCTCTGCCTCTATCTATGGTAGCCGCGCTGCCAATGGTGTGATTATCATTACTACCAAGAGGGGTAAGGACGGTAAGGTGAAGGTAAACTTCGACACTTCTGTGGCTGCCTCTTTTTATACAAACAAGATTGAGACAATGAATGCCAAGCAATGGGGTCGTGCCTTTTGGCAGGCAAACGTTAACGACGGTCTGAATCCCAACAACAACTTAGGCTACAACTTCGATTGGGCCTACGATGCTCAAGGCAATCCCGTATTGAACAGTATGTCGATGGATATGTTCTTAGACGAGGGGGCTTCGGTACGCTCTTCAGACACCGACTGGTTCAAGGAAATTACTCGCACAGGTGTCGTACAGCAGTACAACCTCTCTGTAAGCAACGGCAATGAGAAAGGCAACTGCTTCTTCTCCGTGGGCTACTACGATAATATGGGTACCATTAAGGACTCGCACTTCAGCCGTCTGTCTGGTCGTGCCAATGCCGACTATAAGCTGTTCGATGGCAAGGTGGTGATTGGTGAGAACTTCACCGTGAACCGTACAAAGGGTGTCTCCGCCCCTGGTGGTATACTGGAGAATGCCCTGGAGTTTAACCCCAATTTCCCCATCTATGCGGAGAATGGAGAGTTTGCTCAGGCTCTTGGTGCCTATTCGGAGCGTGAGAACCCGATGAGCATGCTCTATAATAATAAGAATAACGAATACACCCAGTGGCGTATGTTCGGTGATGCCCATCTGAGTATTACCCCGTTTAAGAACTTCACCATCCGCACTACCTTGGGTATGGACTATACGCAGAAGCAGCAACGCTTCTTCCTCTATCCGATAGTCAATGGTAAGATGAAACGTACAGAGTCAGCCGCCGAGAGCAAGCAGGAGCACTGGATGAACTGGATGTGGAATGCCATTGCTACCTACAACTTAGAGAAGGACAAGCACCGTGGTGATGCCATGGTTGGTATGGAGGTGAACCGTCAGAACTATAATATGAGCGATGCCCAGCGTTACGAGCTTGCCATCCTGAGTACTGACTACATGTGGCCCTCTGCAGGTACTGGTCGCCAGTTGGCAACAGGTTTCGGCAATGGCTACTCGCTGGTATCATTTTTCGGAAAGGTAAACTACACCTACGATGACAAGTATATGGCTTCGTTCACCATCCGTCATGACGGATCGAGTCGTTTCGGTGAGAACAAGCAGTACGGTACCTTCCCCTCTGTCTCTGCAGGTTGGCGTATCACCCAGGAGAAGTTCATGCAGAAAACCAGTTCTTGGCTCGACGACCTGAAGCTGCGCTACTCATGGGGTCAGACCGGTAACCAGGCCATTGACAATACAGCACGCTATACGCTGTATCAAGCACTGGTGTCTGCTAACATCTGGGACGAGAACCAGTCAGGCTCCGCCTACGACATCAATGGTACGAACGGTGGTGCTGCCATTCCTACGGGATATGTACGTTCACAGCGCGGTAACGAGGACATCAAGTGGGAGACCACCACCCAGCACAACATCGGTGTTGATTTCGCCATGCTGCGCAACGATATTTACGGTAGTGTTGACTGGTTCCATAAGAAGACCACCGACATTCTGCTCTTCATGGAGGGTATTGCCTCGATGGGTGAGGGTAGCGGTCAGTGGATTAATGCTGGTGAGATGAAGAACACCGGTTGGGAGTTCTCATTAGGCTATCGCCATAAATTGGCGAACGGATTCTCTTGGGACGTCAACGGTAATATCAGTCTCTATCGCAACGAGATTACCAAGCTTCCTGAGACAGTGATAGCCAACGGTAAGTTTGGTGGTAACAGCAAGCTGAGCGTTATCGGCAACTCAAAGGGATCGCTGGTAGGCTATGTAGCCGACGGTCTGTTCAAGAGTCAGGAGGAGATCGACAACCACGCTGTTCAACAGGGTGCCGGACTGGGACGTATCCGCTATAAGGACCTTAACGGTGACGGTTACATCACTGAGGATGACCAGACGTGGATCTTCGACCCGACACCAAAGTTCACTTGGGGTCTGAATATCTACCTGCAGTATAAGAACTTCGACTTCACCATGTTCTGGCAGGGTGTACAGGGTGTTGATGTCAATACGCACGGATTCAAGGCTCGCACTGACTTCTGGGCAAACTCTACGGTCAACGTTCCCTATTTGAACAAGGGTATCCGTGTGTTGGATGCTTGGAGTCCTTCCAATCCTGGCAGCGACATTCCTGCACTGACCACAGCCGACACCAACAACGAGGGACGTCTTTCTACCTATTATATTGAGAATGGTTCGTTTGCCAAGCTTCGCACCATCCAGTTAGGATACAACATTCCTAAGAGCTTCACCGATAAGTTGCATCTCGACCGTCTGCGTGTCTATCTCTCTGCGCAGAACCTGCTGACCATCAAGAGCGGCAAGTTCACGGGCTCAGACCCAGAGAACCCAGGATTCAACTATCCTATCCCTCTGAACCTGACATTTGGCTTAAACGTTTCATTCTAAACATACGATATCATTATGAAAACAAAGAATTTATATATCATCTGTGTTGTCGGTATGCTTGCTTCCTGCAATAATTTCCTTGACGACCAGAAGCCTCAGGCTACACTGACGCAGGACGAGGTGAAAGACCCTAAATATATTGACGATGTGCTGACATCCGCCTATGCTGGTCTGGTTGCCATAGAAGACATGAACTCATCGTTCTCGCTGTGGAACTATGACACCCGTTCAGATGATGCCTACGTGGGTGGTGCTTCTTTCTCGGACGGTGAACCCTTCCACCGCTTGGAGAAAGGTACGGGTGTCATGACTCAGGACTGGCCGTTCTCCTCTATCTGGAACAAGCTTTATAAGTACCTGTCACGCGTATCGCTGTCACTCGACATGTTGGCTGTCGCTGATCAGGAAAATTCGACGATCCAGCAGCGTACTGCAGAGATGAAGTTCCTCCGTGCCTATGGTCACTTCCAGTTGAAGCGTTTGTTTAAGAAGATTCCTTTCGTGAACAAGCAGAACATGACAGAGGACGACTACAATACCCTCTCGAACACTGAATACACGAACGATGAGGGCTGGCAGCAGATTATCAATGATCTGGAGGATGCCTACCAAGTGCTGCCTGTCACCCAGACCGAGAAGGGACGTCCTACTAAGGCTGCGGCTGCCGCTTTCCTTGCTAAGGTATATCTTTATAAGGCATAT
The DNA here is from genome assembly GCA_937916405.1 of uncultured Prevotella sp. Taxonomy (GTDB): domain Bacteria; phylum Bacteroidota; class Bacteroidia; order Bacteroidales; family Bacteroidaceae; genus Prevotella. The sequence goes on from CALFUF010000087.1 coordinate 5,817, forward strand.
CATCAGGACGATGCTAACTCCAACCAAGTGACCAGTATCAGTCAGGAGGATCTGCAGAAGGTACTGCAGTATACGACTCTCTCGGTCTATACAGGTGCCGGCTACGGACTGGAGAGCGATCTGCATAACAACTTCCGTCCCGAGGAGGCTTACGAGAATGGTAAAGAGAGCATCTGGGCAATCCAGTACTCACGAAACGATGGTACCACATGGGGAAACCTGAACTTTGCCAACCGTCTGATAGTGCCATGTATTCCCAAAGTACATGACTCTGGAAACGACTTCTACAAGCCCTCTCACAGTCTGGTGAATGCCTATCGCACGAACAGCAATGGCCTGCCCATCTTGGATAATGCCTCTACTACCGACTATGAAGTAGGCGGCAGCGAGACTGTAGACCCCCGTCTGTTCGTCACAGTCGGTGTGCCAGGCACTCCTTATATGTTCAACACTAACTTCATGATAGAGAAGAGCAACACCTGGAGCCGAGCCGGTAGTGGTATGTATGGCTGGAACGTTTCACTGAAGCAGAACGTTGACCCCGCACTGACCGACATTTATCTCTTTAACTGCGACAACCAGTGGGCATCGTCCATGAACCGCATCGTGTTCCGCTATGCCGACGTGCTGCTGATGCGTGCGGAGGCTCAGGCTCAGCTGGGTAATACGTCAGAGGCTATCACACTGGTGAACCAGGTGCGCGACCGTGCTATCGGCATGGCAAAGAACAGTATCGTCTCTACCTATCCTGTCAAGTATGGTGTACACTACGCTGTCAACAAGTATAACGGAACTTACAGCAAGGACGAGACACTGAAGATTGTGAAGATGGAGCGTCGTCTGGAACTTGCCATGGAGTCAGAGCGTTTCTTCGACCTCGTGCGCTGGGGTGATGCCGCTACAGTCATCAACAAGTTCTATACCGAGGAGGGAGCCAAGATGAACTTCCTGTCGGGTTCTTCCTTCACTGCCAATAAGAACGAGTATCTGCCTATCCCCGATGAGCAGTACAAGGCTGCTAACGGACACTACGAGCAGAACTGCGGACAGTGGTAATACGGCTTTTAGCCCAAATAACAATTTAAAATATAAAAATAAATAATATGATTACCAAGATTAAAAATATATTCCTTGCAGGTTTGTTGTTCTGCGGTGTTGTCGCAGTACTCACTGCCTGTTCTAAGGACAACACCAGCGACATGAAAGTCAGTGGCAGTTGTCTGGTAGAGGAACTGATCCTCAATGGTGAATACAGGGCTACCGTCAATCTGGAGAAACGCCTGCTCAAGGTGAAGGTGCCAGTCGACTTCTCTACCAAGGACAATATGGAGATTACAAGTCTGATATTGTCACCTGGTGCTACTTCCAACTTCAAGGTGGGCGACCGTCTGAACCTTGACGGTTCCAAGAGCCTGCGCGTCACGAATGGCGACCTGCAGATGGAGTATCAGATTTCTGTCCGCAACGACGAGGCTATCATGTCGTCGTTCATCTTAGAAGGTGTCAAGGGTGCTATTAACCAGGAGGACAAGAGCATCACGGTTTCCGTGACAGGCAACAGCGGTATCGACTTGTCAAACGCTACCTTCGAGACCGTGTGCAGCGAAGATGCTGTGTGCAGTCCTGCCAGCGGCACGAAAGCCAACTTCACCGAGCCGCTTGAGATTGTTGTCACCGACAATACGGCAACAAACACTTATACGGTGTATGTGACGCTTATCCAGAACCCCGTAGCCATCTTCGTTGGCGAGGCAGAGAACGTGGAGATGCTGAATCCTGAGGAGAAGGCGGCAGCCAAGTGGCTCACCGGTAATATTCCTGGTGCGGCGTATGTGTCATGGGACGACATTGTCAGTGACAACATCTCGCTTGACGAGGTGAAGTTCGTATTCTTCCACCGTCATTGCACACCTTATGGAACCTATAACGGCTTCGTGGATGCAGAGACGAAAGCGATGACGGCACTCTCTAAAATGAAGGAGCTTAGAGACCGTGGTGTCGGATTCGTGCTGCAACGCTCGGCTGTCAACTATGCCATCGCTCTCGGTGCTATGCCTGAGGATGCTTATCCCAACAACGTATGGGGTACGGACGGCGAAGGCTCCGACCTGATGGGTGCAGACCCGTGGACCTACAGAGTCTTTGACATCAATCATCCGCTGTGGAAGAACTTGAAGAGGTCGCCAGGACTGGGTGACGACCGTGTCATCACGCTCGATGAGGGCTACACCATCTGCAACACCACGTCACAGTATGGATTCTGGGGCGACTATCCTGACAAGGAGGCTGTGGAGGCAAAGACTGGCGGACGTGCCTTAGGTGGTGACGGCAACGTGTCATCATGGGAACTGAAGGCGGCTAACGGCGAATATGGAAAGGGCGGTATCATCTGTCTCGGCTCTGGTGTGCTCGACTGGAACTCACCGACACCTTACACCTCTAACTACCATGACAACATGGGTACCATCATGCTCAACGCTTACAATTACGTAGGAAAAGAATAGTTTAGAAACTTAAGCAGAATAAGAAATTATGAAACCCAAGATTTTCAATATCATCCTCGCTTGTCAGGTATGTTGCGGTTTTGCCGCAACCCTGACAGCCTGCAGCGACGACAAAGTCACTGGCGACCCCGCCAAGGACTGGGCAGGAACAACGCAGCGTTTCGTCCCCACTGACGAAAAGGGATTTTCAACCTATTATACTCCAGCCATTGGACGTGTCGGTGACCCCATGCCGTTCTACGACCAGAAAGCAGGCGACTTCAAGGTGCTCTATCTGCAGGAGTACGATAACAATATGGATAAGCGCTTCCACCCCATCTGGGGGGTTCAGACCACGGACGGATGCAACTACACATCCCTCGGCGAGATCATCCCCTTCGGCGACAACGACTATCAGCAAGATGCCGCCATCGGTACAGGTTGTGCCTACGAGAAGGACGGCATATACTATATCTATTACACCGGTCATAATGGCAACTGCCAGAACCGTGAGGTAGTGATGCGTGCCACTTCCACTGATTTCAAGACGTGGACAAAAGACAACCTCTGGGCGCTCAATGGTCCTGAGTTCGGTTACTCCGGTAATGACTTCCGCGACCCGCAGATATTCGTTGCCGACGATAACCTCTACCACATGGTCATCTCTACCTACCCCACGGGTGGCGGTGATCCCTGCTTCGCAGAGTTCAAATCGACCGACCTGAAGACGTGGGAGCACATAGGTCGCTTCAAGATGATATGGGACCGTATGTTAGAATGTCCCGACATCTTTAAGATGGGTAACTACTGGTATCTCGTCTACAGCGAGAGTGTGAGAACCAGTTGGAGCCGCAAGGTGAAGTATCTGATGGCAACCTCTTACGAGGACCTGAAGGATGCCTTTAACAGTGGTCCCAAATGGCCTGCCGACGGTCCCCTATGGCGTGAGGGTGCTCTTGACACCCGTGCGTTCTATGCCGGCAAGACAGCCTCCAACGGTACCGACCGCTATATCTGGGGCTGGTCACCATTCCGCTCTGGTGCCGACATCGACGAGAAGAACATCAACGTTGGTGCTGGCGACGGCAACGAGCCTAACTGGTCGGGATCAATGGTATGCCACAAGGTGATCCAGCATGAGGACGGTACACTGTCGTTAGGTGCTGTGCCGGCGATGGCTGCCAAATACAGTCAGCAGCAGGAACTGAAGGTCATGGCGTCTAATGGTTACAACAACGGTCAACTCTCCGGTGATGATGCCTACGTGCTTTACAACCGCTTGGGTGCTCATAACCACATCTCGTTCAAGGTGACCACGTCTAACAACTGGGATAAGTTTGGCGTATCCTTCGTACGGGCGACTGACTCAAAGAAATATTATACCCTGGTTGTCAATCCTGAGAATGAGAACGACCGTAAGGTAAACTTCGAACAAGAGGGTGAGGAAGGCAAGGGCTTCATCGAGGGTGCCGACGGCTATGGGTTCTATCGTCCTGCCAACAACGAGTACAACATCGACATCTATACCGACAACTCGGTACTCGTCATGTACATCAATGACGTTGTCTGTGACACCCAGCGTATATACGGTATCCAGAAGAACTGCTGGAGTATCAACAACTACGGTGGCTCCATCACCGTGAGTGACGTGAAAGTCTCACAATATTGATAGTTATGGTTAGAAGTTAGTATATAGAGATTGTTTTCAGGAATCCTACTACTCCGCCCAAGCTCTCGAAAGGGAGTCTGGGCGGTTACATGGTTACAGTTGTAACCGTAACCACACAAGTGATGGAATTTTATCTGACAAGAATCGTAATACATTGATTTTAAAACACTATTAGAGTTTACAGAAGCGGTTATTGTCTTTTGAGGGGACATGGTTACAGTGTAACCGTGTAACCGTTTTTGTGGTCCGACGGGTCTTTTTCGTCGTTGAAAGAGATGTCTTCGATCGAGGATGAAGATGCCTTGCGTAGGGGTATCCGATTACTGTTGATGGGGTATTAGTGCCGTCCTTCGAGGGAGTTAGAAGCATCCTTTCAACCGTT